>JAGGTJ010000058.1 GCA_021163815.1 Deltaproteobacteria bacterium | reverse complement strand
GTCCTTAGCTCATAGCTGTTGCCGGCATGCCTTGCAGGGAAAAGAAAGGATATGCCCATGAAAGATAATCTTGAGGCAAATAAAACAGGCGCAGAATTTGTTGATGTCAATTTTTTAAGATAGTATATCTGCTCGATTTTTACGCCGTTTATCTTCCTGGAACATAACAGACACCCTGAGTTTTCGTTTGTATGCGATTTTCTGTCTTTTGAAAAGACAGAGTCCTTACTGTCTATAGGGTTACATAAGAATTTTTTGGCATGGAAGTTCCTTGCAATAAAGTCCAGATCGTCTGGCTGCCCGGCTTTTATACAGTCTGTCAATATATAATCAATACTAAGTATCTTTGAATACCAGAGAAAGGGAGCAAGAACAATCCTTCCCGTATCAAAGAATTTTTTTCCATCGGTTGTTTCATCTATTATCATTCTTTTGCCGAATGGAAATTCTACCAGTGCAATATTTCGATATCCGGCATCTATGAAGGTTACAACAAGATCGCGGTTGAAGCGGGTTCTGTGAATCCAGTAAGCGGTATCCGTGATGGAAAGGCCCATGACGGTTATAAACAGTATCCGCGCCCACAGGTGTTTTTTGAAGGAAAACGCCGAAAGTACCAACAGATAAAAGAGGGTTATTTCAAAGAGATTAGGTGTAATGACCCATATGCTTGCCCATGAAAAATGTGCCCAAAAATCTATCAGGGATACCATCAAATGAAGGCCTGTGGCACTCAGGTGAAGAAGACAGGATGCGCCATATTGTGAAAACGGCAGTATAATTGCGCTTGACAGTCCGAGCGGCAAAATCCAGAGCCCTAAGATCGGCACAGCACATAGGTTGGCCGGTATTGAAACCAGGGATATTCGATGAAAATAAAAGGTTGTCAGAGGTAGCAGGAAAAAGGTGGCGCACAGACTTACGGCAAAAAGCCCTGTCAGATAATATAATACCCCTCTAAGCCATTTGTGTACAGAATGAAATTGTCTTCCTTTATGTTTATTAAATGAAGGAAGCCTGTTTACAAGAGGCGGTACCAGCCACAGGATTCCAATGACAGCGCAGAATGACATTTGAAATGATATGCTGAACAGGGCATCGGGATTTATTAAAAGTACAATGATTCCTGCAAGGGCGACAGTGGAGGCAATATCCTTTTCTCTGTCGAGGATTACGGAGAAAAGAAAAATCATGACCATTATCATTGCTCTTTCGGTTGATATGCCAAATCCTGCAATAAGGCTGTATGCCGCCACCGGGAAACAGGTCATAATGGCGGCTATCTTTTTTATGTTAAAGGCAAGCATCAGGGTATATGAGAGAGACAGAAGTTTTTTAAACAGTAAGAAACATGCCCAGGCAACAAGACCGACGTGCAGACCTGATATGGCAAGCATGTGCCCAAGACCTGTCCTGTTAAAATTTTCCCTTGTGCCATAGGGAATCTGCTGCTGTTCTCCGAGTATCAGGGCATAAAAAAGGGGCGCATCTTTTTTGTTAAGGCATCTTGTTATGAGTTTTCTGACAGGGGCCTTCAGATGTTCCGTTATGATAGATAAGGCAGGAAGGTGTCCGCGTCCTGCATGAATGATATCTTTTCCATTGTAGACATATGCAGCACAGGAGTAACCCTTTGATTTCATTGCGGCCCTGTAGTTGTATGCCCCCGGGTTTTTAAAGTTTGTAAATGATCTCAGGTGGGCGGGAAAGCGTATCTTTTCACCAACCTCAAGTCCGGGTATCCTGTTGTAGACCTTTACGTAAACAATATCTTTTGTCTTGAACCATTTGCCGGACACCCTTACCCTGTCTGATTTTACTGTCATGCGTATCATGTTATGAATCTGTTTAACAGGACGGATAATGGTCCCTTCAATGATAACACGCTGGTGGATTACAGAGAGGTCTGACAGAAGGGAAGGGCGGTGTTGCATCTGATCTATAAGTATGGCTGAGAGAAAGAATATGAGTGACAGAAGGTAGTATTGCAGGTTCCGGTATGCAAGAAGAAGGGAAAGGAGCAAAAGGCCGGATATAACTGCTATGGAGGCCGGATACCTGCCTGGCAGAAGACAGGTTCGATCAACAAGTATGCCTGCAATAAAAAACAGGAGAAAGCATATAAGGGGTCTTTTGGATATGATATTGGGTATGATAAGTGTGTCTTTTGTTGCAGGCATACAACGCCATCAAATTTCTTTTTGAAAATAGTCCATCAGGTTTGAGGGGTTATAGTGTTTTTCAAACCTTTTCCCGTAATAGCTCAACAAACAGGGGCAGGTTCGCTGTTATTCCCCTAATTATTGAGGTGATACCTTCTCCCTCCATATGGAGGCCCCAAGACCTGCAAATTTTTTCTCCAAGGATTCATATCCCCTGTCAAGATGATATATACGGTGGACATCTGTAACTCCACCTTCTGCTACGAGTCCTGCAAGGACAAGACAGGCGCTGGCCCTCAGGTCTGTGGCCATAACCGGCGCGGCAATAAGGTTTTTTCTGCCCCGAACAAGTGCCTGGGCGCCGTTTATTTCAATGTCTGCTCCCATTCTTCTTAGTTCACTTACATGCATGAACCTGTTTTCGAAAACCGTTTCTCTTACCATGCTCCAGCCTTTTGCTATGCACATAAGGGCCATAAACTGGGCCTGGAGGTCTGTTGGAAAGCCTGGATATGGCAATGTCCTGATATCGACGCTTTCAATGGTCTTGGGACCTTTTACATGTATGGCCCGGTCTGAGGTTTTGATTTCTGCGCCAACTGATTCGAGTTTCTCAATAAGGACTCCAAGGTGCTCGGGACGGCAGTCTGTGATTTTTACATCACCTCCGGTCATGACCGTCGCAATCATGAATGTGCCGGTCTCAATCCGGTCAGGGATAACCGTATGTTCAGAAGGTGACAGATCCTTTACCCCTTCAATTGTTATGACGTCTGTTCCATCTCCCTCTATATGGGCGCCCATACTGCGCAACATATTGGCAAGGTCTGTGATTTCCGGCTCTTTGGCTACGTTTTTAAGGACAGTAAGCCCTTCTGCCCTTGTTGCTGCCATCATGATATTTTCTGTGCCGGTTACTGTAGGGATGTCAAAAAACACCCTGGTACCTTTGAGTCGGTCAGCACGGGCATTGATATAACCATGTTCCAGTGTTATGTCTGCCCCCATGGCAGCCAGGGCCTTGAGATGCAAATTGACCGGTCTTGCCCCTATTGCGCACCCGCCCGGTAGTGATATCCTTGCCCTACCGTGTCTGGCCAGCAGGGGGCCAAGTAACAGGATGGATGCCCTCATGGTCTTTACCATGTCATATGGCGCTTCGTGGCATTTTATGTCAGAGGCATTTACATAAAGACCGTTTTCTATGTCTTTAAATACAACACCGAGCCTTGCCATAATCCCCTTTATGGTTTCTATATCTCTCAGCCTTGGAACATTATAGATGTGATGCACGCCTCCTGCCAAAAGGCATGCGGCAATATCGGGGAGGGCAGCGTTTTTTGCCCCTCCTGCAGCGATCTGCCCCTTTAGTGGTCTGCCTCCTTCAATAACTATCTTATCCATAGATTAAAACCCGATTAATTTACTGTAAAAATAGAGAACACTACATTGAAAAACCAAGTCTGTATTTTTCCGTGGGTGACCAGGATATCCTGTTTGCCCACGAACAGGCACAAAAAAACTGGCAAAAGGGAAGGTTATGCAGAGGTCTTGCTGCGTGCCATAAGGATTACTGATATGCCAACAAGCACGGCACCTCCTATGGTAAACAGATCAGGAGGTGTATGCCAGAATAACAGTTCCCAAAAGGTAGAAAATATTACGCTTGTATAACCTACCACCATTGCTATCGTTGTCTTGGAGAACCTTATTGCCTCTGTCATAAGCCATTGTGCAACAAGGGAAAGGATAGTAATAACAATGATGATAACTGTCTGTTTTGTTGCAGGAACAATAAAAGATGAAACTACAAATGGGGTTGAACATATTGTTGAGACCAGCATAAAGTAGAATATGATACATACGGAGGAGACTGATTGGGTAACATGTTTAACCAAAACCGCACTTGTTGCGGCAAAAAAGACCCCCATAACACATGCCAGGGAAACCATGTCTATGTTCATTCCTGCAATCGCCCTGTTTGGCTTGATAAGGAGCAGTACACCTATAAAAGATATGATCACAAGACGCAGCTCTTTTGACGTTAATCTCTCCTTTAAGAAAAAATGAGCAAGTATCATGACAACAAAAGGTCTTGTTTGCATTATAACCGATACCTTTGTAAGATGCACCTTTGTAATGGCATAATAGAAAAGGGAAAAGGCACAAAACCCACTCAGCCCCCTGAGAATCAGAAAGCGTTTTTGATCTGTTTCAAGACACATATTATGACAGAAGATAACGGGTAAGATTATAAGAAAAGAAAAAAGGCTCCTTAAAAAGACTATTTCCATTGCCGGAATTTCCTGACCAAGATGTTTTACCAGGGCACCCAACACGCTGAATATAAAGCTTGCGCATATCATCAGGACTATCCCGTTTTGCATTATTTTCTTTTCTATGTTACCTTTCTTCTTGTACTCCATATAAATTACCAGTTGATAAATTTGATGGCGTCGTAAAAAGTAAAACCGATGGATAGGTAAAAAGTCATAACACCTTTACATAATGTTGCATTTTATTCAAGCTTGATGGCGTCGTAAAAAGTGCATCTGTGGCGTTGCGAAAAACTCTTCGTCATTGCGGCGTACTTTTATGTATGCCTCATTCCTCAGCTTTTCTGCCTATCATCTGGAGCTTTTTACTTTGCCATCCCGTTTTTTGCGAAAATCTGATTTTTTTTTACGACACCATCAATATCAGAGAATTATAGGAACATTGTGCTTGTATGACACGCATTGCTTTGAGTACAATCATAAAAGTTGCAGTTATGAACATAAACAGAGGAGTTCGAACGAATGGGTTATGAAGATCACATAGCAGGTCAGATACTTGCATCTCATATTGAAGAAGGCAGGCTTGTGCCGGGAGAAGAGATAGGGATAAGAATTGACCAGACACTTACCCAGGATGCAACAGGTACCATGGTTTACCTGGAATTTATTTCCATGGGGATTGAGAAGATAAAGACGGAGAGATCAGTTTCCTATGTTGATCACAACACCTTGCAGGCAGCATGGGAAAATGCTGATGATCATCAATTTTTAAAAACAGCGGCTGCAAAGTACGGGGCGTATTTTTCCAGGCCCGGAAATGGTATATGTCATCAGGTTCATCTGGAACGGTTTGGAAAACCCTCAAAAACGCTTCTCGGCTCAGATAGCCATACTCCTACTGGTGGTGGTCTGGGGATGCTTGCTATGGGTGCAGGTGGCATGGATGTGGCCTTGTCCATGGCAGGAGGCCTGTTTTATATGACTGTTCCAAGAGTTACATTGGTCAGGCTGACGGGTGAGCTGTCTCCATTTGTTGGGGCCAAGGACGTGATTCTGAGTCTGCTCAAACAGCTTGGAGTAAAGGGAGGTCTGGGCAAAATCATTGAATATGGCGGGCCTGGTGTAAAGTCGTTAACTGTTCCTGAAAGGGCCACGATTACGAATATGGGCGCAGAGCTTGGGGCGTGGACTTCCGTGTTTCCATCTGATGAAATTACCAGGTCTTTTCTTGCCGCGCAGGGACGCGAAACAGACTGGGTTGAAATAGAGGCAAGGGATAATGCCCGGTATGATGAGGAAATAGAACTGGATCTTTCTGCCCTCGAACCTCTGGCTGCCTGCCCATCAAGCCCTGACAATGTGAAACGGATTTCCTCTCTTGAGGATGTAAAGGTGGATCAGGTTGCAATAGGCAGTTGTACCAATTCTTCCTATCGGGATATGAAACTTGTTGCAGGACTCTTAAAGGGCCGTAAGGTGCATCCGGATGTAAGCCTTGTGATTTCACCGGGCTCACGGCAGGTCTTGGCAATGCTTGCAGATGATGGCAGCCTTTCGGACATGATTGATGCAGGGGCAAGAATCCTTGAGGTGGCATGTGGGCCGTGTATTGGCATGGGACAGGCACCTCCATCAGGGGGAATCAGTGTACGCACCTTTAACAGAAACTTTGAAGGCAGGAGCGGAACACCGGATGCAAAACTGTATCTTACAGGGCCACAGGCCGCTGTAGCCACTGCAATAACAGGGCATATATGTCACCCATCCGTGCTTGGTGATATTCCTGAAGTTAAAGAGCCTGATGCCTTTTTTGTAGATGACTCCATGATTATACCGCCTCCGGCCAATACCAGTGATGTTGTTATACGCATGGGCCCTAATATAAAGCCGCTGCCAAAATTCCCCCCCCTTGCAGACTCAATGGACATTGAGGTTTTGCTCAAGGTGGGTAACAATATCACTACAGATGATATTTTGCCGGGTGGTGCCAAGGTTCTGCCTCTGCGTTCAAATCTTCCTGCAATATCAGAATATGTTTATGCCCTGCTATCTCCTGGTTTTGCAAAGAAGGCAAAACAGTCCGGTTCATTTGCTATTGTTGGCGGAGAAAATTATGGTCAGGGGTCAAGCAGGGAACATGCAGCTCTTGCTCCGCGTTATCTGGGTCTCAGGGTGGTGCTGGCGATGTCGTTTGCGAGGCTCCACAGGGCGAATCTTATAAACTTCGGGGTGTTGCCCATACTCATTGATTCTGGAACATATGAATCTGTAAGAGAAGCGGATAAGATCAGGTTTGAAAATCTTGTTGAAACCGTATCCCATGCAGATGAGATCGCTTTTACCGTTAATGGTGTGGAATATAAGGGTAAGATTGTGTTATCTGAAAGAGAGAGAGACATAATATTGAAGGGAGGGGCGCTTAACCTTTATCAATAGAAAAAGGTGATCTATCGGTTAAATAAATGGGAGAAAAAGAGTTCTCCTTTTTACGGGTTCATCACAGCTTGATCAGGTGCTTTTTTTGCAAAGGAAATATTGATCTATGGAAAACATACCATCTTCTGATACAACAGGGTCTTCAAAGACACGGGGGCTTGTTATTGTCTTTACTGGACATGGAAAGGGTAAGACTACCGCTGCCCTTGGCATGACCATGCGGGCTGCCGGTCACGGCATGAAGACATGCTTTATTCAGTTTATCAAGGGTTCGTGGAAGTACGGAGAGCTGGATGCGGTCAAACGTTTCTCTGATTGTGTAGATTTTTATGTGATGGGAAGAGGTTTTACATGGAAATCCAATGATATTGAAAAGGACAAGGCCGCGGCACGCGAGGCATGGAATTTTGCTGTGAAGGTCATTAATTCCGGAAAATATGCAATGGTGGTTTTAGATGAATTTACCTACCTGCTACTGTATGAAATTGTTGATCCTGAAGAATGCATGGATGTCCTGAGAAACAAACCTGAAGACTTGCATGTTGTTATAACAGGTCGTGATGCATTGCCGGAGATTGTGGATCTGGCAGATCTGGTTACTGAAATGAGGATGATTAAACATCCCTTAAAGAATGGAATCAGGGCTCAGCATGGGATAGAATTTTGATTAGTATCTATTGATGGCGTCGTAAAAAGTCCATCTGCGTTGTTGCGAAAATCTGACTTTTTACGAGTTTATCAATTTTACCGTGAAGATACACGAAACAGTGCTATATTTTGTCGTGGATTGTGCCAATATATATTGAATCCGGCTATGCCGGTTTGGGTTAAAATAACCATTTAAAAAAGGAGGCTTTAGTCATGTCATCAGAAAAAGGCAAGGTTTATGCAGATTTTGAAAAGGCTCTTCAGATAGGACGTCCACCTAATATTGTTAAACGTTTTCCAAATTCAAGGGCATTGATTGTAAGTGGCAAGGTAATAGATCGGGCCTTAAGGAAGAAGGGTAAGGCTATGACTATTGCGGCCAATGGGCGAAATAATTTTGTTATTCGTGGTGTCCTTATGGCAGCTCAACGTGCAAATGCCGCTGTCATTCTGGAGATTGCAAAATCTGAGGGTGGGGCCGAGGCATACTGTGCAACAAGTTTCTGGAATCTTGCAATGCAGGCAGATACCATTATGAATGAACTGGGGATAACTGTTCCTGTGGCTATTCATGCCGACCATTACGCCATTAAAGGGGAGAAAGATATAAAGACAGGAAAGACCGAGATTTCATCCATATTTGACGCAGGAATTACCTCTATAGCCATAGATGCCTCACATCTGCCTGATGATGAAAACCTGCTGGCAAATCTGGAATTGAATCCTTTTATACCAAAATGGGCGGGTTTTGAAACAGAAGTAGGGGAGATAAAAGGCAAAGAGGGCCTTTCTACTGTAGAGGAGGCGCTTTTTTTAATACAGGGCCTGAATGCTCATGGCATATTCCCGGATTGGATAGCATTAAATAACGGAACTACGCATGGTATTGAACAGAGTGATGCCGGTATCCAGGTGCCATTGACTGCCGAGATACACAGGGCATTGGAAAAATACAAGGTCTCCGGGGCACAACATGGAACTTCCGGCAACAATTCAGACCGGTTGAGAAAAATTGCCGAAGAAACCAATACCACCAAGGCCAATGTTGCTACTGCACTTCAGATGATCTCGTGGGGGGTAAAGGTCAATGATTATGGTAATGCCATGCTGGATGATAATGGAGAGTTTATCAAGCTGCCGGACAAAGGTATGACTGATGAACAGTGGGCTGAAATGGTGGCATATGCAAAAGAACGAGGAATATCAGGGGGAAACTACAAAAAGTTAAACCTTCCCTTTGAAAATAAACTGTTGCGTCAGCCAGCGGAGATAAGGGATAGGATGGTAAAGGGTGTTGAGGAGTTTGTGTATGGGCTTCTTGTGAACGTCTTTAATGCCGCTGATACGGCACCGCTTGGAATTGAGGTCATACTTGAGGCTGGGTCCTATGACCTTGGAGCAAAGGCAGAGTGTATAGAAGATCCTGCTGAATGGACACCTGAAAAGATAAGGGAGCGTGCCAGCAAGATAAATATTGAGAAAGGGTCCAGTGGAAATTTTGATGACTGATAATAATTAGGGGCAAGAGGGTTTTTCCGATGCGACTGTCGGGAGGCCAAAAGCGGAAGAAAAATTCTCTTGCCCCCATAGTACATTCGCTGTTATCCCCTTAATTACTGAGCTGACACATTTATAGCCACGTAGGACGATTTATGAATAACCGGGAAGATTCTTTTGTCCATGTAAAAGACATAAAAGACGGTCAGAGAATAAGAGGCCTTTTTCTTGTCAAGGAAAAGAGGGTTTCGAGGACAAGGAACGGAAAACCTTTTATTGCCATGGTCTTTGCTGACAATAGCGGCCGGATAGATGCAAAAATATGGGACAATGTAAAAGATATGTCTCCTCTGTTTGAGGAGGGAGATGTCATTGAGGTCGTGGGTATTGCCAACTCATACAAGGGTCAGGTACAGTTAAGTATCCCTTGGCTTAAACGTGTGCCTGAAGAAGAGATAGATCCTTTGATGTTTGTGGAATCAGTATCTGTGGATCCGGAAGCGCTTGTTTCTGATTTGAAGGATTGTCTGTCGAGCATTAAAAGTGTTCATCTGATAAAACTTGTTCGTACCTTTACGGATGATTCCAGGTTTATGGAGAGCTTCAAAAGGGCTCCTGCAGCTAAAAAATTCCAGCCTAACTATTTGGGGGGATTGCTGGAGCATACCTTGTCTGTATGTCGGCTGGCCATTATGGTTGCCAGCCATTATTCTGAATTGGATCATGACCTTTTGATTGTTGCGGCATTTTTGCATGATATAGGAAAGATAAGGGAATTGGATGCAGGCCTTAATGGTGATTATACCGATGAAGGCAGGTTGATAGGGCATATAGTCTTAGGAATTTCCATGCTGGATGAAAAGATTTCTCTTATAGATGATTTTCCTGTTGATCTGGCGTTAAAATTAAAACATCTGATACTCAGTCATCACGGGCAGTTTGAATTTGGTTCGCCAAAAAGACCTAAATTTTTAGAGGCCTTTGCGCTGAATTTGATTGATGATCTGGATGCCAAGATAAACGGCTTGGGGCGGTTTATGAAAAAAGATCAACATGAGGGATCATGGACTGATTTTAACCGTTTGTTTGGAAGGTATTTTTATAAGGACTGAGCCAGTTGTTTAAGACCTTCTGTTAAGGTTTTTGCATAACCTCTCTTTTTTTATAAATTTTGAGCTATTACGTTTTGAGACCCTTGCAGAATATTCAGTTTTGTTCAGATGTTATGATACAGGGTGCAAAGGTCTCATTTCTTAACCGGTTACACTTTTCACCTTTTGCAAATGTTTTAATATGTTACTGATGGAAAAAGATTTCTGTTTGTATGGGGCAGAAACATGGCAGCTACATATTCGTCCATAAATGGCTGATATGTAGACAGATCAATGTTTGTCATTCCCCTTGCTATGTGATGAGTGTTTTCAAAGGCACTGATGGCAAGAAGAGCCATTCGTGCCCCTACGAGTGAACTGTTGCCTACAAATTTTATTCTGTCAGGATCGATATCCGGCAAAAGTCCTATCCCTATTGCATGTGGAATGTTTAGATAGTTGCCAAAACCCCCTGCCACATAAAAGGTATCTATATCTTCAAAGTTCAACTGGACATAGTCTACAAGAGATTTGATGGCGGCAAACATGGCGCCTTTTGACCGAATCAGATTATTTATGTCTGATTCGGTTATGATGATAGGTTGCCCTGATTCTGTCTTTTCGGGATATTCCACGATGAAGCCCTTTTCACCTTCCAGTGTTACAATCCTGTCTTTAATACTGCTGTCTATGTTATCGTTAAATTTCCCATTTCCCAGTATAATTCTGTTTCTTGCCAGTTCATATATGCAGTCAATAAGACCTGAACCACACAGACCCCTTGGTTTTGCCTTGCCAATGGTTTTGTAGGTTACCTTTTCGTTTTCTATAACAATTTGTTCTATGGCGCCTCTCGTGGCCCTCATTCCGCAGTTCATGCCTCCCCCCTCAAAGGCAGGTCCTGCAGAGGCAGAACAGCATACCAGCCATTCATTGTTTCCCAGTGCGATTTCACCGTTTGTTCCCACATCTATCAGAACCCTTATCTTTGATTGTGATGCAATGCCACATGCCAACACACCTGCTACGATGTCACCCCCTACATAACTGGCAACCCCGGGGATTACTTCCAGTATACCCTCAGGATTTATATCAATACCTAGATCCTTTGTTGATATAGGAGGAAAATCGTTTGCCGTGGGAACATACGGATCCAGGCGAATGTAACATGGTCTGAGGGCCAGAAAGAGGTGCGTCATAGTAGTATTGCCTGCAACGACAATTGCAGTTATATCATTACGGCCTATCTTGTTTTCATCTGTCAGTGTCTTTATAAGGTTGTTGATGTTTTTTATTACGGCCTCGTGCAGGGGATTCAATCCTTTTTCTTTTCCACATACATAAATGATACGGGAGATAACATCTTCACCATAATGTGCCTGTAAGTTATGACTTCCTGCCACTCCAATGACCTTGCCTGACCGCATATCTATGAGGTTAGCCACTACAGTGGTAGTCCCTATGTCAACTGCTATTCCATAGTGCCTCTGTGTTGTGTCTCCGTCTTCCACCTGCAGTATTTTACAGATATCGTAATGTATAGCAATGGTTACAGTTACTTTCCAGCCATTATCCCTGAGAGCAGATGCCAGTTTTTGAAGACATCTGAAAGATACATCAAACTTCCTATAATCGGTTTTTTGTCTGAGTGCCCGCCTTACCCTGTCAATATCTGTTATATTGTCTTCCAATGTTGGAGCCGGAAGCTCAAGATATATCTTTTTGACAATGGGATCAAACGGGAATGAGATATGGAGGAGATCCTCTTCTTTTGTCTGTTCAGGCTTGCTGTAATCCACCGGGGTTTCGTCCATCATGATCTGTTCACCCTCAAGACGGGATTCCGGAGGAATTACTACTTCCATATCTTCTTCAACCTCTGTCTGGCAGGCAAGGACATATCCTTTTTCTATCTCTTCCTTTGACAGAAATCTTATGGAATGTGCATTGGCCTTTATTTTGTCTCCTGTGATCTGGACCTTGCACTTGCCACACACACCTTTTCCGCCACATAGACTGTTTATATAGACTCCAGCCTGTTCTGCTGCCTCCATCAGGGTTACACCGGATTCAACCTCAACCTCTGTTCCATCAGGTAAGAACCTTATTTTATATCTACTCATAATAACACCTCTCTATTGTGTTTTACCTGGTTTTTATCTATAAATGAGATCCTTACAAAATATTCAGTTTTGTTCAAGCCTTATGGCATCGTAAAACAATCTCTATATATAAGGCAATACCTCATATAAAATATCTTTACAGACTATTTCAAAACCGGCAGAAAAGATCAAGAATATAACAAGGTACGGGGGACAGGATTTTGTGATTTGTAATGTCCCAATATCTTTCATAATGGCAAAGGGATATGAAGCAACACGTTGGTTTTATGGGCTATATTTGTCACAAAGGTTTTCTTTGAACCTTCTTTTGAAAAACAACTGCAAAGAATCTTGACACGGATAACATTTTAATTGTATGGGATGAATAAGTAATTCTCATCTCAGATATTTCTTAAAAAATATCTAATCTTCATATCATTCTTGGTCGATAAGCAATGATAAGACTTTTTAACAGTCCCCTTAACTTGAATAAAAATAGGAATTTTGCAAAGGTTTCGGGTGGTAACCGCAGTGGAGGTTTTTTTGATCTAAGCAGTATGAAGAATTTATAAGAATTGAGATAAAAGGGATATTCTTTCTACGGTGTTTGCATGGTAAGTATAAACCCGAACATAGGAGTAATGCAATGGATACACGCATCAAAACAGTATATGGAAGGCAGATTCTTGATTCCCGGGGTAACCCCACGGTTGAAGTAGAATGTTTTTTAGAGTGCGGGATAACAGCTCGTGCAGGGGTGCCTTCAGGGGCATCTACAGGAAGTCATGAGGCTGTGGAATTGAGGGATGGAGATAAAAAACGCTTTTTTGGAAAAGGTGTCTTAAATGCCGTGAAAAATGTAAACGGTCCTGTTGCTGAAAAGATCTCGGGCATGGATGCAGTAAATCAGGGAGAAATAGATCTGGCAATGATCAGCCTGGATGGGACGCCAAACAAGGCAAATCTTGGGGCAAATGCCATTCTTGCTGTGTCTCTTGCCGTTGCAAGAGCGGCTGCAATAGCCACAGGCCTTCCCCTTTTTCACTATCTTGGGGGTGCAAATGCAACACGTTTGCCCGTGCCCATGATGAATATACTTAATGGCGGTGTTCATGCAAACTGGCAGGGGGCCGATTTTCAGGAATACATGATAGTGCCCTATGGTGCAGATAACGTCAGGCAGTCCATTGAATGGGGTTCAGAGGTGTATCATGCCCTCAAGTCCGTACTGAAGGCAAAGGGACATAGTGTAGGAGTGGGTGATGAAGGGGGGTTTGCGCCGGAAGTAAGTTCCAATGAAGAGCCTATTGAACTGATTATGCAGGCTATAACCGAGGTGGGCCTTACTCCTGGAAAGGACATTGGTATTGCCCTGGATCCGGCCTCTACTGAATTTTTTAAGGATGGCAGGTATCTTCTTCGTACAGAAAACCGGGAATTAACATCTGAAGAGATGGTGGAATACCATGCCGCACTTGCTGAGAGGTATCCTTACGTTGTCCTGGAAGACGGCCTGGCAGAGGATGACTGGGCAGGATGGAAGATACTTAACGAGCGTCTTGGGGCCATGATTGAACTGGTGGGAGACGATCTCTTTGTTACCAATGTAAGACGTATTGAACGCGGCATTAAGGAGGATATAGCCAACGGTGTTCTTATAAAACTGAATCAAATAGGTACCCTGACCGAGACCATGGCAGCGGTGCGTATGGCAAGACTTGCCGGATGGGGGGCAATGGTTTCTCACCGCAGCGGTGAAACAGTTGACAGTTTTATCGCAGATATGACCGTTGCCTTGGATACCGGCCATCTGAAAACGGGTGCCCCGGCAAGGGGAGAAAGGGTGGAAAAGTATAACCAGCTTATGCGGATTGAGGAGCAGTTGGGGGATGCGGCCAGCTTTGCAGGTAAAAATGCATTTGCAAGACCGGTAAGGTCATTTTGAAAAGAACCGGTCGATTTCCGGTAAGCCAAAAGGCCGGTAACAGGCCTTAATAATTTCATTTTTGGCATACGGGCCTGTTTGCCGTGTTTGGTACAGAACTCCCTGGAAGGTAAAAGAAAAGACCGTATTTTTATGTCCCACATAGGATAAGGTTTTTATCCATGAAAATACGGCCTGATTTTTGGTTTTGATATGGTTTTAGATAAGGCAGGTAACAATTGACTATGCCCATATCGGAAATATAGGTCCAAAGCAACAGCCACCCAGGAGTTGATCTTTGTCCTTTATGCCTTTGTCAATTACTAATATTTCCCTTGTTGCCGTTGTTTCTTTTTCTTTTTTCATGGTTTCCTCCCCTATAAATTTATTGTTTTAACATCAAAGAATCCTTTTTGATGTTATGATACTGCAATCGATGTGCCATAGTGATGGTATTTTGGAATAAAAAAACGACTGTTACATGTGTTAACACGATTCTTGTAGATATTTCACGCAGATAATGTCTATATATAAAGCACAGGTATAAAGAATTTCGAAGATCAAGGTCTGAGCATAACGAGGCCAAAATGGCCATTTATAGTGAGTCACACGCGTTAAGTTTTCCTGTCTTGTGCACATCTGTGTGATTTTTGCTATATGTTGTCAAAAATATGACACCTGAATCCTTATGAACCTGTAAAAAAGCATAACCAATGGATAGATAAAAATCTTCATATACAAGGCATAGTGTTCGAACATGCGTGAGGGCATACAAAATGTCTAACATATAACCAAACACTCACAGTAGATGGAGACTTTTTACGATGCCATTATCTTTTGCCAAAAATATGACACATCTTGCAATGTGCAGTTGTCTGATTTTCCCACATTAGGTATGGCAAGTTTTATGGTAACAGGGTATCAGACCATATTGGCTATTGACTGAGCCGGGGGGCAGAGCAAACCGACAGCGCTGATTAAAATGCTGAGTTTTTGTCCAGTCCCTTCCAGTGTATTCTTCGGTGATTTATGCTGCTTTTCGATATTGGGTGACTTCCATTTGTCGGTGATTTTTCTTTGCTTCTTCAACGATAATTTCAATGTCATCGGCTACTTCATCAGAGAGCCATGAATTGCCACATAAGGAGCAAATCGTTGCCGGTACATTCCTAACCACGACCAGGGTATTCCCCATATCTACTGTAAATGTTGTTGTTCCCTGTTTTTTATGCCCTCCACAAAGTGGACAAATGTTTTTGATTGAGTTCATTGCTTCCTCCTTCGTTACCACCGAACGGTCTTTTATATCTCTTTCTCTTTTATTAAGAACAGCAGGGCCGTTGACAACACTACAACGGAGGATGCCATATAAAAGAGAAAGTTTATCCCGTACGATTTTGCAAGGTATCCACTCAATGCAAGTCCCATGGCCGATGTGAGGCTCACCAATGCCCTGAACCTGCCTATCTCCTTTCCCCTGCCGCCCTTGCTGGTCAGATCTGCCAGCAGGGAGACACTGATGGTCTCAGACACGCCGTTTGTAATGCCGAGGAGTCCCTGGAGCATGTACAGATACATTGTTTCATGTATAACCGTGTAAAGGAAGAGCACAACGGCATCAACATATGCAGTGAGAAGCAGGAATGGCCGTCTTCCCAGTCTGTCGGAAAATCTGCCTGCAAGGTATGACGCGGCGGACTGACATATGATCATTATGCTGAATGCAATACCCAGCTTCTCCATTCCGCCACTCAATCTTTCTACGTGGACCACGTAAAATGGGCCTATGAGACCGAATACCACGCCCCACAGAGAGCTTACAATGGTAAATATTATGAGGTTTTTTGTGCCTGATGGATTTAACATGCTTATTATGACCTGTACCTTATATCCTGCTTGATTGTTGTTTCAAGCGCGGTATCGAGGTAGGCCTTTTTGCAGTCAGGGGCATCAAGGTTCCCGTATCTTATAAATCTTACATAACGGCATCCCCCGAAACAGAGAGGCAGGTATTCACATGCCATACACGTATCGTTCTTCCAGAGGTCCAAATTGTAGGCCTCTGCATAGTCCCCAATGCCTCTTTTTACATCTCCCACCTCAAATCCCTTCATGCCTAAGAAGGCGGGGCACTTGTATATAAGACCGTCAAAATTTACGGTAAATGCGCTTTTGTTTTCTACTGCACACAACAGGGGGGTTATCTTCTGTGTCCTGTACCCCCTTTTCAGTATCTCTTTGCGAAGCATTGTGGTGGCCTTGATTACCCAGGGGTCGCTTATGGTTGCACAGGTTCCATGAGGCCTGGGGGGAGCAATAGTGTCTTTAGAGGCGCCAAGCACGGGATCAAATTTTATTGCAATGGACCTGTCCGGTGTAAGACCCTCCTTAATCAGGTAATCCATAAGGGAGGGAAAGGATGTATAGCTTTTTTCCGTAAAATTGCCTCCTATGTGTATGTTTACCATATCGCAGACATCTTTCAGGTTTTTTATAATACTGTCAAAGCTGCCCTTGCCGTTTTTAAATGGCCTCGTTCGGTTGTGCTCTTCGGCAGGGCCGTCTATGGTGACCTTTACAAGTTCAAGGCCGAGAGGTAGAAGTTCTTCAACTATCCCTTTTTTAAGGAGGGAGCCATTTGTAACGAGAGTAAGGCGTTTGGAGACCTGGTCGATGGTGTTCAGTTCACCTGCTATCTCCCTTAGGAGCGGCATGCTCAAAAGGGGCTCCCCTCCAAAAAAATCTACAAGAAGAGATGTCTTTTTTTCCCTTTCAATGATATCCCTGATAAGGCGTATCATGCCCTGTTTTGTCTTTTCGGACATGTAAAGATTGCCCTTCATATCCCCTTCATAGCAGTATGTACAGGCAAAGTTGCAGTCCATATTGAGCACAACCGTGATGTGCAGCTCGGGATTATCTGCATTAAGACGGTCAAGGCTGCTAAGCACCTCCTCTTTTTCAGTCTCCCTGTCCTCTACTGCCATGCCAAGGTCCTTTAAAAGATCGGCCTCATCCGGTGAAAGCTCACCGTTTTTTAATCTCTGCCACGTCTCTTGCTCAACAAGGGCTATTGATCCCCTTTTGGTGGAATAGAGGATCACACGGTCTGATCTGTTTTCTTTCGGATACACCTTGAGATAGTATGATGGCTGCATGGCATGGCTCCATAAAACAGGTTGACGTTACAGATTAATGGGTACGAATATTTGTGGACTTTGCATCCGTTCGAAACGGTATTTTCAGAAGGATATTTTGATCCCTGCCTCTACCCACCTGCCGGGATTTTTGTATTCCTCGGAGGTGTACTGGGAACAGTCAAAGAGGTTATGACCGGTAAAAAAGATGCTGCCGGATACATGGGGCATAAAGGGACAGCACCACAGTTTTTTGCTGAAGTTCAGATCCCATATCATATCATCATAGCTTGCATTCCACCTATGGTTGTAATCCCACCATACATAGTGCCCGAAGAGTTCGGCGCTGAAAGACCTTTTAT
This sequence comes from Deltaproteobacteria bacterium, assembly GCA_021163815.1. GTDB lineage: Bacteria > Desulfobacterota > DSM-4660 > Desulfatiglandales > Desulfatiglandaceae > JAGGTJ01. The sequence goes on along the minus strand of JAGGTJ010000058.1, from coordinate 2,087 downwards.
CATCGTAGATGATCCCGAGGGTATACTCACGCATGTCGGTTGCTCCATTGTCCTGGTTTTCCTTGGAGCTGTGGACATAGGAATAGCCGCCTTTCAGACGTATGTTATAAAGTGGTGTTGTCTCTGCCTCACACACAACACCGCTCTGTGTTCTGTTGCTTGTCTGTTCTATTGTGTCATCTATGTCATGCATAAAAAATGTGGTCTTCAGCCAGACATATTTGAATGCAGCCGTCTCAAAACCTGCCTGGTATGACATGATCTTTTCGTAATCAAGCGAACCGTTCAATGTCATTAGCAGGGGAGGGGTGGTAAATCCCCTTGCAACAGATCCCCTTAATACCGTATCCTTAAAGACAAAACAGGTAAATCCTATGCTTGGGCTTACGAATGACCCTGCATGTGAATCGTGATCATACCTTATGCCGGGTGTTATGGAATATCTTCCAAACGATATGGTATCGTTTGCGTATATGGCCCATTTTTCCCTGTGAGGCCTGCGGGAAGTGCTTGTTGTACCTATTATTGTTTTGTATCTTAGATTCCCCCTGTCTATATCTACGCCAAGGGTGGCGTTTTGGATGGCATCCCTGTAGCTGAGGCTGAGATTTCCTCCAATGGTCTCTTCATCGTATAGTCCTGAAAGAAATGAGCCAGGCCTTGTTGATCTATCTGATGCCCTGTTTTTAAAGTAATGGAACGATGTCTTGATACCAATATTATCTGTGATACCTGCATCTATGTTTGCACTGACAAAGGATGTGCGTTCTTTTACCGTTGTATGTGACCCAGAGATATGTCCAAGATCTATGTCAGGGTCACTGTAGCCCATGGTCAGGCCGAGACCAAGGTTTTTTGACAGATTTATGCTGAACTTTGAATAGAGGCTGTTGTTGTCAAAGTCGCGGGATGACCTCAGTCCGTTTGATCTCTGGTTTCCTGCAAAAAGATAATAGCCTACAGGCCCTGATCTGCCATGAACTTCGGCCTTGGCATCCTTTGTGCTGTGCTGGCCGTAGGATGCCCTCACCATGCCATGCGGGGTATTGGATACGCCTGTTTCCCTGGTAATAATGTTTATTACGCCCCCAAGGGATGAGCCCCAGGCAGACGAGCCAGGACCCCTGATTATCTCTATCCTCTTTATAATGCCTACAGGAATGGAGTTGGTCTCTGCACTGCCGCTGGAAAGATAATTCCATGGGATGCCATCCATCATGACAAGGGAGTCTCTTTCTGCCGCACCCTGTATCCCTATAAGGGAGGTTGCGCCAAAGTCCTGGTTAAAGTTGACAAAGACCCCTGGCACCCTGTTCAGGACCTCTGCCACGGTATGGGCATTCATCCTCTCTATGTCTTTTGAGGTGATAATTGTTATGTCTTCTGCGGTTTTTGAGACCGGTTTGGGTGCCCTTGTTGGAGATATGACAAGCTCTTTGTCGGTATAAAACATACGGAGTGTGGCCATTTCTTTATCTATTGCGGACGCAAAAGAAGGTGTGAAAAATGCCGATGTGGAAATTAGCATGAAAGAGAGAAGGAGAAGATAACAGGGTTGTGTCAAAAAGATGCAGGCAGTGCTCCTTGAGATGGAAAGGCCTCCATTGTCTTTGATGGCCTCAATGGCCGTTGTTATGGTAACAGGCAAAAACTTTTTTATACATTTTACCATAATGTCTGTCTTTATCGTGTTGCTTATTGGTTATATGTGCATTAAACCGGCATGGCCGGATTCAAAATATTCCGGCCACCCACAGAAAGATACAGTCCGGTTTTATATGTTCTTACGGTAAACTAAGGTCTTTTGTGCAGGATCAAGCCCTTTGTTTCTCTTCCAGGCCGGAGGACAGTTTCTCCATCCCGAAAGGAAGATCAATGGATTATTTGAAGGTGTACAGTATTACAGGGATAAATATATCACACCTGTCTGAGTGCAATACACAGGCAGGAAAATGACTCCGTAAACTATAATATATCTTATCTGCCACGTTCGGTATAGCAGAGGATGAGAATATTGTGAAAAAAGGTCGTTTGTGAGGGAAGTTATAGATTGTAAGTAATTATTTGATCAATGCACACTTTTATTT
>JAGGTJ010000130.1 GCA_021163815.1 Deltaproteobacteria bacterium | reverse complement strand
TTTAATATCAAGGAATTATAAAAATGTTGTGCTTGTATAACACGCATCAATTTGAAGATAAAGATTGTGATTTTTGAAAATAGTTTACCCTTAAGGAGCGCCGAGTTTACCGAATCTGTGTGGCAAGGACTTGATCGTACTACATCTGCACCCTTGCCGCCTTGCACCTGCCTGCTGCAGGCAGGTCTTCGGCAAACTCGACACTTGCAGAATTTAGGTGTCAAACGTATGAGCAAACGCTATAACACAGTAGATGGAGACTTTTTACGACGCTATCAATGTTACACCACTGATCTTATTAAAACTGTCAGGCAACGGTTCTGTAGAGCCATCATCTACCACAATCACGAGCATCCCCAATTTATGGGCGTTGACAACCACCTGATGCAAGGTCTTTGTATGATTGTAAACAGGTATCACTATACAAAAACGATCTTTCATTCCCGAATCATTATTGACTCTTCGCTGTTTCATACAGACATATGAAAACCAATTTGTGCCCCTCTTCAAGCAAACTCATAACACAGCAAACATTCCAATTTTTTTTACATCTAATATGTTTTTTTACTAAATAGATGAAAAATCAATCAATGACCTATTTTCTTTCACCTTTCATAAAGGCTTCTGCTATCTCAACGTCTTTTTTACTGCCTATATAAAGAGGAGTCCTTTGATGCAGAAAACCCGGATCTATATCAAGGATAGGGACATAACCATCACTGGCATATCCACCCGCTTCCCTGACAACCATTGCCAACGGATTTGCCTCCACCATAAGCCTTAACTTTCCTCCAGGCTTTTTGGGATCTTTACGGTCAGCAGGATACATAAAAATTCCACCTTTAAGAAGATTCCGATGAAAATCTGCCACTAAACTGCCAACATATCGTGCAGTATATGGCCGGCCAGTATCCTTGTCCACTTTTTTGAAATAATCTACTATTGCCCTGGTCTTATCATCCCAATAGGCATAATAACTCTCATTCACACTGTATATTGTGCTCTTTTCCGGTATTTTTATGTTTTCATGTGAAAGCAAAAACTCTCCGATACTGGGAAACAATGTAAAGCCATGAACACCATGACCCGTAGTGTAAACCATCATAGTGCTTGAACCATATAAAAAATAACCGGCAGCAACCTGGTTTATTCCTTTTTGAAGCACATCACTCAAAGAAATTTCAGAACAACTGTCAGGATTTTTTCGTTTATATATCCCAAAGATTGTACCTATACTGACATTCACATCAATATTGCTCGATCCATCAAGAGGATCAAACATAAGGATATAATCTCCTTTGGGATATTGAGAAGGTATCTCTATAAGGTTTTCATTTTCCTCAGACCCCATACAGCACAGTTCTCCGACATGCTGCATACGCTCAATAATCACCTTGTTGGCAAAAATATCCAGCTTCTGGACCTCATCATCATAAATGTTTCTTGTTCCCGTTGGGCCAAGTATATCCGCCAGCCCGGCCTTGTTAACCTCTCTTGATATAACCTTAGCTGCCACAATAAGTTCATTAAGAAGCTTTGTAAATGAGCCTGTAGCCTCAGGATTTTCACGCTGCTGATTCAATAAGTGCTGTGTAATAGTTATACCTACCTTTGACTTTTTTTTCATAACACCCTCCCCCAAAAATAATTCCAAGGTTTTTTTCATAAAAGGCAGAAAAACAATGGCAATTAATAATTATTTAATCGATATTGATCCTGTCTGAGCATAAATTCCACAAGAAATAAAAATCGACATAGCCAGTCATTCAAGATATTCTGGCTTGCACCTGTCCACGGATCAATTTTTGGATATGATACAGTTTTCGATTTATCGCACCCGTTGAATGATGAATCCCTGCGCATAAAAGCAGGTTCTCATTTTTGAAAATAAGTTTTTTACAAGGACACAACAACTCATGACTTAAAATTAACAGGTCTGTATTCAAGCCGGTATATCTCGGCAAGGGTCAGAAATATAGTAATTATCAAAGGACCATATATAAGGCCCATAATCCCGTAGAGCTGAATTCCTCCGACGATACCCAAAAAAACCAGCAGGGAATTCATCTCCATACCCTGTCCAATCATACGAGGCTTAATCACATACTCCATAACTGAACTGTAAAACATGTTGTACAACAAAAAACCTACCCCTGTCCCTGTATTACCCTGTAAAAAAAAGATTGCCGCCGCCGGAATAAAAACAATTGAAGCACCTATTACAGGTAAAAAGGCCATAAAGGCAATCACAGTACCCCACAGAAAAGGAGAGGCCAGTCCAAACATAAAAAAGCCAATCCCCCCCAGTATACCCTGTATAATACCGGAAAGGGCATTTCCAAGAATTATTGCCTTACCCATCTCCTGAAATTTTTCTGAGACCTTCTCCATCTGTTTTTCAGGTATGGGAAGAAGATGAAACAGATATTCCTTCAGCAACAGTCCATCTTTAAACAGATAAAATATAACAAAAAGCATTAAGAAAAAATGCATTAAAAAAGTCAGCAGATTTGATGCAACAGCCTTGATATGATCATACAGAAAAAGCCCTATGTTTTTTCCCACAAAAGCAGTCATAGACTCAAAGGTCTTGGGAGTAAATTCAATCCCCATAAACTCGGATGCCTTTTTTAACCGTTCTGTCCACACAGAATTCTTATGAAAGACATCCTGGATATGCTGCATGGACACTGAACTTCTTGTACGATTATAAAACTCATAGGCCTCGTTGGACAGTGTTCCCACAAACCAACAGAGAGGAATAACCAACAGAACCAAAATCAAGACAACCATAAAAAAGGATGAAAGCATATCACGGCCTCTAAAAACCCTTTTAATTTTGGGGTATAGAGGATAAAAAGCGCTTGTTATAAGGAGGGCAAGCACAATAGCAGCCAAAAAGGTCCAGAATAATTTCAACAGAAGGAAGGCAGAGCAAAGTAATAGCACAAGGAAAAGCTTTGCCCCATGTTCTTTTTCCATAACAAGTTCCCCTCTGAGTATAGCAATTAAAGATCAGGGATATGTAATCCCAAAAGGCAGTACCCACCCCATAAAAGGACCTTCTTCACAATTTCAGTGCCTGTCCTACCGCACATAAGACAGCCTTACCCGTTCTCTACAGGAAATCGCAAATACCTTACCCCCTTGTGAGAAACATACACGTCCGTAGTACTCTGCATAATTATTTGATTTTTTTAATCTTGTAAAAAATATCTTTTTCGAAAACGGGAACCCGCCGCAAGGCAGTGGGACTGAGCACCCCAACGGGCGCAAAGAATGGAAAACTCGACAGTGCTCAAAATCTATTTATGGATGGGCAAACAGGTAAAAAAAATATCTGTGGCGGAAGTGCATGGGAATCGAACCCACCTACCGAGGTTTTAGCCCGGTACACCGGATTTGAAGTCCGGGAGCCCCACCAGTGAGCTTGGCACTTCCATGTATACAATATCACCTAAATTCTGCAAACGTCGAGTTTGCCGAAGATGCAAGGCGACAAGGACGCAGACGTACTATGGATACTTCAAGTCCTTGCCAACACCGCAGATTCGGTAAAATCGACGCTCCGGAAGCGGTAAACTATTTTCAAAAATCACAACCTTTATGGCCGCATCAAATTGATGCGTGTTATACAAGCACGACATTTCTATAATTCGTTGATATTAAAAGCATAATTTTCTTCTTGAAAATAGTTTATGCAGGTTTTAGGTATCATATAAGCAGTATCCATTTATAAGCCAGGATAGTCAAGATGTGAAAAAATTTTGATGGCGTCGTAAAAAGTCTCCATCTGCTGTGTTATAGTGTTTACAGGTTTATCAAAATTCAGACATAACAATATAGACAAAACAGCCAATTCAGGCCCCTACCTTGCCAATATTATCTTAAGCATTCTTCGAACAGGCTCTGCAGCACCCCACAACAATTGATCTCCAACAGTAAACACTGAGACATATTCAGGTCCCATAAGCATCTTTCTAAGCCGGCCTACCGGAACCTTCAATGTTCCACTCACAGCTGCAGGAGACAGATGTTTCAGGGTCGATTCTTTCTCGTTCGGGACAATATCAACCCATTCATTTGCATTGCCTATCATATCATATATTTCATCAATAGGTATATCTTTATCAAGTCTTACAACTATGGCCTGGCTATGACATCGCATGGCTCCTATACGCACACATATCCCGTCTATTGGTATGGGATTCTTTTCAGTATTAAGTATCTTGTTAGTTTCTACATACCCTTTCCACTCTTCTCTTGTCTGTCCTGAATCCATGGGGACATCAATCCAGGGAATGAGACTGCCCGCCAATGGCGCTGAAAAATATTTCGTCGGAAAGTTTTCACTTCTCATTGCTTTTGTAACAGCAACATCTACAGCAATAGCCGTAGATGCAGGATCATCCAACAGATCTGCAGCAACCTGACCAAGGACCCTCATCTGCGAGATAAGTTCCTTCATATTATTGGCACCTGCACCAGAAGCAGCCTGATAGGTCATGGAAGACACCCATTTCACATGACCTGAAGCAAACAAACCTGCCAGGGCCATAAGCATAAGGCTTACCGTACAGTTTCCACCCACATAAGTTCTTATGCCTGAAGACAGACCAGCATCAATAACATGCCTGTTAACCGGATCAAGGACGATTATACTGTCAGGATCCATGCGCAAGGTAGAGGCTGAATCGATCCAGTACCCCTGCCAACCCATATTATGCAGCTCAGGATAAACTCTTTTTGTATAATCTCCACCTTGACATGAGACAATAACATCCATTGAAGAGAGCAGCTTGACATCATAAGCATCTTGCAGGGGAGGGATATCAAACCCAACATCAGGTCCTTTACCTCCCACATTTGATGTACTAAAAAAGAGAGGCTCATAACCCGCAAAATCACCTTCCTCTATCATCCGGCCCATTAAGACTGAGCCAACCATTCCACGCCATCCAATAAAAGCAACCTTCAGCATTAAACCTTTCTCCCTGGTTATTAATCGCAGTGCTGACTGGACACCGTGCACCGATCAATCAAACGTAGTTTGATTGATCGGTGCACGGTGTCCAGTCCAGTTCCTGGTTAGATACTTAACTTACATTCCCCACTTTCCAAGCCCATTGTTTTCCAACATTAACAAAATATTTTCCAGCAAGACTGTAGCTTTTAAAAATTCTTTTAATTTCACTTACAAGATAATCCCTCAACTCCGCTGACTTATCAAAATCGTCGTCATCAAACTCCGCAGCATATGTATTTGCAGGCAATTGGACTTCTTTTCTTTTGCCTGTAAGGTATTTGCTAAGATCAATGTCATCAAGTTCATTTTGAACTTTTGGATAATCAGACGGCTCTGCACAATTCAAATCAAATGTAATCGTTACAAAAAAACTCATTGTATTTTCCTATTTCATATGTATCTAACAAAGATCATATTACACCTAAACCAACATGGCTGGATTCAAAATATCCCGCCCCCCACGGACATGAAAAATACAGTCCGGCTTTTCAGCATGGTTCTGTGTGTTTTTTACGATAAACTCACCAATTTTTCAATAGGCTTATAACAGTCTTTCTCGGGACTTATGAAATTATCTATCCTTCCCACAACACCTGTGACCTTAACTCCGGAATATTTTTCAACAGCCTCCATGTTTTCCAAAAGCATATCTTTTGGTGTTGGCGGATCTCCAAGGTCAAAGAAAACGATTCCCGCAGGAACAATACCCCTCCTGTCCATGGCCTCCAGGGATAGCAGCGTGTGGTTGATGGTGCCCAGGCCAGCCCTTGCAACAACAACGGGACGTGCCCCAATCATCTTTACAGTATCCACCACCAAAATATCCTCTGTTACAGGGACAAGAAGTCCTCCGGCCGCCTCAACAATAACCGGGGAATAAAGCCGGGCCTTTTTGTGTATGACATCCAGAACCACCTCCATATCCACGGCCTTGCCTTCATCACGTGCCGCAAAAAAAGGGGCCTTTGGATTTTTAAAACAGAAAATCACGGACTGGGCAGGGTCCCTCGTCTCAAGGCCCTTTACATGTCTGTATATAAACAGGGCATCACTGTCTGGTGCATAGACATCAGTGCATCCTGTCTGGAAGGGTTTGATATAAAAAGGAGAAGAATGGTCAAAGAACTGCATCAATAACAGACAAAGGACTGTCTTACCTACACCCGTGTCCGTCCCGACCACATAATAAATGTCCTTGTTTTTCAATATGTCTTTGAACCTCCTTCAATGAATTGACAAAATATCTCGCATCTTTTTCCGTATGAAGAGCTGTCATGCCAATCCTCAATACAGCCCTGTTCACAGGAACAGTTGGATATCTTGCAGATAAAACAAGTATCGCCTTTTCCTGTAACAGACGTTCTGATATAAAAGAACACAAAGACTCATCCCCTATCAAAACAGAAACAATATGTGCATCTCCTGTAACATGAAATCCCGCATCTGTCAAAAGCCCCCTCATGTATGCACTGACGCCCTTAAGCCTGGTCCTTCTATCATCACTCAGAGAAACAGTTTCAAGGCTGTCAACAGCAGAAGCAGCATGCGCCTCGGGTAGAGCTGTAGTATAGATCAGAGGTGACGAAAAATTGAAAAAATATTCCTTCAATGCAGAAGACAAGAGCACAAAGGCACCAAAAAGTCCAAATGCCTTGCCCAGGGTACCAATTGCCACAGAGGCAACATCCCCGGCAATCCCCTTTCCCCTTTTGCCTGATACACCAAAGGCATGGGCCTCATCCACAACACAAAACAAATCAAACTCTTTCTTTAAATCCAGGAGGGCCTTTGTATCGAGAAAATCACCATCCATACTGAAAAGAGACTCTGTAACAACAGCCGCTCCCACTGCCATAACACGTTCAATTCTCCTGCGGAGATGATCCATAGAACCATGATTATATCCGTATAAGCTGGCCCTGCTTAATGACATACCCTTAACACAGCTTGCATGGACATGCTTGTCAAAAAGCAGGATACTGTCACGATCAAACAGAGTCGAAAAAACAGCCAGGTTTGCCTGATACCCACTTGGAAAAAAAATGGCGTCTTCATATCCAAAATAATCGGCGAATATCGCTTCGGCCTCATTGATTACAGTATAATTGCCAGAAACAAGCCTGGACGAGGATGAGGACGTCCCATATTTCATAAAATTAGCGGCTACACGTTGCCTCAATTTCTCATCAAAGCCAAGGCCCAGATAATCGTTTGACGCAAAATTCAGGACTTTTCTGTTTCCTATCGTAACATATTGGCCATGCCTGTTGTGTATCCGCGGAGGATTCCGATAAAGGCCGGAACGTCTTTGTACATGCACAGCATCTTTAAACTTGTCAAACATTACAGTCAGATTCTAATTGCCTTATGTCCACATGTCAGATGCAGAACTTTGTGTAACGTCCCCTTTTGTTCAACACCTGTACTTGCCTGGCGGCAACAGAAAGAGATGTAGACACAACATATCATACCTGTCTGTGTGTTACAGACAGACATATCGTAAAAAGCCGCCAATTATCTGTTATGAAAACAGGTTATGTAAGTTTCAGATCCATATTCCGCTTGCAGATTATCCCATACAGGATATAAACTACATATAACAGATTTTAACCTCAATTTCAAAATATCTCTCGGACCCGGCATCTGTTACCGGGATACAGTTTGATATACCAAAACCGGCATGGCCGGATCCAAAATATCCTGGCCACCCACGAATATGAAAATACAGACTAGTTTTTCAACACGATTTTGTGTTTACATTAAAGCACATGTGTATATCTACACGGCAAAAAAAAACAGGAGCTAAACATGGAGATAAAACAGTGTATCAAGTTGCTCGAATTAGAAGGGCCCATCTCTGCTGACAAGATAAAACAGGCATATAAGGACATGGTCAACATCTGGCATCCCGACCGATTTTCCAACAATCCCCGTTTAAAACAAAAGGCAGAGCAAAAGCTAAAAGATATAAATGTTGCCTATACAACACTTATGAACCACCTGTATACAGACCAGGGAGATGATCAGAAACAGGTAGCAAAAGAGCCCGAAAACAGAGAGGGGATTAAAACCAATCTCCAAAAACGTGACAGAACAGAGGCCATAGTAGAGGCCGGCACAGGCACTGTGCTTCGCCTGTGGTCGAACCTGTCCTCCTTTGTCCACAGGATAGCATCTAACGTGAAGGCCGGAATGGATGGGGGTGCCAAGACCCGGCCTCAATCATACACTTCTGACAGTGAATATTTGGAGAAAGGAAGAAGACGCCCTGTCAGGGGATGTAAACGAAGACAAAAAGGGGGCAGACGAGGGAGAAGAAGATGACAGAAAGAAAAAAAAATAGATATTGATACCTGAGGCCTGCCTAAACTATTTTCAAAAAAATTATGCCTTTAATATCCAGAAACACCAATTTTACCGCGGGGACCCACCCGAAGGGTGGGGAGCCCGAGTGAAGCGAGGACAATCTGCAGCATTGGCAAGGGCTTGAAGTATCGTACCCTTGTCGCCTTGCACCTGTCTGCCGCGGGCAGGCCTTCGGTGAACTTCGACGCTTGCAAAATTCAGATTGCATATGAAGATTTTTACTTATCCATCGATTTTACTTTTTGTGGGTTCATCAAGTATAGTATTGGAATAGAATTTTTGGCAAGGCGGCAGAGACGGATCAACGGCATGCTGCATTCATGCAGGAACACAGAGGAGGTCTCTATGCAAAAAAGGCTTATTCCGGCTTTTCTCTTTACTATTCTTTCCCTTGTTACCTTCCCGTCTTTTTCCATCGGGACATGCGCCTCCCTACGCCCTGAAGAGATTCAGGATCTGCGTGAGGGCATCATTGCACTGAACAAGATATGCATGAATGCCCTGGACACACTGTCAAATGCCTCGGTAAAAAAGACCATGTCTGAAAAAGACTGGTATGAATACAGGATGTACATAGCCTATCTTAAAGGCCGCATAGAAAAATACTGTGAAAGGCTGTCAATGATTGGTGGCCAGAACGCAACCGCAGGGCTACCATGCTCCCAAAAAGCATATCTTTCCTTTCCTGCCCAACAGGGATATGAAAGCAAAACCACGGCCGAACAGATATCAGAACTGGATCACGAACTGTTATCTTCCCTTGGCAACTTTGACGAAGAGCTTCTCAGAGAAAGTGAACGCCTAAAAGAAATAACCCCAAGGCAACGGGCATCTTCTGAACAATCTGTTGAAAATGATCATGGTAAAGGCACATCAAAAACAGGAGGTGCTGAATCCAAGGGCCCAGGTGGAATCAAAACGGGCAAAGAAGGAGTATCCCGTAATACTTCAGAAAAGACAAAAGGCAGTGAGCAGGGCAAAAACACAAATGAAAGAAACGGCACTAACGTCAAAGGCCATGATGAGGAATCGGGTGCAGGCAAATCGGTCTCTTCCTCAAAAGGCACAGGCTATCCTGCCAACAGGCAAGGACCCGGTGTCAAGGCAGGCAATCACGGAAAAGACACCGGGACATCCGCTACAAATACAGATACGCTATCAGCCGATGATGACATTGTTGCACGTCAGTTAAGAGAGGCGGCAGAAAAAGAAACCGATCCAGAGCTGAAAAAAAGGCTGTGGGAAGAATACAGAAGATACAAGGAAGGCAAATAGATGTACAAAAAGGCGCATCTCCTCTCGGTCCTTGTTATGATATCCCTATTTGCAGGCTGCGCAAGTATCCCCGGATCAAGCGTGCCTGACAATATTAATCCGGTTGTTGCACAGAAAGAGATCAGTGAAGACAGATTACTGAACTGCTACATCAAGATATTTAATCCTGGTAAACTAACAGATGATCCTGAGAAAAAAAAGGGGCTTTCTCCTGAAATAAGAAAGGCCGAGTCACGTTTCATGCCTATCCACCTTAAATATACCATGCAGAAAAGCGGTTATTGGGGAATGGTTCGCGTTGTCCCCGATGATGATACAGGGACAGACCTTATTGTCAAAGGCAGGATCGAATACTCTGACAGCGAAACTACGTCCATTACCATCGAGGTCGTTGATGCCCGCAATGTCATCTGGTTCAAAAAGACATACCGCAAGACCGTAACCCCCAAGGCCTATAACAATACCGAGATAGAGAAAAAAGATGCCTTTCAGGATCTCTACAATGCCATTGCAAACGATCTTGCAGATTACAGGAACCATCTTGACCCTGGAGAGATAAAAAGGATAAAGGAGGTGGCCGAAATTCGTTATGCAGCAGAAATGGCGCCAGATGCATTTAAAGATTATCTCTCAAAAGATTCTGACGGAATATACCACCTTGTACATTTGCCTGCAAGGAATGACCCCATGTTTAAAAGGGTTGTAGCCATTAAAAGCCGTGATGACATGATGATAGATATCATTAACGGTTACTATGACAACTACTATCGCGGACTATGGCAGCCATACAATGACTGGCGCAAGGCACGTATCAAGGAACTTGTTGTAATGCATAAGATTGAACGCCAGGCCCTGACTAGAGAGGCCCTTGGCATTGCATCCATTATAGGGGCTATTGTTTTAAGCCTCACCGGCAGCAATGATCTTGCTGCCCGTACATCCACACTGCGTAATGTTATGATAATGGGCGGAGCTGCCGCTGTATACTCCGGTTACCAGAAAAAAAAGGAGACCGAACTTAACAAAGCCGCCATAGAGGAACTCGGCAACTCTTTCAGCTCTGAGGCAAAACCCCTTGTTATGGAGGTGAAAGGTCAGACAATTCGTTTAACCGGATCGGCAGAGCAGCAGTACAGGCACTGGCGTCAGATATTGAAACAGATATATGCCAAAGAAACAAAAATACCGGTTGAAAACTCATCGTCAAAGACCGTACCCAATCCCTCTGACATTGATAAACAGCCCATTCAAAGATGACGGCCCCGTAAAAAAAACGATATTGAACCATGCCTACTTTAATACCTCCTGACAGCAAATACAAAACAGACAAAAATCAGGCCCCTGCCAACAAATGGTCTCCCTCTGGCCTGTCTGGCGGGGTAAGGGTCATTCTCGGTATATTCATCCTCATTGATATGGCAATCATCCTGTTTTTCCTTGTCCCTCATAGGTCACACAGGCCCGTACAAGAAAAGACACAGATGGAGACCTTCAAAAAGCCTGGAACAAAAACAGGCAATGAGTCACATCCTGAAAAATGCACCGCCGTAACGGATGCTGCAACAAAATGGCTCAATCTCCAGGCAAAAGCCGAGGCGGATAACATCGCCCAATGGGGCAAAGAAGATTACACGGCCTGTATAAAGATGGCAAGGCAGGCCAACGAACTGGCAACAAAAAATCTCTGTGCAGAAGCCTTACACTATTACCTGCTTGCCACAGACAAACTGCATGCCATTTTAAGATCAAAACAGGAAAGGCTTGAAGCCGCCATCAAAAACGGTCAGAATGCACTTGATAATCAGGATAGTGCCACTGCAATATCTGCATTCAAAATAGCGCTATCCATAGATCCTGAAAACACCGTGGCAGTTCAGGGGCTCAAACGGGCGAAAAACATAGACAGGGTAATGGCCCTCTACCATAAGGGCCTGGCCCTGGAAAAACAGGGAAAGATCAACCTGGCCGCAGTACACATGAAAAAGGCGCTCCAAACAGATCATGAGTTCAAACCGGCAGCAGTAGCCCTGCATCGCATCAATGCCAGGATAAATGATCTTTTGTACCAAAAAGAGATGTCCCGCTTCTTTGCTGCCCTCAGAAAAAAAGACTTTGCCACAGCACATCATGCCATCAATGCCGCAGCAAGGCTGAAACCAAAAGACAGGGCAATCCATAAGGCAGTCCTCTCCCTGAAAGACAAAGAAACCAGGGCAAAACTATCTTCACTGCAAAACAGGTGTATAGGATTCAGGAAGGCAGAAAGATGGCAGGATGTCATAACGGTATGTGAAACGGCAAAAAAGATAGATCCTGATGCCGCCTTCTTTATACAGCAAAAACAGGAGGCAAAAAGGCGTCTTGCCATAGACAGAAAACTTCAGTCAATAATAGCAAGGCCTGAACGGCTTCAGGAAAAGGGTCCACTTGAAGAGGCAAGGCAAACACTAAGATATGCAAGATCAATTCCCGGCACATGGCCACGGTTGGAATCACAGATTAAATCCGTAGACAGATTAATTGCAAATGCATTAAAAAAAATAAGGGTCACACTCCATTCAGACAAGCTTACCCATGTCATAATATACAGGGTAAAAGACCTGGGAAGATTTACAGAACAGGAGATATTTCTTCATCCCGGCACATATACTGTGGTCGGACGTCGCCCGGGTTACAGAGATATTCGTATTTCCTTCAGGGTAAAGGATCAGCCTGTAGACATACACATAGCATGTGAGGAACCTATTTGAGCCGTCTTTTTGAAATACTGCATAAAAACGGAGTCAGCACCTACAAAGATGATAATCTGCCCCTGATAATAGGCAGCGGCAAAGATACCCATATTCGTCTATCGTCAGGGAAAGAGGTGGAGGCATACATCGCCGATTCCCGCGGACATCTGTTTCTGCAAACAAAGGATAATACAGGCTCCCTGTATCATAATGACGAATCTGTCAGATCTTCTGTCTGGATAAAGTCTGGAGACAGAACCAGGATAGGGGATGAGATCATCCTGTATCATATTTCAGGAGATATGGTACGGATAAGGGTATTGCCGATATCACAGGTCTCTATGCCTGTTTCACCGGAAGCAGATATCAGGGCACCCTTGATATCAAAGAAAGGCTCTTCCCCCCTCCCGCGGATCACCAATGTTTCTGACAAATACGGAACCAGACATAAAGGGATCTACTGGTCACTCGGTATAATATTTTTCCTGCTTGCAGCGGCAGCAATCTTTCTGCTTGCAGCCCATTCTGTTCAAATAGAAATAAGACCTGTTCCGGATAATGTTTCCATAAAAGGTTTTCCTCCTGCAGTAAGGATAGGCAGCCATATTCTTTGCCTCACCGGGCACTACACCGTAAGGGCATGGAAAGACAAATATATTCCCCTTTCCAAGAAGATTGAAGTTCGGGACAACACCTCCAACAGATTTTCCTTTGTCATGAAAAAACTGCCCGGTCTGCTTTACATAGACACTGTACCAGTCAAAGGGGCGACAGTTTATATAGACGGAAAAACGGCAGGCATAACCCCTCTGAAAGGAATAAGCGCAGATGCCGGAAAACACAGTCTCACAGTCTTCAAGGAACGTTATGTCAAGATGACAAGGGAGATTTATGTCGATGGAATGGGAAAAAGACAACACCTTGTAATCAAACTTGAGCCGGCCTGGAAAACAGTATCTTTGGATTCAGAACCTGAAGGCGCAACGGTCATTGAAAATAAAAAGCCCCTTGGAACAACCCCTGTTATACTTGAATTAATGAAAGGCAGGCATCATATTATCTTCAAAAAAAAGGGGTTTTCCGATCAGACCCTCGACCTTCATATAACTGACGGCCAGATCAAGACCCATTACAAGATAGTTATGGAGCCAGCACCTGCCATGCTTAAGATAATATCCTTCCCACCAGGTGCAATGGTCACCCTTGATGATACATTCAAGGGGATTACCCCCCTCAGCTTTTCCGTACCGCCTTTAGACAAACACCTTATCCATATAACTCTTCCCGGATACAGGGAGGAAACAAAGGAGATACACCTTGTTCCCGCATACAGCAAGACCATTTCCATAAAACTCAAACCTGAGTATGGCGTAATATTTCTGAGCACATCTCCGGCCAATGCCAGGCTGCTTGTCGATGGACATTTCCACGGACTGGCAACAGGAAGGATGGTTTTAACCACCAGAAAACATACGCTGACAATACAGTCACCCGGGTATGAAGCAGTATCACTAAACGTGTTTCCACACAAGGGCTACAGTCAGCAGTTCAACATCCGTCTGAGGCCAAAAGGCAGTGTTACAACGGCAGACAGACATAAAAAGACCGGCCACCGTGAAACAGGGATGATCATGCTTGGACCAGCTATCTTTAAGATGGGCTCATCACGGCGTGAGCCAGGACGGAGGGCCAATGAGCAGGAATATACCGTGCAGCTTACACGCCCCTTCCTGCTGTCTGACCACGAGGTAACCAATGAGGAGTTTCGCCGATTTATGCCGGCACACCATTCCGGCAGTTTCAACGGCAAAACCCTTGACATGGACAAGCAGCCTGTTGTCAATGTTACGTGGGAAGATGCAGCCCTGTACTGCAACTGGCTCAGCAAGAGAGAAAAGCTCCCCCCATTCTACAAAAAGGAGGGAAATATCCTTGTGGCCACAAAACCCCATAACACTGGATACAGGCTTCCTACAGAGGCAGAATGGGCATATGCAGCCCGCATGGCAGGGAGAAAAACAAGGGCACGTTATCCCTGGTCAGGCACCTTCCCACCAAAAAAGGCCTGCGAAAACTATGCAGACGAGTCTGCAAGAGAAATATTGCCGGTAATTATCAATGGCTACAACGATGGTTACAGTGTGGCCGCACCTGTACAGAGTTTTAAAAAAAATCCGGCAGGCATTTACGATATGGGAGGAAATGTTTCCGAATGGTGTTATGACTTTTACACCCCATACAAAATAATTTCAGACAGAAGGCCCATCGTTGACCCCATAGGCCCAAAGACCGGCACACACCATGTGATCAGGGGAGCAAGCTGGCAGGATGCAGGGGTTACAGAGATTCGTCTCAGCTACCGCGGCTATGGCCGTAATGCCAACAATACTACAGGCTTTCGCATAGCGAGGTATCTCAAATGAATAAGATACTTTCATGTCTTCTTTTCCTTGTCATGACAACTGCTGTCATGGCAGCAAACACCATGAATTATGATAAAAATTATGGTAAAAAAGACAGTCACGGCAAAGAGACAAGGCATCCCACCGAGCAGAACAATAAGACCAAACAAAGCCCCCAAAAAAAGAGGGAGACTGTTCATATATTCAGACCATCAGAAAAGATTGGAGCTGACACAGTGGTAGACTTTCCCGTAGACATCTGAACCAGTATGGTCTGATTCAAAACATCCTGGTCTCCCACGGACATGAAAATAGATGCTGATTTTTACGACGCCATTAAACTTGGTATAAGTTTTTTTGTAATAGCTCAATATCTTGGGGTGAGGGGGAACACTGTATTGCCCCAACTTATTGAGAAGTTACGGTAATAGTTCAATAATAATTAGGGGCAAGAGGGTGTTTCTGACGCGACTGTCGAGAGGGCGCCGTATCTTCGTGACTTATCAGTGGGGGAAGCCGCAGCCCGGCACTCAACTCTCCAAAAACTCTATAGAAAATATAGTCCTTCATCAGATGACCCAAGCCTCTCGGCAAACCATTTTCTGATTAGTAGTTGAGTGCCGGGAATGCGGAGGGGGCCAGTGTCCCCCGCAGATAAATCACTGAAGATACCAGCCCGGGAGACCCGGAGCGGAAGAAAAATTCTCTTGCCCCCATAGTACATTCGCTGTTATCCCCCTAATTACTGAGCTGATACATCTTGTGTGTTTTTACAATAATTCTGATGGTATCGAATTTGCGAAGCAACAGAAACACCGCCTTACTACAATACTTCTTCAAGTCCTTGCATACACAACAGGTATGTTTCACATACAAGGAGACAATGTGATCAAAAAAATTCCTTTTGAATTTCTTTTTCAGGTGTTTGCACTTCTAAGTGCATTTGTCCTGGTTCACGGAACGTACGTAATGCTGATACGGCCAGAGGCAGACAGGGCGCTTGCGATAGAGCATGCAAAGATGAAGGCAAACCCCGAATACACGGAAAAACAAAACCTTTACATCATTCTTCGCGACTATGAGCAGGAGGCATGTATCATACTGATGTTATGGGCATTTGCCATTCTTGCATACAAGGGCATTTCGGTTCGGCGTCAATACAGCCAGCTTGACATCGACATACTTCAACTGCCAAAAGGCCTGCCCGTTGGTCCGGAAGATACCAGGGAACTGCTTGACAGGCTGAATGAACTGCCTGAATCTACCCGTAACTTTATTCTGCCAAGGGCAATGCGCACAGCCATAGAGCGGTTTGCTGCGACACTGAATATTCAGGATTCTGCAACGGCCCTTCACAATGTATGCGAATCTGAGGGAGAAAGGCTGGAATCCGAACTTTCCATAATCAGGTACATTGCATGGGCCATCCCTTCTGTTGGTTTTATAGGAACCGTACGTGGTATCGGCGGGGCACTTTCTCAGGCAAACCTTGCTGTACAGGGCGACATTACCGGAGTAACACAGAACCTTGGAGTGGCCTTTAATTCCACCTTTGTTGCCCTTGTAATATCCATCGTGCTGATGTTCTTCATACACCAGTTACAGTTAATCCAGGAACGACTGATACTGGACACAGAAAGTTACTGTGACACAAATCTCATCTCACGTATGCGCGTGCCCGTAGGTCTTAATTTGCCTTAGCTCCTGTAAACGCCAAATTGCCCGAAGCTACAACAATGGCCGCACAGGGTCGCAAACAGAGAGCTTATCTTGCTCCGCCTGTAAGGTCAACCTTATCCTCTGCCCAGGCATGTTTCTGAAAAATTTTTCAAGGCATACCGATTTATCAGGACCCTTTTACAATGTCAGCATTGCATCGCAGAGAACTAACACCATTTAATCTATCCTTTCTTGATGTCATGTCGTGTGGCTTTGGCGCTGTAGTACTCCTTGTACTCATAGTAAATGCCAACACGGTAAGCCATCGCAGAAAAAAACACGCAGAGCTGCACACCAGGGCAATGTTTGTTGAACAGGAGATAATTGCAGCCAGAAGACACATGGCTGAACTTAAGAACAGCCTTGAAAAAAAACGCAATGATCTGAACCAAACACGAAAAATGGCCCTGTCAGTTCTAACCGATATTAAACATATAGAAAAAGAGCTATCAAATATAAAAGACAAGTTTTCCGGTCTTAAATCCCGCACAAAGGCCATGGAATCAAATCTCAGGTCCCTCGACAAAGAGCATAGACGGCTTGGTGCAAAGACAAAAGCAGATATGGCGCAAGGTAACAGGATAAGAAGGTTTGAAGGTGAAGGTCACCGTCAATACCTTACAGGATTAAAGCTCGGCGGGCACAGGGTGGCAATCCTCGTAGACATTTCAGCATCAATGCTGGATAGTACCATCCTCGGCGTAATACTTAGAAAAAACATGACAGAAACAGCAAAACGCTCATCAGCCAAATGGTGTCGTGCTCAAAAAACCGTTGAATGGATAGTGGCCAACCTGCCGCATGATTCAAGTTTTTGTATTATACCCTTCAATACCAAGACAACATCCCTTTCTCCGTCAGGGAAATGGATCAGGGCAGCAAATACACAGGCCGTAAACAGGGTAATGGACAGATTTCAAGCCCTTGTACCGTCACGGGGGACCAGCCTTGAAAAGGCCTTCGATACCGTTGCATCTCTATTTCCCGGGCCTGATAACATAATTCTCATAACGGATGGCCTTCCCACCCAGGGAGAAAAAAGACCAAAAAAGCATACTGTATCAGGAGAAGAAAGGATCCGTCTGTTTGAAAGGGCCATAAGAAAACTCCCCGATTTCGTACCTGTAAACACCATCCTCTTTCCCATGGAAGGAGATCCTGTTGCATCGGCATTATACTGGAGCCTTGCCGTTAAAACCAGAGGCTCTTTTTTCACTCCGACACGGGACTGGCCATGAAAAAACAAAAAAAGAGCATGGATGTCTTCAACCTGTCATTTCTCGATGTCATATCCTGCGGATTTGGAGCAATTATTCTGTTGCTTGTAATCTCAAAGGCATCTGAACCCCTTGTACTCAAAACAACAGGTATGAACCTGGAATCAAAGGTACAAAGACTTAACCATGAACTGAATGAAGTCAGAGCCATGTCAAGGGCAATCAATCTCAACCTTGTCACAGTCAAAAACAGCCTTTCAAAGGAAAAGGAAACCCTTGCAAGGCTATTGAGCACAAAATCATCCTTGCTGGCACAGCTCAGGGCTGCCAAGACAGATATGGATACCCAAAACAGAATAGAGCAACAGCTTGAAAGAGCAACACAAAAACTTACAGAAGAGATGAAAAGGCTGCGAACCATAAGAACCCGTCCTGTCAGGGAAAATATTATTGGAGGCGTGCCCGTTGACAGTGAATATATCATATTCGTAATTGATACTTCGGGTTCAATGTACCGTTATGCATGGCATCTTGTACAAAGGAAGATAAAGGAAATTCTGGCAATATATCCTCATGTTAAAGGGATTCAGGTAATAAATGACATGGGGGACTATATGTTCTCACAGTATGCCGGCCAGTGGATTCCTGATACTCCGGCAAGACGCAGGGTTATCCTAAGACGTCTTGCCAACTGGACACCTTTTTCCAATTCCAGCCCTGTAGAAGGCATAGAAGGTGCTATAGCAAGCTTCTGGAACCCGGGCAAACGTATATCAATATACTATTTTGGAGATGACTTTTCTCACGGTTCCATTCAGGATGTATTGAATAAAGTAAACCGATTAAACAGGCCCCTAACAGGAGGCAAAAGAATGGTACGTATTCATGCAGTGGGTTTCCCCACCCTTATTCTGCATGGAGGGAACTGGAACAATGTGGTCAGGTTTGCGGCCCTGATGCGTAAACTTGCCGAAGACAACAACGGCAGCTTTGTCGGTCTTAACGGGCAGTAGTTTGGCACATAGTCGTACACACACTGCATATTCAATATCATTAATCCAAGCGACTCTACAAGATGTAACTCTTTTATATTATTATATAAAACAGTTGATTTTTGGTTGTAAACGCTGTATGCTCGCCATCAATCATAACAACGATGGGTATAAACCTGCATGGTCGAACTCAAAGTATCCTAACCACCGACGTAAAAACACAGCCTGTTTTTTTCAGTACAGCTCTGTGTGTTTTTACGGTAAAAAACGGGTTCGTCTAAAAACGAAACCTTCCATACTATGTGGAGATAAGAGATGAAAACAGACAACACCTTTAAAAAGATAACAGGGAGTGAAAAACGCCTGTACGGTCCTGAAAAACTGCTCGTTTGCGGATATGCAACTGATGAACGCAGACAGCTCCTCAGTTTTTTGGACAACCTGAGTTTTGCCTCCATTCCCGTGGTCTTTGTATCAGACAACGATGCCAACGTCACATTGCATGAACTGTTAAAACGTAACGGAAATACCGGTATGGAAGAGAAATCTGAAATGAAAAGGGCTATCATCATATCAGGATTTACCGAAAAGAAACTCAACGATCTACTTTCTGCCTACAAAAAAGAGAGCCTTCAAAAACAGTTCTGGGCAGTAGTGACACCTACATCCGAAAACTGGTCTATAGATTTCCTTCTAAAGGAACTTGAAAAAGAGGAAAAAGCCATAAAGGCAAGACAAAAAAATAATTCCTGATTTGTTTTATTCAATTTCCATCCACAAACCAGTTTCTGAACACTATACAGTTTTCAACCTAGAGATTATGAGATATTTTATAGGCAAAACATAGAAATCGGAAAATCATCCTGAAGAGATCTTTGCAAAGGAACAGGGGCAGATATTGCAAAAAAACACTCCTTCGCAGATGGGAAGCGTTTAATGCAAATTAACACAAAAGGGGGACTTGATCCCCATTCCGCTACGACCTTGCTCCATGTCGGCAAGTGCACCACAACATTAGTCCATAAATAAAAATTATTGTACAGGATAAAGCCTCCAATCTTACCTTCTACCCAAAAACAATAGCATACCAAAACGTAATGCCATACTGTAAAAGGGATTATACAAAAAGATAAATAAGGCTTCGTCTGTATGTTCTATCTTATATTTCGCTCTTTGAAAAAGTGCATTTTTTGAATTTTGCCGTTATCAATAAAAAAA
>JAGGTJ010000106.1 GCA_021163815.1 Deltaproteobacteria bacterium | reverse complement strand
TTTCTTCGTGACTTATCAGTGGGGGAAACCGCAGCTCGACGAAGTCGAGAATGCAAAAGGGGCGGGTGTCCCCCGCAGATAAGTTACTGAAGAGACCAGCCCGGAGACCCGAAGCAGAGGAAAAAGCCTCCTGCCCCTCTTTGTTGAGCTATTACAATGATTCCCTGATGGTATCAAAAAAACCTGCATGGTGTCAGAAAATTGATCTGTGAACAGTATCATAGATGCAATACCTTTGCATAAGGTCCTTTTTTACCAATTTCTGTGCCCTCCTCACAGCAGACAGGTCAGGCTGTTGGTCTTTATGTTTCCCCTGATTGTTGGCCTGTGATTTGCAACTGATATGTTCTGATTGATTCGTTCTGTCGGTTCTACTTTTTACGACGCCATCAAATTTGTAAATGAGAATCATCTGTATTGAGGAGACAATGCTGTAATGGCGATTGCAATACCTGCACAATATTCAAAATCAATTTCTTATATAAGCAGAAACAGTGACATCCTGGTTCCTGTGGCCATAGTCAGCATGCTGATATTTATGGTGATCCCTCTTCCGACAATACTACTGGATCTGTTGCTATCCTTAAGCATAACCCTGTCTTTGGTCATCATACTCGTATCAACCTATATACATTCGCCTCTGGAATTCTCATCCTTTCCCACCGTGCTTTTACTGATAACCCTGTTCAGGCTATCCCTGAACATAGCAACAACCCGAATGATCCTCCTACACGGGGACCAGGGAACTATGGCTGCAGGAAGGGTTATTAAGGCCTTTGGCTCTTTTGTTGTAGGGGGCAATTATATTGTTGGAGCGATCGTCTTTGTTATTCTTGTTATCATTAATTTTGTCGTCATTACCAAGGGTTCCGGAAGGATTGCAGAGGTTGCTGCACGTTTTACCTTAGATGCCATGCCCGGGAAACAGATGAGTATAGACGCTGACCTGAACTCAGGTCTGATAGATGAAGAGGAGGCAAGGGCAAGAAGAAAGATGATTGCCAAAGAAGCAGACTTTTACGGGGCCATGGATGGTGCCAGCAAGTTTGTACGGGGAGATGCCATTGCCGGTATAATAATAACATTAATAAATATTGTAGGGGGACTTACCATTGGTGTCCTGCAAAATGGTATGAGTTTTGCTCAGGCAGCCCAGAACTATACCCTTATGACTGTGGGTGATGGCCTTGCCGGCCAGATCCCTGCACTGATTATATCTACTGCTGCAGGCATTGTAGTCAGCAGGGCAGGATCGGATGACAGCCTTGCAAAGGGCCTGGTTTCCCAGATGCTGGCACAGCCCAGGGCAATAGCAATTGCTGCCGGCGTACTTTTTGTACTTGGGCTTTTTCCAGGGCTCCCAACTGTACCTTTTATGATTCTTTCGATCGTTGTTGGGACCACTGCCTATATGGTTATTCAGAAACATAGGGCAAGTGACAGAAAAGCAGAGGAAATGAAGACAGTAAAGGCCAAGATCAAGCCCCAGGAAGGCTTGGATATACTTCCGCCCCTCGATATCCTGGCTCTTGAAGTAGGATATGGCCTGATTTCCATGGTTGATGTTGAACAGGATGGTGAATTGCTTGACCGGATAAGATCATTAAGGAAACAGTTTGGATATGAAATGGGCATTGTTGTTCCCCCTGTACACATCCAGGATAACATGCAGCTCAAGCCCTCTGAATATCGTATTCTGCTGAAAGGTAACGAGATTGCTAAAGGCGAGTTGGTGATGAATCACCTTTTAGCCATGAATCCCGGTACTGCGCATGAAAAGATTGACGGCATAGCTACCAAGGAACCTACATACGGTCTGCCGGCCTTCTGGATTGGAGAAGGTCAGAGAGAAGATGCAATGACAAAGGGTTACACTGTTGTTGACCTTTCTACTGTTGTTGTAACACATCTGTCAGATGTTATACGTCGGCATGCACATGAATTGCTTGGCCGTCAGGAAGTACAGCAACTTCTCGATAATGTTAAAGAATCACACCCAAAGGTGGTGGAAGAACTGGTGCCGGATCTGCTGTCTATTGGAGCCATAGTAAAGGTATTGCAAAACCTGCTACGGGAGCAGATTCCTGTTCGTGACCTGTTAACCATATTGGAAACTCTCGCTGACTGGGCACCGATCACAACAGATACTGACATGCTAACGGAATATGTGAGACAGGCCCTGGCTCGCACTATTACACGTATGTATCAGTCTGAGGATGGTTCTCTTGCCGTTATCACCCTGGACCAGAACGTAGAAACCATTATTGCCAACAGCATCAAACAGGGTGAACACGGAAAGGCATTTCTTGCCATTGATCCTGATGTAGCACAGAAAATCATGCTGCTTCTTGGCAAGGAATCAGAAAAGATAGCCGCAGAGGGTCATCAGCCTGTAGTGCTATGTTCTGCCCGAATCAGGTACTTTTTAAGACAGATGGTGGAACGTTTTTTTCCTGACATGATAATACTTTCCTATAATGAAATACTAAATGATATCAAGGTACAATCCTTGGGAACAGTGGAGCTTTCTGATGCAGATTAAAAGATTTGAGGCACGCAACATGCAAGAGGCCCTGAAGATGGTTAAAAAGGAGTTTGGCCCGGAAGCAGTGATACTTTCTGCAAGATCCATTAAGAAAAACACGGGGATGTACCGTTTTCTGAGCAAACCGGGTGTTGAGGTAACTGCTGCTATTGATGACACAGAAGATACTGCATCTGAAACTCAAGGGACCGGCAATCTTGCTCTACCTTCAGAAGGGCATGTTGCGCCTGCAGGTATTGTCAAAAACACCCTGTCAAAGGGCCACGATTTATTAAAATCCATGTCAGACAATCTGGAAAGGCCTGAAAAAGGAGAGATTAAACCCGTTGGTTATCCCGGTAATGAGCGTCAAAAGCATGGCACCAGGTTGTCCTTGATTTACAGATCCATGCTCCTGCAGGGAGTAGCGCCCGATCTTGCCGGCAGATTGATAGAGGGCATCAAAAAATGCCCATTTATAACAAGTCACTCTGATATCAACGAATTAAAAACCGGTCTTATATATGCCTTTAATGATATGGGGATTTATGAGGCCCCTATAGAACTCAAGAAAGGCCGTCAAGTAATCGTAGGCATGGTCGGAACCACAGGGGTAGGAAAGACAACAACAATCGCAAAGATTGCAGCGATTTATGCCCTTGATCTTGATACCAGGGTTGCACTGGTGAGCTTAGATGATTTTCGGATTGCCGCTATGGAACAGCTACGGGTCTACGGCCGAATCATAGGGGTTCCGGTTGAAACGGCATCTTCTGAAAAAGAATTCAAAAAAGTGATTAAAAAATTGCACAGGGCCGATTTGATCCTGGTGGATACCCCAGGTGTCAATCACAAAGATGAAAAAGGGATTGAAAACTTACGGAGGATGTTTGCCTCTGTGAAAAAGATTGAAACACATCTTGTAGTAACTGCTACATATAGGGATGAAAATATAGAAGAGACCATAGACAGGTTCAGACTTATTTCCATAGACAAATTAATATTTACAAGGATAGACGAGGCCTTGACTTACGGGTGTATCCTCAATGAGATATCAAGGACAAAGATACCTGTTTCATATCTGACAAATGGATCTGGAGTGCCGGAGGATATTGTTATGGATTCACTCGATGTTATCGCAGATCTGATTATGACTACTAAAAAAGAAAAAGGGATATCTCAGGACATAACAAACAGACAGAAAATAAAAGGCACAGATATGGCTGAGACGGCATTACGAGAGGATACCGTTGCTATAACAAGGGGCTATGGAAGTAACAGACCTTCTGTTATGCGTTATCCCGGCATATATCGATAATGGTCCCCAATCCGGGAAAGTTACACAAAGGTCTGCAAAGGTATTGCAGCTAATCGTATACATTAATCTGTTTCGTGTACGTAAGATATTGCATGCCCAGGAAAAACAGCCATTGCAAATAAAAACAAATCAGGGGCCTTTTTATATAGGGCCATTATAGCCAAAGGGGAGATCTTTTATGCTCATGAAAAAAAAACCTGGAAAGGTAATAGATATATCAGGCAAACTTTCAGGAGGAAAAAAGAGGGGAAAGGCAACTGATAAACCCGTTATGCGTATTATTGCTGTTACCAGTGGAAAGGGGGGTGTGGGCAAGACCAGTATAACCGCAAATCTTGCCTTTGCTCTCGGCAATATCGGGAAACGGGTACTGGTCCTGGATGCAGATTTGGGACTTGGAAATCTCGATGTGCTGCTGGGAATAACCCCAAGATACAATTTATCTCATGTTATTAATGGTGAAAAAGATCTTGATTCTATTATCACGGCAGGACCAGGAAATATGAATATCCTTCCGGCGGCTTCCGGTGTCCAGGAACTGACTCTTTTAACAAAAAAACAGAAAAAAGAAATCACACAGGCATTGGACAGATTAAATGAGTCCTTCGACATATTGCTCATTGATACAGCCGCCGGTATTTCTTCAAATGTCATGTATTTTAATCTTACAGCACAGGAAATATTTGTAGTGGTTACACCTGAACTTACCTCCATCACTGATGCCTATGCCCTTATGAAAGTGCTTTCAATGAACTGTTCCAGAAAAGAATTCAGATTGTTGGTAAATATGGCAAAAAATAGTAGGGAGGCATATGAGGTATATAAACAGTTGTGTGTGGTAACAGAGAGATTTCTGGACATATCTATAAGTTACATTGGCTTTGTACTGTTGGATCAAAATGTGGGAAAAGGGATAAGCCGACAAAGAATTGTAAGCGATCTTTTCCCCGATTCCCGTGCAAGCAGATGTATATCTTCATTGGCAGAACAGATAGGCAAGTGGCCCCCATTTTTTTCACCTGATGTTGGGAATAAGGCTGTGTAGCACAACAAAAGAGTATCATACGATATGGCATCTGCCCTATGAAAACCACATCAGGAAAAACTCTTGCCAGGCCTCATTGGTCTATTGCAAAAGAGCTGTTTTTGTATGAAGTTTGATGAACCTGTAAAAAGTATAACCGATGGCTAAGTAAAAATCTTCATATACAAGGCGTAGTGTTTGGGCATGCGTGAAGGCATACAAGATGTCGAACGTATGACCAAACACTCACAGTAGATGGAGACTTTTTACAACACCATCAAGTTTTGTTAAGGATATTTTTTACATTAAAGGATAAGTTATGAAATCATTACAGAAAGATATAGGCCCTGATATCTTTACAGACAAGATGGCAAGGGATGAACTGGTACTCAATAATCTGCCGCAGGTAAAATGGATTGCCAACAGGATTGCCGGCCACTTTTCGTCTGCTGAAGACATGGAGGACCTGATGGTAGCCGGCATTATCGGACTTATTGATGCTGCAAAACGTTATGATGCCAGCAGGGACAACAAATTTATGACCTATGCCACATTCAGAATAAGAGGGGCCATATTAAGCGAATTACGATCACGCGATTTTGTCTCGAGGTCAACGAGAAAAAAGATTCGTAACCTTGAAGAGGCAAGCATGAAACTGGAACAGGAATCAGGGCATGTTGCAGATGATGAGGAGATTGCAAGGGAACTGAATGTAGATGTTGATAAAGTCCGTGAAACCCGAAAGATGGCACACATATCATTTGTAAGCATAGACGAGATAAATGGTTCATCTTCACGGACAGACAAGGAAAACACGCTTCATCATTTAATTGGTGAAGATGTAAATAATCCTTTTGATTTAATCAGTTTAAAGGAGATGGAGGCAACCCTCGCTGAGGTTATAGAGGAACTTCCGAAAAAGGAGCAACTTGTTCTTTCCATGTACTATTGGGATGAGCTGACCATGAAGGAAATTGGCAAGGTCCTTGATATAACAGAATCAAGGGTATCCCAAATACATTCAAAGACAATCAGGGTGTTGAGATCCAAACTAAGGGACAGAGGCTTTCTGAATAATGAAAAATAATCAGTGTTCATTCACAGAAGGATTTTTGGATACATAAGTGACCATGCAGACGGTCTGTCTTGTGTATCTTCGGCAAACTCGACCCTTGTAGGATTCAGGTGTTAAACGGCACCTTCCGTGGATGAAAACAGGGACAATTCAGCTCTTATGAGGGAGTACATGCCATGACAGATGTAAATATTCCGAAAATAGCTCCGATAGTTCCTCGTACAGGAAAAATAAGACAAACAAGATCCAGAAACAATACTGGCTCTAAACGTCAACCAGGGTCTCAGCATAAAAAAAAGGGTGTAAAAGAAAAGGAAGAGAGACCGGAAAATGATATGAGACAAAAACAGCAGGATAAAAAAAGGGATATCTTATCGGAAAACAGAGAGGATTCTGAACGTGCAAAAAAGGATAATATTGTCGTAGGTAAGATTGTTGACCTTTCTGTATAAACTTGCATGGTGGAATTCAGGATATTCTGAATAGAAATAGAGTGTGTTGAACATGCTTAGTGCATCTCCAAACAAATACAGATGGCTGAAGGTCTCTTAAAAGGCATGTCAACGGGGGGAACACTATATGATATATTTTACTGCATGGTATTGGCAAATCTTATGTCACATGGTTGGTTTGTCTGTATGCTGCCTTACAATCATCTTTATAATCAGCAGCAGGGTTGGAGAAAAACATGAGGCCGTAAGGAAATCAGATCAGGATCATATCAACAGTTTTGATGTAGAAGATTTACTTAAGAAGGTTAAAGAACACTCGGGAACAGCATTCAGGTCGGTGTACAGTATTACGGATAAAGAACAGACGGAATTTAAAGAGCTGTTAGGCGGACTTGAGACTGAAAGGCATAATGCCTTGAATTATACAGAGGATCTCCCTGATCCTGACATAAGATCTGGTAGAGGTGATTCTTCACCCATAATAGAAAACAATGGCACAGAGGATGAGGCCGCTGAACCTTACAGGCAGGTTCTTGATCTGGCCAGTAAAGGACTTGGAGTAGACAGAATTGCCAGGCAGATGAAAATGGCAAGAGGAGAGATTGAGTTAATCCTCAAATTAAGGAGGCAATTCTGCAAGGCTTACGGAAATGGAAAACAGAGACCTGCATTTCTGCATTGATCATAAAACTTGTGCAAATCATGCAATCAGGTTGCATCAGGGAGAGGTTGTAGAAGGTGAGGTTATGCCATTCCTGTCTGAGGGCGCTATGGTTGTAAAGATAAAAGGTTCATGTATCCCCTTGCAAAGCAGGGCAAATCTGATGCCAGAAGACAGGGTAATCCTTACCGTTACCAAACTGGAACCCAAACTCACCTTTCGTCTTTTATACAAAAAGGGACTGTCTCACAATAGACTTGAAGTCAGAGCCTGATTTTTTTTACCGGTTTTACAGACTCCTTTTATGGCGTCGTAAAAAGTCTCCATCTACTGTGAGCGTTTGGCGATGCCGGTTTACGGCAAAACTTTCCTCTTTATGCGGCACATTTTATCTTATGTTCGTCCATAAACAGCTCTTTTGTATCATCCCCGAACCTTGGGAGGGCGGTCACTGAACCTTTGGCCTGCAAATCCACTCTGCCTATTAGAAAAGATGGCATATGCATTGCATCTGTTTACCGTAAAGACACACAAAACCGGGCTGAAAAATCAGTCTGTATTTTCATGTCTATGAATGGCCACCGCATCTTGGATCCGGCCATGCCGGTTCAATACCGCAACTTCTTGTAACAGCTCAATTAAGAGAAGCGCAATAATTTTTCTGATGTGGATGTCGATATTTTTTCCAGGGGCCATAACGCCCTGATGTTAAGGGAGTCTTTATATGAAAGATGTAATGTATACTGTGGCATCAGGGGCAATTGCATCTCAACTGAGGCTGGAGATTATCAGTAATAATCTGGCTAATATGAATACAAGCGGTTTCAAAAAAGACGATGCTGTTTTCAGATCATATATGCCACGTTCCTATGATAATGCAGAAAATCTTTCCGGGAAAACATCATATCCGGGAAACAACCTGCCCGTCTATTTTCCTGGAAATTATCACGTAGCAATCAGTCAGGTAAGATCTGATTTTTCTACAGGGCCCATGAAAGAGACAGGAAACCCTCTCGATGTTGCCTTAGATGGTGCTGGTTTTTTTTGTATTAGGACCCCTTCAGGTATCAGGTATTCAAGAAAGGGAGATTTCTCTGTCAACAGCGAGGGGGTTCTCGTTACAGGAGATGGATTTCCGGTCATGGGGAATGGCGGTGAAATCAGGATAAACGGCACAAAGATAGCCATATCAGGAGACGGAAGAATATCAGTGGATGAAGAACCTGCCGGGGCCTTGAAGATAGTAGATTTTCCGAGGCCATATCCATTGGCAAAGGTTGGGAACAACCTCTTTAAAGAGGTTGGGAATGGTGCTGCTCCAAAGAGAGCCGATAAGGTAAAAGTCAGGCAGGGCGTGATTGAGCTTTCAAATGTAGAGCCTGTAAAGATGATTACGGATATGATTTCCGTGTTAAGGAGTTACGAATCATACCAAAAAATCATGCAGATTGACGACAGTCTGACGCTGAAGACAGTAAATGAAGTTGGAGGCGTTGGATAGGATAAGGAGAGAACATGCGTACATTATGGACAGCCGCTTCAGGAATGCAGGCACAGACACTGAATATCGACGTTATATCAAATAATATTGCCAATGTTAATACAACCGGTTTCAAACGAAGCCGATCTGATTTCCAGGATTTGCTGTATCAGACTGTTCGTGAACCGGGTACGGTATCATCCTCTGGAAACGAGATTCCTACGGGCATCCAGGTGGGCCTTGGAACGCGACCTGTCGCTACTGCCAAGATCTTTGACCAGGGAGATTATAAACACACCGGGGGACAAACAGATATAGCTATTGAGGGAGATGGTTTTTTTCAGATTACCCAGCCCAACGGAGAAATTGCTTACACAAGAGCAGGCGCCTTCAAGATAAACAGCGAGGGTCAGCTTGTTACCTCTGATGGCTTTTTGATGGATCCTGAGATAACCATTCCCTCTGATGCAAAATCAATTTCCATAGAAACAGACGGCACTGTCTCTGTAATTCTTGCAGGCCAAACAGAGCCAAGCGAAATAGGGACCATCGAGCTGGCAAAATTTTCCAATCCTGCCGGTCTGAAAAGTATCGGACGGAATCTGTACTTGCAGACATCGGCCTCTGGTGATGCAGTAACAGGTACTGCCGGAGAAGAAGGTTTTGGAACTATTGCACAGGGATACCTTGAAATGTCCAACGTAAACATAGTTGAAGAGATGGTGAACATGATTGTTGCACAACGGGCATATGAAGTAAACAGCAAGGCCATTCAGACTGCTGATGATATGCTGCAGATGGCCAATAATCTGAAGAGATAGTTTTTATCCGGGTTCTGACAAGAATTCTCCTTTATGGGTAAACAATAGAACAGATACCATGAAAAGGTTATTTTACCATATGCTGCTATATCCTGTGTGTTTTTTTGTAAATCTGCTGATCCTTTTTCAGCTTCTGTTTATAATCATGCCCTGTACGTGTCTTTCTTCTGAAGATGTGGTTACTGTTCTTCTGCATTCCAAAAATACCGTGAAGGGAAATGAAATAAAATTGGGAGAAATAGCAGCTTTTAAAGGAGATAATCATGAACTAATACATAGGCTTGAGGGGGTTTATGTGGGCAGATCTCCAATACCGGGCAGATCACGCCAGCTTGATAACCGTCAGATAACGGCTAAAATCAGACAGGCCGGAATAAAACTAATACACCTGAAGGTTGTTTTCCCTCCCCGGGTAGAGGTGACAAGGAAATGTACACGGATTTCCAAAGACAGGATCAGAGAAATTGTCCGCACCTTTATTCTCAAAAAGGTTCCGTGGGGATCAGATAATACCAGGATCAGAAAGATTACAGTAAAAAGTGATGTCATCCTTCCGGCGGGATATATTACCTATAAGGTACTGTTGCCTGAAAACAGATATCCTGCAGGAAAGGTTCCTGTGCAGGTTCAGTACAGCGTGGACGGCAAATTGACAAAAATCATATGGGTAACCGCTGATATCACAGTCATGATGAAGGTAATTGTCAGTAATAGACCCATCAGGCGGGCGCATTTCATCACGGAAGATGATGTAGGCATCAAGGAGAAAAATCTGAGATCCATACCTGTCAATGTGATAACAGACCTTAAGGACGTAATTGGCAAAAGGGCAAAGAGAAAGATTGCCCCCATGGTGATAATGACCAAGGACTTGATTGAACGGCCTCCCCTGGTTAAACGTGGTGATATGGTTCGTATTGTTGCAGAATCCGGTTGTTTGAGGGTCACGGCCCTTGGGGAGGTTATGGGCAGAGGATTCGAGGGCGGCAAGGTTTGTGTCATGAATCTCGACTCCAGAAAGAAGATATTTGCCCGTGTTGTCAATGCCAATACGGTCAGGGTAAACTTTTGATACAGGTGGTGAGCTGTGGTATATAATCCTTTGAAAACATGGAAACAACGTCTGCCGGATATACTCGTCTGCAGATGTATATGTATGACAGATTTCATTGGACAGCAAGGCTTCAGGTTCGTTATGGGTATGTTTTTCCTTTGTCTGATCATGCCAGGCTGCGCCTCAAGTCCACGAAAAATGTATACAGAGGCTCCTGTAAAAGAAGCGCCCATAACACATTATAAAAGGGCTGAAGGTTCGCTATGGCAGGATAATTCTTCCATGAATCAACTGTTTATGGATCAGAAGGCAAGGGGTGTGGGAGATGTTGTTACTGTTAATATAATTGAATCTGCAACTGCCAGCAATAAGGCTACTACGGGAACAAAACGAAAATCTTCTCTTACAGCCGGTCTGGATGGACTGATGGGAATAGAGAAAAAGTTTTCAACCGATGACACATTTAATCCGTTTTCCAAGATACAGGGAAGCATGACAAATTCCTTTCAGGGGGATGGTTCTACTACACGAAGCGGCAGGCTTGTAACCTCCATCGCTGCGAGGATTGTGGAGGTCCTGCCAAACGGAGATTTCAGAATAAAAGGGACCAGGGAAGTAACAGTAAATGCAGAAACCCAGTTGACCATTCTGACCGGTATTATTCGGCCCAGGGATATTTCTCCTGATAATGTAATCCTATCTACAAACGTATCAGATGCAAAGATAATGTATACCGGCACAGGGGTGGTGAATGATCTGCAAAGGCCGGGCTGGGCCATGCGTATCTTAAACTGGCTGTGGCCTTTTTGATTTCGGGTTGGGTATGAGCAGACTGTCCATCAATCTTAATATACGGGATATCACTAAACATATCTTCATGTTATGCCTTTGTGTTATCATCCTGCCCTGCCTTTGTTCAGTACCGGCAGAGGCTGTCAGGATAAAGGATATTGCTGCAATAGAAGGGGTACGGCAAAATCAGCTTGTAGGTTATGGGCTTGTTGTCGGGTTGCAGGGTACGGGAGACGGGAAAAAGGCGCTGTTTACCATACAGTCCATAGTCGGTATGCTTGAAAAAATGGGGGTATCAGTCAGTATAAAAGACATGAGCAATATGAGTAAAATGAATATTGCGGCTGTGATGGTTACAGCCAGTCTGCCGCCTTTTGCAAGACAGGGTAATAAGATAGATGTCACTGTAAGTTCAATGGGAGATTGTAAAAGCCTCCAGGGCGGGACACTGATTTTTACCCCGTTAAAAGCGGCGAATGGACAGGTTTATGCTGTTGCCCAGGGTCCTGTAAGCATAGGAGGATTTTCTGCCGGTGGATCTGGCGGTGGGATACAGAAAAATTTCTTAACCGTTGGGCGTATCCCAAACGGGGCTATAATAGAAAGGGAGATCCCTTCAAATTTTGCAGCAAAACAGACCTTGACCCTGGAGCTTAACAGCCCGGATTTTATGACCGCTGCACGTATGTCCAGGGTAATTGGCAACGCCTTTCCCGATTGTTTTCCTCATACACGTGATGCGAGAACTATAGATATTAAGGTACCGAAAAGGTATATTGGAAACACGGTTGAACTGGTTGCGCAGCTCGAAAATCTGGAGGTTGAACCCGATACGGTTGCAAAGGTAGTGCTTAATGAACGTACAGGGACAGTGGTTATCGGAAAGGACGTTAAAATTTCCACCGTGGCCATAGCCCATGGCAACCTGAGTATTGAAATAAAAGAGAGCCCAAAGGTATCGCAGCCTCTTCCTCTGTCAGGGGGACAGACCACGGTTACTCCCAACACTCAAACCTCGGTAACGGAAGGAAATAAAAGGCTTATTCTTATGAAGCCAGGGGTTAAAATTGATAAGCTTGTAAGGGCATTAAATGCCATAGGTGTCTCCCCGAGAGATTTGGTTTCCATATTTCAGTCTCTCAAGGCAGCCGGTGCCTTGCAGGCGCAACTGGAGATTATATAATGTCAGAAATTCCATTTATACAGACAGGGCACGTTGATCCGCTTGGCATGTCTCTATCATGTCACGGCAAAACTGCATCTGAAATAAAAAAGGCCTGTGCAGAACTGGAATCGGTATTTATTAACTATTTGTTAAAAGAGATGCGTGCCACTATCCCCAAATCAGGCTCTAACCTTAATGGTTTCTCCGGTGATATGTATACTTCCATGCTTGACATGCAGTTATCTGAGCATATAGCTGAAGGGGGAGGAATAGGCCTGGCCTCTGTTTTGTCAGAACAACTGCTGTCAGGCAACAGGAATACAATCCCTGAAGTAGAAAAGGAAACTGCAAAAAAATAAACGCACCAAGACCATTTTCAACATATGTATTTTACAGGAAACCTAAATCCTGCAAACTCGGCGCTCCTAAAGAGTAAACTATTTTCAAAAACCTTTATGGCCGCATTCAAATCAGTGCATATTATGCAGGTACAACATTTCTATAATCCGATGGCACTAAGGGCATAATTTCCTCTTTGAAAATAGTTTATGCAGGTTTTAAGTAAAGTATATGTTCCGGATGGCCGATAACAAAGATCAGACACAGTGTCTTTACGCACCTTTTTGTCACAGGTTCCAGCAAAACCTGGTTCTTGATGAGTTTTATCATGAAATCATACAAAACCGTGCTGAAAAACCGGTCTGCATTTTTATATCCGTGGGTATCCAGGATATTTTGAATCCGGCCATGCCGGTTGATGTTAAAAGGGCACTAAATAATCTGGACATCCCATGAGCAGGAGGTTTAACGGATGAAAATAACAGGATATAACCCATTTGTGAAGTTGGATGCTCACGTCAGGGAGACGAGCGAAAATGACAAAAACGATAAAAACAAGATCAATACGTCCTCAAATGAGGCCTCAAAAATGGATCATGTAGTACTTTCTCCTTTGGCCAGGGATATATTAGGGGCCAAAAAGATCCTTGCCTCAGTTCCAGATGTGAGGGAGGATAAGGTGGCAGAGATAAAGGCACGGATTGAAAACGGTACTTATACTGTGGATGGAAAAAAGATTGCCCATAAGATGCTGAAAGAGTCTATTATTGACAGCCTTGTATAAGACAGGTCTATCTGCATCCTGATGCATTTACATAAGGTTCTCTTTTGACCCGGTGGTTGCCTCTTCCTCATACGTTTAACACAGATAGGTCTGGCTCAATTTCTACCGTAAAAACACACAAAACTGTGCTGAAAAACCTATGCTGTGTTTTCATACCTATGTCCAGAATATCCTGTCTGTGCCTGTCTGCGTGCGTTGACGCACAGGTAGATATGTATTGGCGCACAGGCAGGTTTGAACCCGGCCATGCCGGTTTAATCGTGGAAATATCATATGCCTGCGATTAAAGTCTTAGCCATCAACTCAACTTTTTACGACGCCATCAACATTGAATTGTCTGCAAAGGTGTCTCTATGCATGAAAATCACCTGTATGCCAGAGCCATTGATATGAATATGATGACAAACATACTAAACCTGCTTGAGGCGGAAACAGATATTTATCGTTCCCTCCTTGGGGTTCTTAACAGAGAAAGAGATGCTGTTGTCGACTCACGGTTTGAAGAATTGAATGAAGCGAGCAAGGAAAAGGAAAACCTGCTTCTGCAGATCAGGATTTTGGAAGAGCAGAGGATACAGATAACAGAGAAACTGGCAGGGATGTTTGAATGTCCAACCCGGGATTTGACCCTGAGCAGACTGTCTGCCCTGGTTGAAAAGGAATATGCCGTACAGTTAGACAAATACCGTACAAATATGTCTGTCCTGATACGGGATATTGAAAACCTTAACAATCAAAACAGGGAACTTGTGTCTCATTCCCTTGATCTGGTTAATGGTTCCATATCCATACTGGAGAGGTTAATGGCGTCCGAAAGAATATACCACAATACGGGCCAGCTACAGTCCCGTAACTACAGCGGCAGGGTTTTTTCAGGAGAGGTTTGATCTACATATGACCGGTATATTTGGAACGTTGAATATGGGAAAAAGGGCATTGCTGGCTCAGCAACTGGCCATAAATGTCACTGGACACAACATCTCCAATGTTAATACCGAGGGTTATTCATGCCAAAAAGTAGTCATGGAGACTAACCCGCCTACCTCTGCATGGCCGGGACAGGTGGGGACAGGTGTAAAGGCGGCCCAGATTAACAGGGTATATGATCATTTTCTTGAGACACAGATACAGGATGAAAAGACCAACCTTGGCAGGTGGGAGGCACAACAGAGCGGACTTAAAAACATAGATGCAATTTTTAATGAATCCAATGGTTACGGCCTGAATCAGGCCATGAATGAATTTTGGAATTCATGGCAGGAGCTGTCAAACAATCCATCTAGCATTACGGAAAGAAACAATGTTGTGGAGAAGGGGAAGGCCCTGTCTTCCACCTTTCACAGGATACATGATGAACTTGAACAGGCACAGCAACAGGCAGATGATAACATTAAGGCAACGATTGACCGGATAAATACCTTGGCTGAACAGATAGCAGACCTTAACAAAAACATATCCTCAGTAGAGGCTAACGGACAAAAGGCCAACGACTACAGGGACCAAAGGGATATGCTTGTTAAGGATCTGTCATCCTTGATTGATATCAAGACATTTGAAAATAACAATGGACAGCTTGATATTATTCTCGGTTCAGGACGGCCTCTCGTAAGTAATTCCAGTTTTCAGTCTCTGTCTGCCGATATTCGAGGCGACGGTCTCAGTGATGTTGTATGGAATGATGGTTATGGGACATCTGTCAACATAACGAACAACATATCCGGAGGAGAATTAAAAGGCTGGCTTGAGGTAAGAGATACTAACATAGATAATTATCTTGGAAAACTTGATTCCCTTGCAGGGGGGATTATTTCAGGGGTAAACGGACTTCATTCAACCGGTTATGGGTTAAATAGGAGTACAAATGGTCAGAACTTTTTTTCAGGTACAGACGCCTCAGACATTGGAGTCAATAGCAATATAGTAAATGATGTAACCCTTATTGCCGCGGCAAATAACTCTGGTGGAGCGCCAGGGGATAACTTGAATGCGGTTGCCATTGTTAACCTGCAAAACAGTCTGCTGATGAATGGCAATTCTGCCACGTATAACAGCTTCTACAGCTCCCTGATCAGCGAAGCAGGGAATGCATCAGCCACAGCATCGGCAAACAGGGAACATCAATCTTCTATTATAACATATCTGGAAAATCGTCGTGAGGCAGTATCAGGTGTCTCCCTTGATGAGGAAATGGTTAACCTTATCAAGTTTCAGCATGCATATGAATCTGCAGCAAAGGTAATCAGTACTGCTGACGAACTTTTAGATACCCTTATAGATATGGTCAGGTAATTGCTATCCATAAATGGCGGGACTTTAAGGTTGATGAACCCGTAAAAAACAGAACCGATGGGTAGATAAAAATCTTCATATACAAGGCATAGTGTTTGGTCATGCGTGAAAGAATACAAGATATCCAACGTATGGCCAAACGCTATAACACAGTAGATGGAGACTTTTTACGACGCCATCATTTTGATGAATTTGCAAGAAGGTTGGAGCTGCTAATATGCGGGTAACAAACAGCATTATGGTCAACACCATGACCGCCGACATCTTTAAAAACACGGCAGAACTTTTGAAGACATCAAACATGGTATCTTCCGGAAAAAGAATCAACACGCCTTCTGACGATCCGGTAGGTGCAGGAAAGGCGGCTAATTACCGTAAGATTATATCCTCTGTTGAGCAGTACAAAAAGAACATAAGTCATGCTCAAACATGGTTGAGTGTCACTGATTCAGCACTGGACAGCATCAACAGCCTTCTTATACGGGCCAAAGGGATAGCCTCTGCACAGGCTACGGGGACAGTAAATCAGGAATCCAGGGCGGCTGCCGCAGAACAGGTCAATGGTATTTACAATCAGATCCTGCAGTTGTCAAACAGCAAACTGGGTGACAGTTACATATTTTCCGGCCATAGCACCAGTACACCTGCATTCGCATCAGACGGAACTTATCAGGGCGATAATGGCTCAATCATGTCTGTTATAGGTGATAACCTGGCAATCAAAATAAATATGGATGGTAATGCGTTGTTTAAGACGGGAACAGATGTGTTTGATGTGATTAATGACCTGAAAACTGCACTTTCAAATAATGATGCAGGGGGTATCTCTGATCAACTGACGCGTCTTGACGATGTCATTAACCAGATATCAAATAACAGAGGCACTGTAGGTGCAAAGCTGAAGCAACTTGATAATACAGATCAGTATTGGGATGATTTTAAGCTACGCATCCAAAAGATGTTGTCAGACACAGAGGATGTGGACATTACCAAGGCAATGACTGATCTTGTTCAGAAACAAACTGCCTATCAGACCTCCCTGCAGACAGCAGCCATGATCGTTCAGACAAATCTTGTTAATTTTCTGCGGTAAGAGGGGAAAGGAATTTCAGTCAGATAGAAAACGATAAAGGGTTGCCCTGCCCACGCCCAACAACCTTGCCGCCTTTGCCTTGTTTCCTCCTGTCTGTATAAGGGCTGCACGTACGCTGTCTTCGTCCAGTTTACGGGAAGCGCCTTTCTTGGTCTGACCTTCACTATGTTCTATCAATTCAACGGGAAGATCCCCTGGTTTTATGGTTTGACCCTTGCATTTTATAAGGGCAAAGCGGATAGTGTTTTGAAGCTCCCGCACATTTCCAGGCCAGTTGTAATCCATCATACAGGCAAGGGCCTCAGGGGAAACGTTTTTAACCTTCTGACCTTTTTTTATTGCCTTATTCAGAAAATATTCTATCAGGAGGGGAATATCGTCTTTGCGTTTCCTCAAGGGGGGCAGATTAATGGGCAACACATTTAATCTGTAATACAGATCTTCCCGAAAGTTCCCCTTTTTTATCTCGTCTTTCAGAACCTTGTTGGTAGCGCTTATTATACGCACATCTACAGAAATGCTCTTTTCTGAACCTACCGGCTCCACCTTTCCATCCTGAATAACCCTTAACAGCTTTGCCTGAATTAACGGGGGCATGTCCCCTATTTCATCAAGAAAAAGCGTCCCTCCATGCGCCAGTTCAAAACGGCCTTTTTTGTTTCTGACCGCACCTGTAAAGGCCCCCTTTACATAACCAAAGAGTTCACTTTCCAAAAGACTTTCCGGCAGGGCAGCACAATTTATAGGAACAAAGGGCATATTGGCCCTTGGACTTTCATTATGCAGGGCAGATGCGATAAGTTCTTTACCCGTACCGCTTTCTCCCTGGATTAACACGGGGATAGTGGAATCAGCGACATCCCTTACTGTTTCAAAGACATCCTGCATGATATGGTTGCAACTAACGATCCCCCTGAAAGAATGCTCTTCCTTTAGACGCTTTCGCAAAACATTAAGTTCTGTAGTATCCTCAAGCATTATAATGGCAAAACGTTCTCCATCATAATCAAAGGGAGCAGCACTGACAAGTAACACAAACTCCTTTGGTTTTCCATTAACCATAAGCTGAACTTTGATCTTGCGTCTCGATATGCGGTTGCCTGAAACAGCTTCTATTGCAGTCTTTCTTACTGCACACGAATTACAGGCCTCAGAGAATCCACAGCCCTTTTTGTCGATAAAGGCATTAATACATCCCAAGATGTCTCCGGGACGTTTAACTCCTATATCTGTTCTGCTTACGCCATATGTGTTTTTAAGACCATTATTGACGGCATAAACTATCCTCTTGCTGTTAATTACAAGCACACCACAGGGGATTGCATTGAAAAGTTCTTTGATAAAGCTATGTTGTTTCAAAAGGCTGTCAATATTCATACGTGTATGGTTTGTCATTAAACAGATGGTTGTTTACCATAAAAACACACAGTGCCGAACAATCATGCTGTATTTTCATATCCGTGGGTATCCAGGATATTTTGAATCTGGCCATGCCGGTTTAGTCCCTGTCATTTACTGCATTACTGATCCTGCAACGGTAATTTATGTGCTATGTCCCTAGCAATTGCAGCACATGCCTCAAGTTTTTGCTCATCAGGCACATACTGAATTCTTATCCCGGGCTCCAGTACATCAAATTTCATGGCCTTAAGTTCGTTGGTTATCAGCTTTACGGCCTCACCGCTCCAGCCATACGAACCAAACGCTGTAGCAATTTTATTCTGTGGTTTAAGGCCCTTCATGTATGTGAGAAAATCACTTACAGTGGGAAAAAGGCCATTGTTAATAGTAGGAGAACCTACAATAATGGCGCCAGCATCAACGACCTCTGTCATAATCTCACTTCTATGCCAACTGCGCAGATGTATGGACTTTGCAGAAACACCTTCTTCTATAAGGGTGTTTGTGATTTTTTGCGCCATCTTTTCTGTACTATGCCACATGGTATCGTATATCACAAGGGCCTTTCTTTTTGGTTCCTGTTTGCTCCATTCCACATATCTATCGATAATGACCGAGGGATCTTTACGCCATATAATACCATGATCAGGACACACCATGTCCAGTTTGAGCCCCATGTCCGTTACCTTATCAATCAGTTTCAGGATCAGGGGGGCATATAATAAGAGAATATTTGCAAAATATTTCTTTGCATGCGGGAAGATTACCTCACCTGCCTCATCATCAAATCTTTCAGGGCCTGCATAGTGTTGCCCAAACGCATCACTGGAAAACAGTATATTACCTTCCTTAACATAAGTAAACATGCTGTCAGGCCAATGAAGCATTCTGGTTTCCATAAAGGAAAGGGTTCTTTTTCCGATAGAAAGTTCACTGCCATCTTCGACAGGCCGGTAATTCCATTTTTTAGAAAAATGCATGGAAAGATTTTTATGCCCCATCTTAGAACAGTAGATGGGCTTATCTTCTCCTATGCTGTGCATTAGCCTGGGGAGCCCTCCTGAGTGATCCATTTCCGTGTGGTTGCTTATAACATAATCTATCTTTTTGGGATCAATCACTGTCCTGATATTTTGTATCAGCTCATCGGCAAATTCCTTTTTTACGGTATCTATCAGTGTGACTTTTTCGTCCACAATCAGATAGGCGTTATAGGTACTTCCCTGATAAGTGGAATATCCATGAAAATCACGTATGTTCCAATCAGATACTCCTACGAGAAAAATATCTTTTGCAATTTCTACAGGTTTCATAATATCTTTTCTCCCGATTTATAGTGATAAGAGGACGTTCCAGACAAGCTGGACCAACTGTTTTTGCCTATTTTACTAATATGCTACGTTTTCGGCTCCCGGCCTGCAATGCTTTAATATCAAGATCTTCATCTTTTACATTCTTTTCGGATACAATCCATACTGATTCTTTGATTGTCTCTGTCCATAAAACTGTTTTTTCCCTCTTCATCTGACTGATAGATCAGTAGGGGCGCACGGCTGTGTGCCCCTACCCCTGCCCTTTACCCATAAATAAAAGTGGACAAATGATACCGTGCTGTGTACAATCTCAGCATGGAAACTCAAAATAAAATCAAGCAGACACTTACACAGCCGGAAGCCATTAAGTATATCAGCAATAAAATTGATAGCAACGCTAAAATCAACCGAACAGAGCTAGCCGATTTACTTTGCGATCATTTCCATTTTTTTGATCCACGCAGAAATGTAATGGTCAAGAAAAAATGGACACAAAATTTTAAGCAGCCTGTTTTATGTGTGTTCGTTCAAAATCC
>JAGGTJ010000026.1 GCA_021163815.1 Deltaproteobacteria bacterium | reverse complement strand
AAAGCTTTATGAATGCATCAAATTGATGCGTGACAAGCACAACATTTCTATAATTTGTTGATATTAAAAGTATAATTTTCTTTTTGAAAATAATTTATGCAGGTTTTAGGTATAATTCTTACTGGAAAGTTCTATTCTCTCCCTTTTTCTTTAATATCAGGTTGATAGGGGTGTGGGGAATATTGAAATATTTGCGAAACTGATTGACCAGGTATCTTTGGTATGATGTGTCTACCTTGTCAGGCCGATTGACAAACAGGACAAAAGTCGGAGGAGATGTTTTTACCTCGGTTGCATATGCAAATTTTAATGTTCCCCGTGCAAGCCTGGGATGGGGATGTTTTTCCACAATTTCCCGCAATGCCCTGTTAACGGCGGCCGTAGGTATACGAGTGACAAAATCCCTGTATACAATGTCTATGCTGTCAAATA
This sequence comes from Deltaproteobacteria bacterium, assembly GCA_021163815.1. Classification (GTDB taxonomy): domain Bacteria; phylum Desulfobacterota; class DSM-4660; order Desulfatiglandales; family Desulfatiglandaceae; genus JAGGTJ01. The sequence goes on along the minus strand of JAGGTJ010000026.1, from coordinate 20,259 downwards.
TTTTCAGTACTCCCTCTCCCGTGAGAGCGGAAATATGGATCGTGGGAGCAAAGGCCAGGTGCCTTGTCTTACGTTCCATTTCATTCAAAAAAAGTCTTTTTCTGTATTGATCCTCTTTGACAAGGTCCCACTTGTTTACTGCAAGGACGATGCCTCTGCCCTGTTCAAGGGCGTAACTGCATATTCTGAGATCCTGCTCGGTGACACCCTGGGATACATCAATTATTATGACAGCCACGTGGCACCTGTTCAGACTCTTGATTGCCTTTATCATGGAAAATGTATCTATCTTATCTTTGACCCTTGTTTTTTTGCGTATGCCGGCAGTGTCTATCAAAAGGTATTCTTTTCCTCTGTACGTGAAAGGAATGTCCACCGTATCCCTTGTTGTTCCGGGGATATTGCTCACTAAGATTCGGTCTTCTCCCAATATCCGGTTTATGACAGAGGATTTGCCCGCATTTGGTTTTCCCATGAGAGATACCCTGATCTCGCTATGTGATGCTATGTGCGGCTCATGATTTTCAAGGCCTTTGAGCACATCGTGCATCAACTGTTTTATACCGTATCCGTGGGCAGCGGAGATGGGATGTACGTCCTTAATACCCAATCTGTAAAAGTCTGTGCACAGATGTTCATGTTCTATGCCGTCCACCTTGTTGACAGCAAGAAAGACCTTCTTTCCGGACAGACGGAGAATCTGAGCTATCTCCTCATCAACCGGCAGGATTCCCTGTTGTCCATCGCCCATAAATATGATTCTGTCTGCATCGGTTATTGCCGATTTCACCTGTTCATTTATTCCCTTTGCAAAGGGGTTCGTGTCAAGGTCATCAAAACCGCCGGTATCTACAAGTATGAAGCTTATGCCCTTATAATTTGCTGTGGTGCAGATACGATCCCTTGTTACTCCAGGATGGTTGTCAACGAGTGCGCTTTTTGATCTTGAAAGGCGATTGAACAGGGTGGATTTGCCTACGTTTGGTCTTCCTACTATGATTATAGTTGCAGTCATTATTTTTTTATGATCCCGTAACCAGGGTTATTAGCTCTGCGCAGAATATTTAATTTTGTTGAGGATTAAACCTTTTTGGAAATAGTTGATGCAGGTTTTATGCAATGATCATGCTGTTAATTAACTCGTTACTATCTATAATAACGAATTTTGTTGTATAGTGTCTACTTTGTTTCCACAATAAACAATAAAAGATTGTTTTTCACAATTCGAACCTCGTTGTAGCTCCTTTACAAAAATGCGATGTCTGTGCTAATACAGACAAATTACAGATAGTTTGAGAGCTCAATAATCCAAAGGAGAAGACAATTGCAATTTACCACTGTTAAAGGTTTTAAGGACATTCTGCCCGGTGAGGTTGAGATATGGCAGTCTGTTGAATCTACTGCCCGTAATCTGTTCAGATCTTTTGGCTTTCATGAGATAAAAACCCCTCTTCTCGAAAGGACAGAACTGTTTACGCGGGGAATAGGTGAGGCTACAGATATAGTATCAAAGGAGATGTATTCTCTTACAGATACAAGGGGAAGAAGCATGAGTTTGCGTCCTGAGGCCACGGCATCGGTTGCAAGGGCATACATACAGAACAGGCTTTACCTGAAAAATCCTGTGCAGAAACTATTTACCATAGGTCCGATGTTCAGGCATGAAAGGCCTCAGAAAGGCAGATTCAGGCAGTTTCACCAGATAGACGCAGAGCTTTTTGGTGATCCGGGACCAAAGAGTGATGCTGAGATTATTGTCCTGTCGGCAACACTGATTGATGCCTTAGGTATTAAAGACACGGTTTTGAATATCAATTCCCTTGGCTGCAGGGAATGCAGGCCGGAATTCAGGGAAAGACTGCAGAGATTTATGCAGGACAGATCCGAACAGTTGTGTCCTGACTGTAAAAGAAGGGCAGAGATTAACCCTTTAAGGGTCTTTGACTGTAAGGTAAAGAGATGTAACGAGGTTGTTTCGGATGCTCCCTCCATACTTGATTTTCTGTGTGATAGTTGCCGACATCATTTTGAGGCAGTTAAGGATTATCTTGGATTGGCGGATGTGTCCTTTACGGTTAATCCCCGGTTGGTAAGGGGCCTTGACTACTATTCAAGGACGGCCTTTGAGATACAGACAGACAAACTGGGTGCCCAGAATGCCATTGCAGGTGGTGGCCGGTATGATGGACTTGTGAAATTGCTTGGTGGACCTGATCATCCTGCGATAGGTTTTGCAATGGGTGTTGAAAGAGTGGTTGCCCTGCTTCAGGATACAGAAACCCGGAAGCCTGAAAGACCCGATCTGTTTATTGCCGATATAGGGGAGAATGCCCGGAAAACAAGCTTTGCTTGGCTTTTACGTTTGAGAAAACAGGGCCTTTGGGTGGAAACGGATTATGGTTCAGGCGGGCTCAAGGCCAAGATGAAAAAGGCGGACAGGCTTGGTGCTGCGAGGGTGCTGATTGTGGGAGATGATGAACTTGAATCCGGCAGGGCAGTGTTGAGAGATATGGACACAAAGGATCAGACGGAGATTGAATTGGGTAATGTTGTTGAGACCCTTCTTTCCTTAATCTTGATGGCGTCGTAAAAACTCTCCATCTACTGTGTTATAGTGTTTGGTCATACGTTGGACATCCTGTATGCCTTCACGCATAACCAAACACTATGCCTTGTATATGAAGCTTTTTACTTAGCCATCGGTTCTACTTTTTGCGGGTTTATTAATCTTGTCGTCAGGGGGATCAAGATTGTATCAGCTCAGTAAATATTTTTGTTAGGCTATAATAAAAAAATCCGGAAGGGGAAACATATGACAGGCAGTACAGTAACAGATGTTGATTCAATGGGTACCTGGAAGCGTACCCATGACTGTGGAAGCCTCAGGGCAGGGGATGCAGGCAAAAAAGAAGTTATTCTTATGGGCTGGGTAAACTCAAGGCGTGACCTTGGGAATCTTATATTTGTTGATTTGAGGGACCGCTGGGGAATTACCCAGGTGGTTTTTGATCCCAACATGGACAGGCAATGTCACGAGCGTGCCCATGTTCTGAGGAATGAATGGGTTATTGCTGTGAGGGGGAAAGTGTCCATGCGTGCAGACGGACAGGAAAATCCCGGGCTTCCAACAGGCCAGATCGAATTGAAGGCAACGGAACTCAGAATATTAAACAGGACGCATACACCTCCCTTTCAGGTGGATGGTACAGTAGATGCATCCGAGACCCTCAGGCTCAAATACAGATACCTTGAATTGAGAAGGCCTGATGTGTTTTCCCTTTTTTTAAAACGCCATCAGATAACATCACGGATAAGGACATATTTAAATGATAAGGGCTTCTTAGAGGTGGAGACGCCTGTTTTGACGAAGAGTACTCCGGAGGGGGCTAGGGATTATCTTGTGCCGAGCAGGATTAACCGGGGGATGTTTTATGCCCTGCCTCAATCTCCCCAGCTTTTCAAACAGCTTCTTATGATCGGAGGCTTTGACCGTTATTATCAGATCGTAAAGTGTTTCAGGGATGAAGACCTCCGGGCTGATCGTCAGCCGGAATTTACACAGGTCGATGTTGAGATGTCATTTGTAGATGAGGATGCGGTAATGCGTATCTTTGAAGGTATGATGCAGGCTGTCTTTTCTTCTGTTATTGGCTATGATATTCCTGTGCCCATACCGAGGATATCATATCATGATGCCATGGAAAGATTTGGCACTGACCGTCCGGATATGCGTTTTGCCATGGAATTTAATGATATCTCTGATATTGCAAAACGGTCTTCGTTTAACATATTCAAAGGGGTGGTTGATTCAGGTGGCAAGGTAAAGGCTATTTGTGTGGATGGAGGGGCGCAGGTTTTTTCGAGAAAAAAGCTGGATGCGCTGTCAGAGCTTGCAGCAGCCAATGGCGCCAAAGGAATTTCATGGATAAAGATCACTGATAAGGGTTGGCAGTCACCTCTGAACAGGTTTTTCAAAGAGGAAGACAGGGCCGAGATAGACATACGGTTAGGGGTGAAACAGGGAGACCTGATTATTATGGTGGCAGATGAACCAGACGTTGTAAACACTGTCCTTGGCGTTATAAGGCTTGATGTGGCAGGGCAAATGGATCTGATCCGGAAAACTGACTATGCATTTGTCTGGGTTACGGATTTTCCCATGTTTGAGTTTAATAATACAGAGCAGAGGCTTGAGGCCATGCACCATCCTTTTACCTCGCCTGTGGATGATGATCTGCCCCTTTTGTTGAGTAAGCCGGAGGCGGTAAGGGCAAGGGCCTATGATCTTGTTATAAACGGGACTGAAATAGGCGGAGGGAGCATAAGGATACACAATGCCTCGATTCAGGAAAAGATACTCGATATTTTGGGTATATCACGTGAAAAGGCGCGCCAAAAGTTTGGCTTTCTCCTTGAGGCGTTAAGGTATGGGGCACCTCCCCATGGAGGAATGGCCATTGGGCTTGACCGGCTGGTTGCCATGATCCTGGGGGTTGACTCCATAAGGGAGGTTATTGCCTTTCCCAAAACTACCAGTGCTGCATGTCTTTTGACAGAGGCCCCTTCTTTTGTGGAGGAAGAACAGTTGAAAGAGCTTGGCCTGAAAGTGATAGGTTAGCTACATAGGTCTGTTCGCCTGTATGGTGCTTTTTACAGGTCCATCAATAAATTTTATGGCCATGGGCGGAAAGAGACAGAGATATCGCCTTTTGAATAAATATCTTCCGAATCCTTGTGGCCAGGGGACTGGTGCTCCTGATGTTGCCCGGCAAGATGGCTGAAGGACAAGACCCCATTGGGAGATCCAATACAGTTGTGTGTAAATTTAAATTTTTACTTTATATCTGCACAATCATTTGATGGCCTTCAAACATGATCGAACGCGAGATATCCAGAGAATTGATACAATGCTGTACGGAATACCCCGTGGTGACGATTTTGGGGCCGCGTCAGTCGGGCAAGGCCACCCTCGTGCAGATGACCTTCCCTGACAAGCCTTACTTTTCCCTTGAAGACCCGGATATTCGGATTGCCGCAGATGCTGATCCCAGAGGCTTTCTTAATCAGGCCATGGGATGTGCGGGCACTTATCAATCTGCGTGACCTTGGCCGGTTTCAGGTATTTCTCAAATTGCTGACAGGGCGTATTGGCCAGGTAGCCAACCTCACCTCCCTGTCAAACGACGTAGGTGTTTCGGTCACCACCATCAAGAATTGGTTTAGCGTCCTTGAGGCCTCTTATGTCATTTTCCATTTGCCACCCTTTTATCAAAACATCCGCAAAATGGCCATCAAGTCTCCCAAGATATATTTCACAGACGTGGGTTTTGCAGCCTTCCTGCTTGGAATTCACAGTGAAGACCAGGCCTTCCGTGATCCCTTGCGGGGTTCACAATGTCCGTATCCTCAATCCCCTCCATGTGGAAGACCTGTGGGAGACATTGGTTTTCCCCTGATTAGGGCGAGGTCAGCCCTTGATACAAGACATAATTCCTGCAATTCTTTTTCTTATTTCCCCTCTGCCTATTTCAAACAGATCTGGAATTTCTCATGATCTGTTTTGCTATAAAATGTTCTTTTTACCATAAAGACACACAAAACCATGTTGAAAAACCAGTCTGTATTTTCATATCCGTGGGTGGCCAGGATGTTTTGGATCCGGCCATGCCGGTTTCGCTTATTTCCCCGTGCTGTTACATGATAAAAGGCTCCAGAAATATTCAATCCCCTTAGAGACCGGGCTGTAAAGTTTATCCCCTTTTTATTTTTGAAAAGAGGATGTTGCTTTCAATTTGTCCTATATCAAGGGCTGCCCCCCCTTTTCTACTTTTTACGGGTTCATCAATTTTATCTCTTTTTTAAGTTCCCTTTCTATACGGGACAGGACCATCTTGACGGTTAATTCACTTTTTTTGACCTTCATTGCATCAGCAATGCGGCAGCCGGCATCAACAGCAACTGAAATCTGGTAAATGGGTACTGTTATGGTCGTTTTTGTCCCGACCTTTGGAACCTGGAAATCAAACAGCAATTCTTTGCGGACCATATCTAAAAGTTTGACGGGCAGATCAGTTATTATCAAACGTTCTCTCTTGTCTATCAAAACATCAAGATGGTCTTTAACGATCGTCCAGAAGTTATCTATATTCCTATAGACAGGAGCCTGAATCAGACTGCTGATGCTCAAAAGGTCCATGATGATCTGTGCCCGGCCTGCCCGTTTGTTATGATATTCCAGACGTCCTACTGCTCGGGTAGGTTCAAATTCCTGACGTACAATGTTATGGAGCCTTTCTTTGACTCCGGTTAGGTCAGGTTCAGAAATATGGAACGATTCGTCCAATCTCAAGCCGTTGAGATCATTCCACGAGGTAACTAACCGTATGTGGGGGAAACCGTCTTTGCTCAGGCATGCAGCCGCGTACGCAACAACCTCAGCGTGTGTGTCAGGGACCTTCTCAGTTATTCGAGCCACACATGGGGGAAGGTCATACTGTTCAAATTTGTCGAGCAACATCTGAAAAATAGGGTCACCATAGGATGCAAAGTGGAGCCTACCTTCCATGCCAGGGATCCCATGTTCGTAAAGCGACCGATCAATCGTCAGCGCTGTCCCGCTTGGGACGGTCTCTATCCCATGCAATACCATGTATTTTCGGTTCTCGTTGTCTGAGCCCATGCATCCCAGGTCTTTCAGGTGTTTTGAAGTGGACAGTGCTTCCCAAATGGAATCAAGGACAACCGGTGCAGGCTCCTTTCGCCGGTTCTGTTCTAACCGCATGTAGATCTCGTAGAGATCCTTAGCCGGGATCTCCATACTATCTGTTCTCTGCCTCTGGTGCGCAATACACTCTCTTGCCCGCGATTCCAGTTCCTCGGCGCTGAGCACTCCTGCTGCCAGATCATTGAACTCTTCTGGCCGCACCGGCAGGATGGAGATCTGCTGCAGCCCAACGATGTCTTCTGCCTGGGTCAGGCGCCTCAGGAGCCGGTCATAAACGATCTGTTCGGCGGAATCTACGTAACATAGATTCAACACGTAAATCTCTTCATGTTTTTGCCCAATACGATCAATCCTACCGATCCGCTGTTCGACCTTCATGGGATTCCAGGGCAGGTCGTAGTTGATCAAAAGATCTGCTGTTTGAAGGTTCAGGCCTTCGGCTGCTGCATCCGTGCAAATCAAAATATCGATTTCTTGGCGCAGGAAACGGTGTTTGATTTCGTTCCGTTCTACACCGCAGAGCTGTCTTGTCCGCGGGTCTACATACTGTCCGCCCTTGCCGGAATAGGTACCGATGAGCATGGACGGATCAATTTCCCTAAGCCGCTTCACAATATCCTGAAGAGTGTCGTAGAACCTTGTAAAGATAACGGTCTGCTGGATTCTCCCGCCGGGCAAACGGCGTCTGTCCAATACCGAAAGAAGCTCTTTCATCTTGGAAGGCGTTTCCGATAGATCTTCCAGGGTCGTAAGCATTTCAGAGAGCCGTTCTCGCTCCCAGGATAGATCCTCGGGTGTGCGATGTTTCAGAAACGACCCAATAACCCTGTCCTCGATATCCTCTCCCTCCGAAATCAGAGATTCCATGTCGTCGATTTCATAGTCCAGGTCTTCCTCTTCAAGAAGGTGCGAGAGGGTAGCTGTCACCCGTTCTTTTCGTCTTTTGATAGTTTCCTTGATGGCAAAAAGGCTGGATGCAAAGCGGAGCCGCAGGGAGCTTAGCAGAAATCCAAGGCTGGCGATTATGCTTCTGCCCTTTGCGTGGGCTGTAATCTGGGCCGTTAGGTCCCTGCAGTAGGTTTCCAGTTCATCATATGCCCTCTTTTCCAGCGGGGTCATGACGATGCGGGGCACAGGAAGGATATTTCTCTTGGCAAGATTGGCCCCGAGCCGTCCCTTTTCTCGATAGATCTCCAACAGAGGCCGGGTGTGTCTGAGCATCACCCGTGAGAGAGGTGCTGCAGAGAAGATCAACCTCCGGATATGTCTCTTGTCCGCCCCAACGGGAATCCTGCCCCTTTCAAGCCATTGCCTGGCCGCGGTGCGGATCCGCCCGTCTATGACTGCCTCTTTCAGGTACTCCCGTAAAAAAGGGTCGTACCGATCCAGAGATGCGATGGATCTTCGGAGGAAGTCCCACTCCTCCTTTTTGATATCCTGATCACGAACGAGTGCACCCAGAATCCGGTAGTATGTCCAGGCAAGCGATGGGTCAAACTGAAAAGTGCTTACCCGGTTGGTGAGGGAAAGCAGGTCAAAGACCTCGATCCAGTCAATCTGCATGGGGGTTGCCGTGGCCATCCAGAGACAGGGTGTCTTTTTCTGGAGGTGGTCCCTGATGGTCAGATAGAGATTGCCGAATTGGGGGTGGCTACGTGCGCCGTTTCTGGGGTTTTTTCTGCGGGCGTAATGGGCCTCATCCACCAAGACGATATCAAAGGGCCTTGCCCTTTGAAGTTCATCCCACCTTTCTTTTCTGCTTAAAAGCCCCGTGGAGACGATACAAAGGTCGGGATCATAGGTCTTTGCGCTCTGCCTGGTTTCTTGTAGGGGAAAAAGATATTTGTGGCGGATAGTGGCCCCGGGTAGTGCCCTGGCAAAGGGCAGGAAAAATTTGGACTCCAGCTCTCTCTGCCACTGCCGGGTCAGGCCGGCAGGAGGCGTGACGAGTACCCGCCTTGCGAGGCCTGAAAGATATAGTGCCCGGATCGCGAGGGCGGCCTCGATGGTCTTTCCCAGTCCCACCTCGTCGCAAAGAAGGTAACTGTAAGGCCACGTTTCCACCAGCCTGCGGGCCACAATCTCCTGGTGGGGCCAGGGTTCAATGGGCGCAGTCTCTATGCCGACGAACCGCCCCCCGGGAAGCCTCGGCCCGTCCTTGATCACGGCAAAACGGAGACGCTCGATGGCCGAGGGCGGTTCAACCTCCGGCCGGTGCGCAGAGGAGCCGTCTATCTCCTCGGGAAACCGAACCGCCTCGCCGATCCTGATCAGTCTCTGCCTGACGGCCTCGGGCAGGGGCAGGACCCGCAGGTGGGGGTTCTGGTCGTTCCATATGTTTTCAAAGGCAGCTTGGGCATCGTCGGCCCTTTGCCTTGCGATCTCGTTCCACCAGTCCGCGTGGACATCGATGTTTTCTGCATTCATGACCAGCGCTGTCCTGGACTCGTTCAGGGAGCCTGTGACATAGAGGCGGTTGCCCTCCTCATCGGTGAAGACCGCCCATTTCTCGTGGACATAGCCGTCCTCTGCGGAGGAAAAGGGCAGGGGCTTGCCGGTCTCCACGTGAATGCGAAAGGCCACACGCACTTCAAGGGCCCCTCTTGCCACCATCCATGAAAGAAGCTCGACCCCCCGTGTTACGTGCCCTGGCCAATTCCCTGGCTCTTCCAGCTCCTCGTTCAGGCGCCTGGCCATCAGGTCCTCATGCCCTTTCAGGATGGCCCTGATGTCTTCTTCATTGAGGTCTGCGCCCACCACCAGCCTCATTTTGCCGGCCGTAGCGGTAAAGGCCGAAAACCCCTGGCTTGCTGCGGCCATGGATGTAGACCGGAAATAACCCGCCATCCGGTCATAGCGAATGCTCAGGCTCAGGGCCGGTATGTAAAAGTCATGGAGGATATCCGCGGGCCTTGCTCCCGGCTCGGCAGACGAAGTCCTGTAGGTGTATTGCCATCTCCTGGTCTTAAGGCTTTTTGGCCTTTGGCGCTCTTTTTGCATACTCCTTCTTTACCTCAGCCCGAAGACCATGGCCCGGGCCTCTTTTTGAAGGTTCTCGTCGGTCATCTCCTCAGCCCACACATCCAGGATGTCCAGCACCAGCTCCTCCTTTCCTTCCCCGTGGCGGTCAAGATACCCGCGGGCCACAGGAATATCGCCCTCTCTGTAGGCCATCACCAGACCGTGGAGCAGGTCCCACTCGGTCTGTGGGTGTGCCAGTCGCCGCCTGTTTCTCTCCTCTGGCCTTGCAAGCCTAAGCTTTGATCCTCTCCGCACGAGCGGGGCAAAAAAGCCGGTTTCCTCGGCCGCGGACCTTCGGGTACGGCGACCCGCAGCGGCCTCCGTGTTGATCCCGACAAACCGGCCGTCCGCGGGATACCCGCCGGTTTTACTTTCAAGCGCAATATTCAGGGAGCGGGAGAGGTTGAGCGCCTCGTCGTAAGGAAATTCGGTCAGCCCGTAGACGCCATAAAGGGTCAGAGCCATGGCCGCCTCAGGGGAGAGGTCCTCCACCCTGAGCCTGCCGTTTGTGGTCCTGCGAATCTGGTTTTCGGCCACCACGCGGCTTGCCTCATTCATGGCCCGGATCGGCCCTACATCTTCGTCACCATCCATGACCGGCCAGTGTTCAGAGAGCACCCTCAGCGCCCTGCCATAGCTTGCTACCATCTCGTCCACGGGATTGAGTTTGAGTGGCTTGAACTCCTCCAGTCCTTCTCTGACCGCTTCCCGGATCCTTTTCTGTACCCCGCTTCCCCCGAAACCGGTCCAAGATGCGGGTTCCTTGGATTCAGAGGGACGTTTGCGGCAGGAAAGGAAGATGGAGCTGATCGCTGATGCAGTATCCTTTGTGTGAATTCCCTGCTGAGTTTCCGATTCAACGGGGAAAGAGGCCGTAATACTCCAACCATTCTCAATGAGAGACCGTGTCAATGTTTCCCATGCATCCTGACTCTTGTGGGTGAACATGAGGGTCATGAGGCCGTCATTTTTGACTACCCGGCGGCATTCCCGGAAGATCTCCCCCATCATGCGCTCGTATGTTGCTTTTGCGTTTGCACTGCCCCCATCCCGATCTGGGTTTGCAACGGCCTCATCCTGCTTGTTCGTCAGGCGGCGGGTGAAGTAGCTCGGGTAAAGATCCCCCAGTGTCCGCTTCTGCCAGACATAGAAGTAATCGGAAAGCTCGGCATACTGTACGTTGTTGTAATAGGGCGGATCCATGCAGATCAGGTCAATAGCCCCCTCTTTGATTGTCGGCATGTGTGCTGCAGTCCCTTGAGTGATGGAGACCATGGAATTGTCGGAAAGATTCCCACTACTCAACAGCTCTGCCATGCCTCTATAAGCATCGAGGATCTGGTTTAGCGCCCAGGCTGCTCCGGAGTTCGGGCCTGTAAAGATCATTTCCCCAAAGGTCCATTTCATCGAATAATCGTGCCGGCCAAAGGTTCCTTTAACAATCCCTCGGGTATACTCCCAACGTGTCTGTCTGCTGTTATAATCCACCCCCTTATCAATGATGAACTGAAGGTAGGTCACCACTGCACGGCCCTTTTCCTCGCCCAGCTCCTCAATGATATGCGGCTTGAGGCGGTTCAGTTCTTCCACCAGTGTTACGTGCCCCAGGAGCTGGCGCGGGGTGAACATGTCGCACCATCGTGTCATGCCGTAGATAAGGGGTCTCATGTCGTTGCCTTTGGGAAATCTTTCGGTCGGAATAAGTCCTTCCGCCTCCCAGCGGTCCCAGTTCTCCTTCAGGCGTCTGTCTGCTTCCTCTAAGGCGGATAGGTCGCTCCTGTTGGGATGCCTGAAAAACCGGATCTTTTCGGTCTTGATCTCCCCGGCCTTTTCGCCGCTGCGGTACCGTTGGGGGGTTCCGTTCTTGTCGAGCTTTGGTTGAAAGCGCACGGCCGCCACGCAGTAGAGGCGGTCCTTCCACCTGCCCACAGGTGACTTCCCCCGGGCCTGTGCCTTGATCTCATCGGCATCAATGGCCTGCCGGCAATGGATACACATGCCCATACCTCGGTTCACCGTGGCGAAATTCGGGTCTTCCCCCCCCGGCCCCCTTCCGCCTGAGACCCGGTAGGTCTCGAAACGGACCTTGCCATTCTGCCCCTTGCCATCCGTCACGATCTTCACGCCCCACTGTTTGCCCACCTCCTTGCTCAGCCAGCAGGTGTTGAGGAGCGGCGCCTCCCCCCCGCAATGCGGGCAGGTCACCTGACGGCAGTAGAGATAGGTGGTTGTGTTTTCTTCATCAAATTTTTCTACCAAATCAGGTTGCCTTCTCAGATGGCCCTTTAGAACATTCAATTCGAAATCCGGGAGTTTGTGTTTAGATGGAAAGTACTCTCTGAGTCTTTCATCAAGTATCGCGATAAGTTTCTCTCCCCAGGCTCTTAATTGGCTTACAAGATCGAGTCCGAATCTAAATGGATAGTCAACCGTTGCATGCAAAATGACCGATGCAACAGGATTGAGTTCATTAGCAACTACCTTGTGACCAAGGCGCAACGCCTCAAATGGAATAGACCCTCCGCCTGCAGTGGGGTCGAGCACTGTCAAGGATTTTTCGGTATTGTCAGGATGACTGAGATAAGCTCGATCATAACCATAAAGGTTTGGGACTCTAACTCCATATGCTCCGGTTACGGCCATGAGGTTTTTAAACCACCACGGATCTGCTGCCTTTGAAATGACGGGAAGAACTTCCCCCTTTTTTGGCCACGGATCGGGAATCGGCTGTGAGTCCTGTTCCCAGCGCATCAGAACCGGATCGTTTGCCAGTGAAGGGTCTTGGGATTTGAGCCTGGCAATGATTTCACGGCTCTCGGCCCTCCTGTCGATCTCCTTTCTCAAAAATTGAAGCACCCGGGAATCAACCTCCAGCACCTCCTCCCCGTCATCGCGTCTCTTTACTCTCTCGAGGATTTTTCCCGTCAGGGTCCACTTTTGGCCGTTGATTTCCACCACCCGCTTTTTAATGCCGAGCTGGCGGAGGAAGCAGTCGGGATCAGTGTCTGCAGGGAGGAACGAGGCCAAAATAGCGGCCCGGCTGGGCGTGAGGGGCCGCCGGGCCCACCAGACGTGAAGGAAATAGAGTGGGGGCAGTGCGGAGCTGGCTCCTCGTTCCCTCTGTGTTTCTGCACCTACCTGGTGGCAGGGGAACCCGGCCTCGATCAGCCGGAGATCATTTGTTCGTTTCCGGTTCGTCTTTCTCTCCATCATAATTATCTGTGGACTAATAGAGCTTTCGAAGTTTATCCAGCATGGTTTCAACATGAGGGTCCCTGGGTTGGCCTGCGAGCATCACCTTCATGCCCGACAATGCCCAGCGATTAGCCGCCTTTCCGAAGCTGGTTATGCGGGAATACCAATAAGAAACCTCCTCCCGTGTAAACCTGTTCACGCGCCGTGCGATCAGCTCGACCCGGTCCATCTCCGTGATCCGCTCCTGGAGCTTGAATATCATGGCCAGTTTTGGGCCGGCCTCCTCGTCCAGGGGCAGGTTGCCCCGGAAGGTGATGCGCTTGCCGTTCAAAAATCGCTGAAGTTCCAAGGGGATGCCTGCACGGTCGCATACGCGTGAAAGGATGGTGCGGATGACCGGGAGGCATCGAAGCTGGGCCTGTCCGTAAATCGCCCCCCGTTCCTTGAGAATGGAGCGGGGGGCGATGAGGCCATCTGTGTCGGTGCGCTGGTCTGGAAGGATACGCTCCTTGACAATCATTACCGGAACCGGCCTGTCTTTGTGCTCGGTCACACGGAGTATCCAGGGCGCCTTTGAGATATCTTTTGCGATTTTCTTCAAACGGACGACATCCTCTGCTTTTTTCACTTTGGCTCCGGTTTTCATCTTGTTTTGCTACTCCTCTTTCTCTTTGCCTTTCTTAAGTTCCTTTACGAACGGGCAATTCTCCTTGGGATCCATGATATCGAGATAGGCCTCGGTGCTGTCCCCAATCTTCACGAGGCCGGATACAACCTCGAAAAACTCGCCAAGGGCCTTCATGGAATCAGGGGGAACATCGGTCAGGCTAATCCTGAGGGAGCCTCCCCCAGGCAGGAGCATGTCTATCATGTCCATGTTGTCTATTGTGGTTTTGCCGCCTCGCTGATAGAGTGAGCCGATCCTGTGGAGCAGGGGAAAAAGGATTTTGGCCCCGGCCCTGCCCGAAAGGCTGATTTCCTCCTTCCTGGGGCTGATCCAGCCCTTTTCCGAGGCCTTTGCCGGGGTGCTAACAATATCTGTAGGTTCCGGGGTGTAAAAGACCGCGCTTGTACCGAAGATGAGATCGGGTCTTTCCTCCTGTTCTGCCTTGCCCTTGAAAGCCATGAGACGGCGGTCCTGCACCAGGCGGGTAATGGCCTCGTTGATGGTTGTTTCGGGCACCTCTCCCCATCTGTTTTTGACGGATTCTGCAATCTTGTTAACCGTGGTGACCTGATCTTCACTGACAGACTGGCGCACCCAGTCGCTTACCTGGGTCAAGTCTGGTCCCACAGCTCCTGCCCAGCCACGCTTTCTGGCGCCTTCGGGTGTTACGATGGAATACTCCTTGCTCAAATCAAGATGAAAGGGAATTTCGCCTGTTTCGCGGTCGTAAAACTCGTTGGGCCGTGTACTTTCCTCATCTTCTATACGGAAGAGGCACCACATGCCCCTGCTGACACCGGCCCGGATGATCTGTTCGAACACGGAAGGAGCCTCCAGGATCGGCCAGCTCCGAACCCGACAGAAATTTTCTCTCAGATTTTTGAGGGAGACTACATCGGCGTTGGTGAAGAAGATGTTCCGCAGGTTAGTCAAGGCACTCTGTGTGCAGTGCTCGGCCGTCACCAGTTCTCCTTCATCCAGCAGCACCTGCCGTATTTGTTCGAGAACAGACGCACCCCCTTCTCCTCCGGCCGTCCGAATCTCTTTGCGGGTAAACGTGCCGTCGGCCGAGGGGTACCACAGATTTTTGTAGGTTTCAGTAACGGCCGTCTCAAGGGCCTTTTCCCGCTCGCTATAGCGCTGCTTGAACTCGTCCTCATCCAGCTTTTTCGGGTTGATACCGTAGTTTCGAGGATTCTGCTTCAAGCGGTGCATGGCAAGCACGGTACGCGCCAGATCATGAAGGCGTTTTTTGGCCTCTTGGGCCGGAGTACTCTGGGCTCCTAAGTGATGCTCTTGTTCGTCGTACCGGGTACGGATATGGACGGTGTCAGGCACGAGAAGAAGCACAAGATTCTGCTCGATCCGTGCACGGTTCGGGCCGGATGTAGTAATGCACGCTTCGATGTTCAGATCATCTGCTCCCAGGCTTATAAGGGCAAGGACGGGCTTTCCCTGGTTGTCGGGGATATGCTCAGGGGCCGCCACGTCGGGGACTACGTGAAAGGCCTTTATGTTTGCACTCACCACGTTGCGTGCCATGACGTCAAGGAGCCCCTCCACATCCGGTATTTGCAGAGATCTTCGAATCTTTGCCAAGGCGATGTTCACCGATGGATCCAGACTGGCATAGTAACGGCCTCGGTTGAACCGTAGATAATAGGCGCTGTTTTTGATCTCCTTTAAGGCCTCTGCGATTTGCGGCGGGGTCAGACCGGGGAAGGCAACCTGAAAAAGGGCGTCTTGTTTGGTCAGGCCGAAAAGGTTCGATTCAAGTCCCTGCTCGCGGCCCACCAGGCTGTGCAGGAAAACCGTTTTCCAGGTGTACTCGTGCATGGGCCAACCGTCGGGATGGGGGTTACGAAGATCGGCCAGTTCAGCGTTGCTGCGGCCGCCCTCGATGCTGTCGGTGTCGGCACCGCCTACATCCGCATTCAGGACTGGTAAAAGGTCTCCGCCCCCTGTTCTGGCCGCTATTTCATTCACGGTCCGTGGATCACGAAGATCGATGTGACAGGTGTGAATCATAGGAATCTCCCAGCCTTTCTTCCAGATATTTCGGACCGTGAGGGCAAGGATTCGAAGGACCCCGCGGGTACCCTGAAAGTCTTCAGATGCAGCGAGCTTGTTGTTCAGGAAATCGATCAAGGTAGGATGAAAGGGGTAATGGCTGATCATCCGATCCCTGAAATCGGTGCGAGTAGCCTCATCAGGAAGAAGCGAGGTATTTTTCTTATAAAGGGCTTCGTATTCCAGGGCAGTCGCTTCGGCGGCTGAGGGATCAATATATATGAATAATCGTTTTGCAAGTACCCGTGAGATCTCGGATGCCTGAACGGGTACAACGCCTGTAGCATCGCGAGCAACCACACTGCTTACGCCGCTGATCGCCTGCTGCCCGATCCCCAGTGCATCGTCGTGTGAGATCTCCTTCCCCGTAACGTCTGAGAGGAGTTTGGATAGTTGGTTGGTCTGGCTGGCAAAGGCGTCCGTTGCACTGGCAAGAGTCATGAGTATTGCAATACCCGGATTGGTCCGCGCATAGCCATGCAAGGCCATCAAAAAGGCGGCAAGCTGATCCCCGCCGTCGGGCCTTGCTGCCGATAACCTGGCCGCATATTGTGCCAGCTCATCAAGCATGAGAAGGACTTTTCTGCCCTCAAATATCGTCTCAAAATAGTTTTTCCCCGGAGCGGCATAGGACTCAGCCTCTGCTTCCACCTCCCGATAGAGAGACTCACCTCCGATCTGATAGGTAATCTCACCCCATAGTGTATAAGGCCTTAGTTCCGTGCCAACGGGCTTGTGAACAGGGATTTCGTCTCCTGCGATTCCAACAACAGAGACCTCCCCAGTCTTTGGGAGCAGATCGTTTTCAAGGATGTTTTTTGTGACATCCCTCAATTCTGAGCCTTTGAACCCTATGTGTGCACAGGCAATGAGGGTGTGAGTTTTACCGCCGCCAAAGGCGGTTTCGAGCCGGTGAATGGCAGGGACTGTAGCGTTTCCTGCAAGACGGGCAAAGACCTCGGAGAGAACCATCTTGAGACCATCTGTAGGGTAGGTTGCCTCCCTGAAAAATTGCTCACCATCTGTATACAGGGAATGGATGGTCGCACCTTGACCGGTGTAGTGCCGAATCACCTCACTGAGCGAGGCTGTAAAGATTTCGGGATTAAAGGTACCACTTAGGATGTCTTGCCTCGGCTTGCAGGTTTCTATAATGGACTTCATCAAAAAAACTCCTTGTTTAAAGAACGATAATGAGAAACCGATTCATCATATACGGTCAAAATGAATCACGGGGAAACAAAATCTCCATATTCAGTGCGAGAAACGGAGGTTTTATTTCATTTCACCCATTGTTTGCCCCCTTCCTTTTGGTTTGCAAATAAAATTTCATCTGCCTGGCGCATCTGTTTTTTTGCTGTTTTATTGGTCTCTTATATAGTACACGCTCAAAAAGTCAAGCTTACATAAGCATAGATTAGGCGGGAAAAACACTAAGTGTGATTATGTAGAACCTTAACCAAACTGAATATTCTGTAACAATATGTTTAGTCAATCTGTTTACCTGTATGGTGCTGTATTGTAAAAGGAATCCGACTCAGTGTTTGTTACGTTCTTCTATTGCCTGTTTCAGTGCCTTGATTTTGGGACCGTCTTTTGTCCACATACGGCATGAATTTATCAAAAACTCTTTGTCTGCGAGGCCGTCAATATCGTCAGGAACAGGTGGCTTTTCTTTTCGTTTCTGTACCAGTGAGCCCTGGACAATTTCCTGTGCCATAACAATAATAAGATTGCAAAGGTGACTGCATCCCCTTTTCCCTCCCATGATTGCATGTATCTTTTTTGAAAAGCCTGCCTTTACTTCAAGTCCCTTCAGCTTTTCAACGGTATCAAGGGTGCTATGGCATTCGGGAAGGGGAACATGTATCATCTCTGCCTCTGCATCCTCTATTGTGAGTGGATTAATGTTTATAAGTAGTTTTACGTCTATGTGATGTAGTGTCCCCGGGTTTTTTACAATGCCTGTTGCATCAAATGCCTTTGTGCAGAGGTTGTCTTTTAAAATGCCGTGGATAATTACTTTGGAGTCTGAATGGTGATATGTGGTAAGCTGAATATTTCGTGTATGCAGCTTCTCCCTGTTTTTTATCAGTTCGTCAAGCATGATGAGTTGTACCTCCGTTGTCTTTTTTCTGCTTATGTCCGGCCGCCGTGTTTTCAGCGGTTTTATATACAGATCTGTTCAATGTTATGAGTGTAATCTCCGGTGGGCAATTGAACCGTACCGGTACTCCTGATACGCCAACGCCGTTTGATGTGTATCCCGTTATCTTACCGTGCTGCCAGAGTCCGGAAGTAAACCTGCGCGGTGTCCTGCTGTGAGTAAATACAGGGCCTATATATGGCAGACATATCTGGCCGCCGTGGGTGTGACCGCAAAGACACAGGTCAATTTTTATTCCGTCTGTATAGTTTATAATTTCAGGAGAATGGGATACAAGGAGAGTGAATGTGTTTTTCGGAACCTTGGCAAATGCCTGTTTCAGATTGTGGCATTTATAGTAATGAGGATCATCTACCCCTACAAGGCTTATAATATCCTGGCCCCGGTCAATGATAATTGAATCGTTAATTAACATGCAGATGCCGGCATCTTCAAGTTCAGGGGCTATTTTAAGGCAGTCATGATTGCCAAGGACACCGAATATGCCATCCCTGGCCTTTATTACATCCATAAGGAAGGCCAACCTTTTGTTTGCCCTGTCAAATGGTCCGTACATTTCCATCCTGTAGTCGCCTCCCATTATACACAGGTCTGCATCTATCTCTGACACTATATCTTTAACACGTT
Source organism: Deltaproteobacteria bacterium (assembly GCA_021163815.1). GTDB lineage: Bacteria > Desulfobacterota > DSM-4660 > Desulfatiglandales > Desulfatiglandaceae > JAGGTJ01. The sequence continues at coordinate 1,788 of JAGGTJ010000026.1, read as the reverse complement.
CAACCAGGCCATCCAGACCGTCGAGATGCAGGTCTGTCAAGAACAGGATCCTGTAGTTGTCAAAGCTGGCAGGTAAGGAGGAAAATGAAAGGTGAACGGAATTCAGGTTTACCTTGAGGGCATTGTTTTTGCCACGCTCGTATATTCCTGTACATTTGAATATCCCCTCCATAAACCACCGGTAGTAGATTACGCTTTCAAAATTTAATAACCGGGCCATTGGGGAAAGGGCAATATGACATGCGCGCCATTCCTTGAAACTTCCCTTTACCCGTACCATGTTGTTTGTATTGGTTTTTTTGTTTCTAAGGTAAGATGTGAACTTATCGGATTTGCTGTCTTTGTTTTTTTGTACCTGCCTGTTGTCATTATCTGATCCTGTTGGTGCGGGATGCCTGAATATCTTTCCTGATATTTTCGATATGCCCCATGCTGTAACAATAAACAGAATCAAAACAATAAGGCTGCTGTTCCATGAGAGGTAGTGAAACTTGTTTAACAGCAGGATTGGCAAAAGGCCCTCAAAAAGCTGGTCCAAGGGGAAGACATCTTTTCCTTCAGACAGGTTTAATCGCCGTTTTATGAAACTGCTGATGCTGTCTCCAAGCATTGCAAGGGTGCCTGCTCCAAGCCCGATACCTGCAGGAAACCCTGCAAGCAAGGCATATATCCCTCCTGCGACAATTCCGGAGATAAAACCGCCGATGGTTTTGTGTGATCCCAAAAGGGGATGTCCGTCTATAAATATGATCTTACTATCGAGACGCCACCTGAGCATTTTGGGCAACAGCTGTGCTATTACAGGTGGAGTCCCATTTATAACGAGAAGTAACAGTAGAATCTTAAGTTCAATCATGATCTTGTCGCTGTTTTAATTTGTTACCCAAAACCTGCATAAATTATTTCCAAAAAGAAAATTATACTTTTTTGAAGCATGAAAACTCTGTAAAGAATAATAAGAGGGTAAGGGCAACCTGAGAACGGCTCGTTTAAAACCTGTTTTGCCTCTTACGGAAATGAATTTTGGTAAACAGTTAGTATAAAGAAATATAAGATGATATAGTATCTTTAAGTCCCATTATACAGATCATCCGGTTTTTTTGATATGAAATTTTTCAGGGAAGAGTGCCAACAGGTCAACAAGGAGCAATAGAGGAGAGTTGTCCGGGGATTTCGGAGGAATAATTTTTGTTCAATGGTTTGTATGCTCCATTTATTGATCTGATACCTTTAACATAAAACCTGCATAAACTATTTTCAAAAAGAAATTTATGCCTTTAATATCAGCGAATTATAGGAATGTTGTGTTTGTGTGACATGCACCGATTTGAATGCGGCCATAAACAGTTTTTGAAAATAGTTTACCCTTAGGGCAGCGCCGATTTTAGCTAATCTGTGTGGTAAGGACTTGATCGTAGTACGTCTGCACCCTTGCTGTCTTACACTTGCCTGTGGCAGGCAGGTCTTCGGCAAACTCGATGCTTGCAGGATTTAGGTGTCATTGATTCAATTCTGATGTAATAATGAACAATTGGCACCTGTTGACAGTTTTATTGAATCTTGACTTGTTCCTGATGGTGATTATTTTATGGGTATTCGGAAAAAATGCCTTGAAAACACACAAAATCGTGCTGAGAAACCAGGCTGTATTTTCCAGTTGGTGGCAAGGATATTTTGTCTGCGTGCGGTGGCAAGGACTTGCTCGTAGTACGTCTGTACCCTTGCTATCTTGCATCTGCCTGCTGCAGGCAGGTCTTCGGCAAACTCGACGCTTGCAGGATTTAGGTG
>JAGGTJ010000072.1 GCA_021163815.1 Deltaproteobacteria bacterium | reverse complement strand
CACTATAACACAGTAGATGGAGACTTTTTACGACGCCATCAAACACGATACTGCCTTGGCTTTGGCAGATCCTCAAGTTCAGCAAGAGATTTTTTTATTTCCTCATCATCAATAGTGTAATCAGAAAGCTCTCCGGCAAGATACGCCTCATAGGCCATCATATCAACCAGGCCATGTCCGCTCCAATTCATCAATATAACCTTCTCTTTCCCTTCTTCCTTTGCCTTTAAAGCCTCCTGTATGGTAACGGCTATGGCATGATTGGTTTCAGGAGCGCTTATAAAACCCTCTGTCCTCGCAAAGGCAATACCTGCCTTGAAGGTCTCAAGCTGATGCACGGAAACCGAACGAATAAGGCCACTTACAATGAGCTGGCTTATTATAGGAGCCATGCCATGGTACCTCAGCCCTCCCGCATGCAGCGGCTTTGGCATAAAATTATGTCCAAGCGTGTACATCGGTAAAAGAGGCGTCATTTTTACCGCATCCCCAAAATCGTAAGTAAAAGGGCCCTTGGTCAGGGTAGGACATGCTGCAGGTTCTACTGCAATGATATCTATATCCTTACCATTAATCTTGTCACGGACAAAGGGAAGACAGTTACCGGCAAGGTTGCTGCCACCACCTGCACAACCTATAATCACATCAGGATAATCCCCTGCAATCTCCATCTGCTTCTTACATTCAAGGCCATTTATGGTTTGATGAAGCATGACATGGTTCAGGACGCTACCCAACGAATATTTGTTGTTCTCATCTGCCACTGCAGATTCCACTGCCTCGCTTATTGCTACGCCGAGACTGCCCGGTGAGTCGGGATCCTTTTCAAGTATTGACCGCCCCGCATTGGTTTCATTGCTTGGACTTGCAACACAGGTTCCACCCCAGGTCTCCATCATGATACGCCGGTATGGCTTATGATCATAGCTCACCCTGACCATAAAGACCTTGCATTCCAGGCCAAAAAGTGCACAGCTGAAAGACAGGGCACTGCCCCACTGACCTGCTCCGGTCTCTGTATATAGCCGTTTTGTTCCGGATATCTTGTTGTAGTATGCCTGAGCCACAGCCGTGTTGGGCTTATGACTGCCAGCCGGACTTACACCCTCATTCTTGTAATATATCCTGGCCGGGGTATCGAGCCACGCCTCAAGTCCACGCGCCCTGTATAATGGAGTAGGTCGCCATATAAGATACTTTTCCAGAACCTCATCCGGGATATCCACATATGTATCCTGAGTCATTTCCTGCTCTATCAACGGCATGGGAAATATGGGCAAGAGATCATCCGGGCTGACAGGTTCGCCTGTAGCCGGATGAAGAGGAGGTTCCATAGGTGTAGGTAATTCAGGCAATATGTTGTACCACTGACGTGGCAGTTCTGTTTCAGGTAAAACAATCTTTTTTATATTCATAATTATCTCCTGTTATAATGTTGATGAACACGTAAAAAGCAAAACCGATGCTAAGTAAAAATCTTCATATACAAGGCATAGGGGTTGGTCATGCGTAAAGGCATACAAGGTGTCCAACGTATGACCAACCCCTATAACAACAACGAGTCACTTGCCGACATGAAGCAAGCCCAAAGGGTGCGGCGTAATGGCGGTCAAATAACCCCGATTGTTAGCTGCAATATTCCCTTTTGATTTTTTTGAACTCCCGTTCCAATACAGGAATATCCATAGTTACTATATCCCACACGATATCAATATTTACACCAAAATATCCATGAATCAATCTATCTCTGGTACCGGCTATCATTTTCAATAGGACAAACGGATATTTGTCCTTGAGTTCAGGTGATATTTGCTTTGAAGCTTCGCCTATGATTTCCAAATTTCTAATGATTGCATCCTGTGTTTTAAAATCATCAACAAAACCTTCATAGCTAATACCCTGAGAATATTGTCTTATCTTTGAAATACAGATCAATATATCCTCAATTAAATCGCGATCGGTTCATTTAGACATAAATGATATTTTTCTCTATTTCTGTTGATACATTTTTTACGCGAATATTTTTTATTCCATCTTTAGTGAGCACATCGACTTTCTTTCCAAATAAATTTTCCATATATGTTACACACTCCATAAATTTTAATCCTATGGGACGTTCAAACTCAACTACAATATCCACATCACTATCTGGCCTTGCTGAATCCATGGCTACAGAACCGAAAATACCTATGCGACAAATCCCATATTGTTTTGATAAAAAAGGATATTGCTCTTTAATTTTTTTTATTATCTCTGCTCTGTTTCCCATGAGTATTCTTTTTTGTATCGGCTAACACAAGTAGATGGAAACTTTTTACGACGCCATCAAGATTCAATTCTGACCTGTTTGGCAACAAACAGGCACAGACACCGGACAAAAGAAAACGTTGTGCAAAAACCCCAAAATTTTACAGATGAACACAGGGTCGTTTTATGATAAACATTAAGGCCTTGACCATGGAACAAACTGCTGTAGTAAAGTTGATAAATTCAAAGGCTATTTTCAGGCAGGTTTTTATTTTTTCTGTAACATATTTTGACAATAAAGTATATTTGTATCAGCTCAATAAAAGAGAAAGACCGTGGCAGAAAAGTTTTCTGTTCCGGACCCCGTACAGGTCTTGTCTGTTTAGTGTTTACAGACGCTTGATTTGACAAAAGTCTTTTGTTTTTGGACATGGTTTATGTGTGTTTTCACGGTAATAACTGATATGTAGATACTATCCCCATGATATTACAAAAGGTAAAAAAAACCATTATCAAACATGCCATGATAGAAAAAGGGGATATTATAGTGGCCGCCGTTTCAGGGGGAGCTGACTCCATCTGCCTTTTGCACCTGATGTATACCCTGATGGATGAACTGAAAACACAAATTGTTGTGGCCCATTTTGATCACGGACTCAGGCCGGATGACGATGACAGGGAAACAGGCTTTGTAAAGAAACTGTCAGAAAAATATGGCCTGCCCTTTGTTTCAAAAAAGGACAAAGGCACAATCAGCAGGCACAAAGGATGCACAGAAGATCTGGCAAGAAGGGCCAGATACAATTTTCTGTATAATGTAAAGGAATCCTTTGGTGCAAACAAAATTGCCATGGGGCACAACCAAAATGACCAGGCAGAAACCGTGCTGATGAGACTGTTAAGAGGCAGTGGCACATCCGGATTGTCCGGAATACCACCGTACAGAGACAACTTGATCATAAGGCCCCTTATAGATATCAGCCGTGCGGAAATAGAACAGTATCTTGATCAGATGGGGCTTGAATATATCACAGATCCCTCAAATCTCGACACGGGATATCTAAGAAACAGAATAAGGCTTCAACTTATGCCATTACTCAGGCAGTATCAGCAGGGGCTTGAAAAGATCCTCGCTCAAACAGCCTGTATAATGAGAGATGAGGACGATTTTCTGGACGGCATAGCCACGAACTGGCTGACAAGGCACGCCATAATCCAAGAAGGCTCTACCAGGCTGCCCATACACACCTTTACTGACCTTCATCCGGCGTTACGGAAAAGAATACTGAGGGCAGTTATACGTGATGTTGCAGGCAATCTTAACGGCATCACCTTACACCACATAGAAAGGGCAGACGCCATTGCAACTGAAAAAGGCAGGCCCAATGCACAGATCACCTTGCCCGGAAAGGTATCTCTAAGACGAAGCTACAGCCATCTCGTAGTTACCCGTGCAAACAGATTCGACAGAAAAAGAGCGGACAAACCCTTTCGTATAAACGGTCCCGGAAAATACAGGTCAAAGGATTTTTCATGCGATATCTCTCTATCGGAGATATCAAGAGATGAGATAGACGAGCATTGCCTGTTTCACAAAGACAAGGGCCATACAGACAACACACTGATAAGATCAGAGCAGCAGTCTATTCAAACATCAGACGTCAAGAAGGCAGAGGCCTTTTTTGATGCAGACACCCTTTCTTATCCATTGGAACTGAGGTTTTTTCGTAGCGGAGACCGTTTTATTCCTCTTGGTATGCATGGACATAAAAAGATCAAGGATCTTTTTATTGATCTAAAGATTCCACTATCTGAAAGAAAGACAATTCCCATCTTGACATTTAACGAAATTCCGGTATGGATTTGTGGTATAAGGATTGATGATCGTTTCAAGATCACACAGGCAACGGAAAGGGTTCTCCGGGTAACAATCAAGAGAAACTGAACAGGAGGAGCAACAATGACCGATTGTATATTCTGCAAACTTGCAAGGGGTGAAATCCCGACAGACAAGGTGTTTGAATCTGATACGGTGCTTGCATTCAATGATATTGATCCAAAGGCACCACACCATATCCTGATTATACCGAAAAAACACATTGCCACCCTCAATGACCTCGATAAAGAAAACATATCGATTATTACCGATATCTTTCTTGCAGTAAAAATCATTGCATCGCAGCTTGGTATAGCAGATTCAGGCTACCGGACAGTTTTTAACTGCAACAGAGACGGAGGACAGGAGGTATACCACCTTCACCTGCATCTTCTTGGAGGCCGAAAGATGACCTGGCCTCCTGGTTAGAGATTAGGGGGTAATACTTAGATTGCAATGGCTTAAGCAGGATTTAGGTTACACATTAAAACGGAGGTTTCAGTATGGACTTTACCCTCACAAAAGAACAGCGTGACATTGTAATGGCTGCAAGGGAATTTGCCGAAGGGGAATTCCCGGACAGGGCAATGGAGTTTGACAGAGAAGAGACGTTTGACCTTGATTTGTGGAAAAAGGCATGCGAGCTTGGTTTTGTGGGCGTGTTCATTGACGAAGCCTATGGTGGAGCAGGCATGGGTTTCTTTGAACACTGCCTTATTGCCGAAGAATTCTGGGCAGTGGACCCTGGCATTGGTCAGGCAATCCTTTCAGCCACATTCGGCTCTGAACTGATAGGCCTGTTCGGAACCGAAGAACAAAAAAAGCTGGTGCTGCCTCAACTGGTATCAGGACAAGCCATGATGGGGACAGCAATCACAGAGCCTGATGCAGGATGTGATGTTACATCCGCAATAACAACAGCCGTAAAGGATAATGATAAATGGATCATAAACGGATCAAAGATGTTCACCACAAATGGTAACATAGCCAAATACGTACTTGTCTTTTGCCTGACCAATCCTGATGCCCCATCAAGACACAAACGGCACAGTTTTATCCTGGTGCCAACAGACACCCCTGGCTATGAATCAACAAAGATCAGAGGGAAATTAGGTGTGCGTGCTTCCGATACGGCAGAACTGTCTTTAAACAATGTCCAGGTACCCATCAACAACCTCGTTGGAAAGGAAGGAGAAGGTTTTTATGAGCTGATGGCTTTTTTCAACAGAACCAGGCCACATGTATGTGCACAGGCAGTTGGTCTTGCAAGAGCTGCACTTGATGAATCCATAAAATATACAAAAAAACGAAAGCAGTTCGGGGCACATCTTTCCTCCTTTCAGGTAACACAATTCAAGATAGCCGAGATGGCCACCATGATCAGGGCGGCAAGAAACCTGTATTATGAGGCCGCCTGGTCGCTCGATAACGGTCATATTGACCATGCGCTTATAGCAATGGCCAAATGGTACTGTGGTGAAACAGCAGTAAAATGTGCCAACGAGGCGCTCCAACTGCACGGAGGTTACGGATACATAGACGAATACAGGGTTCAACGTCTTTACAGGGATGCAAAAATACTGGAAATATACGAGGGCTCCAAGGAAATGGAAAAGACCATTGTTTCAAGAGCAATCCTGCGATAGAGATATCCTGTCCACCCACGGAGATAAAAAATACAGCCCGATTTTTCAGCACGGTTTTTTTGTGTTTTTACGGTAAGACCTGCAATGTAAAGGAGGCCACTTATTACGGCAATGAAAAAGATAATACCAATGCGCAAGATGTTAAACAATCAGGACGGTATTATAAAAAAGGTATCGGCCACAGGAGAAATGGGAAGAAGGATAAGGGAAATGGGCCTTGTCCCTGATACAGAAATACATGTCCAGGGACGCGCTCCACTGAAAGATCCAGTGGCCATAAAGGTAAGAGACTGCGTACTCACACTGAGAAACAATGAGGCAAACTTCATTCAGGTTGAAATAGATTTTCCTGATACCCCGGAGAAAAACACCAAATGAAAAAAAAGATCACCATAGCCCTTGCAGGGAATCCAAATGCAGGGAAAAGTACTGTATTTAATGCAATAACAGGGGCCAGACAACATATTGCAAACTACCCTGGGGTGACTGTTGAAAAAAAGTACGGTTCCGTTGACCACAAGGGATACAGGATAGAAGTGGTTGACCTGCCAGGCACCTATTCCCTGACTGCCTATTCCCTCGAAGAGCTCGTAGCGAGGAATTTTCTGATCAACGACAGGCCAGACCTTGTAGTAGACATAGTAGATGCATCCAACCTTGACAGGAATCTTTATCTCACCATACAGTTAAAAGAGATGGGAGTACCTTTATTGATAGGCCTCAACATGGTAGATATAGCAAAATCACGAGGCATTATCATAGACCATGAACAGCTCTCCTCCCTGTTGGGTGTTCCCGTAGTCCCAATGGTAGCACGATCAAACAAGGGCACTGATGAACTTCTCGACAAGATAGTTGAACTGGTTTCTAACCCCAGGGAATGGCAGCCTGCAAAAATCTCTTACGGCTTAGACATTGACAGGGCTATTGATGAAATAGAATCTATTATTAAGGCATCCAATATTATAGATGAAAAATATCCGGCAAGATGGCTTGCACTGAAATGTCTTGAAGGGGACGAACAGGTATTTGCATCTTTGGAAAAGGATCCTGATCTCAGTAAAAAAGTCCGCGCTATAACTCAAAGGGTTATCAAACACACATTGAGCACACTTGAGGAGGACCCTGAAGGAGTTATAGCAGATCACCGTTACGGGTATCTGACAGGAATAACAAAAAGCACGTTAAAGAGACAGATTCAGTCACGACTTAACATGTCAGACAAAATAGACAAGGTAATGACAAACCGCATCCTTGGCCCGATATTAATGGTTATGATTCTTTATGGGATGTATCTTTTTACCTTTTCTGCCAGCGAAGCACCCATCCACTGGTTAGACATGCTTTTCTCAAAACTGAAGGTAATTATCTGCACTGTTGTTCCAAAGGGGCATCTCCAATCTCTTATCATGTCCGGAATTGTTGATGGGGTTGGCAGTGTCTTGGGTTTTGTCCCTATTATTATGTTCATGTTTTTTGCCATCGCAATCATTGAAGATTCCGGCTATATGGCAAGGATAGCATTTATGTTGGATCGGGTACTGAGATGGTTTGGCCTTCATGGCAATTCGGTCATATCTTTAATAATAAGCGGAGGGATATCAGGGGGATGTGCAGTTCCTGGAATAATGGCAACAAGGACACTAAGGGATCCTAAGGAAAGAATAGCAACCCTTTTGGTCATTCCTTTTATGAACTGCGGAGCCAAACTGCCGGTATATGCGGTACTTATAACAGTCTTTTTCTCCAAAAATCAGACAACAATGATGTTTCTTCTTACTATAATATCATGGATTTTCGCACTTTTTGCAGCAAAGCTGCTCAGATTAACCGTGTTAAAAGGTTCCCAAACCCCCTTTGTAATGGAACTACCACCCTACAGGCTTCCTACGCTGAAAGGGGTCTGTATCCACACATGGGAAAGGACATTTCAGTATATTAAAAAGGCCGGCACCATAATCCTTGGACTGTCTATACTGCTGTGGGCCATGATGACCTTTCCACAGCTCCCTGCCAATCAAATCAGGGCGTTTGAAAATCAGAAAAACAGGATCAACAGGATGATACTGCATTCACCTGCATTAAAAAAATATATTAAAGACAGCAAGGATCTGAGACAGATAGACAGATTATATGCGACATATGTTCAGACAGTTACAAAGAAAGACAAAAAACTCATTACAAAACTTAAAAAGAGCCGTTTTTTTCCTCTGTTAAAGGCCATATACACAACAGACCGGAATAAAATGGATTCTCCTCGCGGCTATAACTCCGATACAACTATCCCTGAGTCCATCACCGGCCACATTAAAGATGAACTATCCAAGGCAGCGCATGAATATATCCGATATAAACAAATGGAAGAAAAAATCGATGCAGCGCAACGACAGGCAGCGTTAAAACATACTGTGGCCGGCTGGCTGGGGCAAAAACTGGAATTTTTTACCAGACCCCTTGGTTTTGATTATAGAACAGATATAGCCCTTGTAGGCGGTTTTGCAGCCAAAGAGGTCATTCTTTCTACACTGGGAACAGCATATTCCCTCAGTGATTCAATCGTTAATCAGTCCAAATCTCTCAGCAAAAGACTTACAACTGATCCGTCATGGACTCCCCTTAAGGCCTTTACCCTGATTATTTTCATCATGCTTTATGTTCCCTGCATAGCAACCCTGGCCTCTATAAGAAAAGAGACGTCCTGGAATTGGGTATGGTTTTCTATTTGTTTTAATCTAACCGTGGCCTATACGGTATCATTAATTATAAGCCAGGGAGGAAGGATAGCAGGGATGTAAAACAATCATGTCGGTTTTATTTTTTTACAAGTTCATCATAATTGGACACCTAAATCCTGCAAAGGTCGAGTTTACTGAAGACCTGCCTGCAGCAGGCAGGTGCAAGGCGGCAAGGATAGAGACGTAGTATGATCAAGTCCTTGCCAACATAGTAGATTGTCCTCGCTTCACTCAGACGCCCTACCCCTTCTGGTGGGTCCCCGATTTCGGCAACCTCGGCGTTTCCCTATAGCTTATGCAGGTTTTAGGGGATATTAAATTAACAGGAGTAGTAACAGATATGGAAAAAATCCCTATAACAAAACAGGGCCTTGAAAAACTAAAGGCAGAACTCAAACATCTTGAAACCGTAGACCGTCCTAAAAACATTAAAGACATAAGTGAAGCCAGGGCTCACGGTGATCTAAGTGAAAACGCCGAATATGATGCTGCCAAGGAAAGGCAGTCTCTTATCGCGGCAAGAATTAATGAATTGAAAAATGCAATAGCAAAGGCAGATGTTATTGAGATTGATGATGGCCCCACTGATCGCGTAGTATTTGGTTCCACTGTCCTGCTTTATAACCTGAAAACGGATGAAGAGATAACTTATCAACTGTTGGGAAGCTACGAATCTGATCCTGAAAATAACAAGATATCAGTCACATCTCCACTCGGACAGGCATTGATCGGAAAGGAAGAGGGAGATGAGGTAAAAATCAGCACACCGGGCGGTATACAGGAATATGAGATACTTGAAATCAAATAGTGCCCATCCACGGATCAACTTTGATGGCATCGTAAAAAGTAGAACCGATGGCGTCGTAAAAAAGACACAAGGACCATACCTGAAAATCAGACTGTCTTTTCATATCCATAGATAACCAGCATATCCTGTATCTGGGCTGGCTTGTGAAGGGGTAGTGTTCAATATGGATTTTATTGATCACAGGCTGGTAACAAATACCATAAACCGGCTTTTTGCCGTACCGTCTGAATAATGGCTCCAAAATCATACATATTGGACAAAACCGATAAAGCTCCTATCGACAGAAAAGATGATCATTCAACCTGTGTAAGGGTAGCTGTAATGCTGCCTGTGAAAAAGACCTTTTTATATGAAATTCCTGATTATCTCATTAACGAGATTCAGGTTGGAACCAGGGTCACTGTACCGTTTAAAAACAGAAAGGTTACAGGTTATGTGCTTGAAAAGGGACTTCCATACCCTTCGGATTTCCAGTTGAAACCCCTTGCCGAAGAGGTGGATCCAACCCCCTTTTTTGATAAAGACCTGGCCATGTTTTTTGAATGGATTGCAGCCTACTACATGCAACCCATAGGCAAGGTCATTGAGTGTGCCCTACCTGCAGGTCTTAACATTACACCTTACAAGACCGCATCCATCACAGATAAAGGGTTAGGTGCCATAGAAAACATGGACACGGGATCAAAGGCGTACAGACTTTTAAGATGGATACGGGAAAATCCTGGCAAACGATTCACTTTTTCGGTCAAAGACATCTATCCCCTTCAAAAGAAAGGCTGGATACGTGTAAATTACAGGGAACCTAAGAAAACAACTCCCCTTAAACTCAAATTTGTAAGGCCGGTTAAAGATATTAACCCTGATCATCTGCTATCTGAAAACCCGGACCTTATAAGGGCAAAAGGAGAAAAGGATTTTTTGGAAGAGGTGCTTGCATCTCCCTGCATATCCCTGAAAGATTTAACCCGCAGATTCAAAAATGCAAGATACCTCGTCAACAAGTGGGAAGGCAAAGGTATCGTTGAAACATATACACGCGAGGTATACAGGGATCCTGCAGGATCAATCATAACGCCTGCATTCTCCCCCTTGAAACTGCACCGTCAGCAGGAAAAGGCACTGAGGTCTTTAAAACAACTTATAGATAAAGGGAAATATGCATCCTGTCTTTTGTTCGGGGTAACAGGGAGCGGGAAAACAGAGGTCTATATCAGGGCGGCAGAGCATGCCCTCTCTCTTAATAAAAAAATTATCATACTTGTCCCTGAAATTGCCCTTTCCGTCTACATGGAAAGTATATTCAGGGACAGGATGGGAGACAGGGTCATAATCTATCACAGCAAATTAAGCAGGGGAGAAAGGCTTGATCAGTGGCAACGTATGTCCCGGGGTGAAGCGGATGTGGTAATTGGGACAAGATCAGCCATATTTGCGCCCCTGCCAAACCTGGGATTAATAATTGTTGATGAAGAACATGACCTGTCCTACAAACAGGAGCCTCCCCCTCATTATCACGCCCGCGATATGGCCGTTGTCCGGGCCAGGATGCAGGATGCCGTCATAGTTCTCGGCTCAGGCACCCCTTCTGTTCAGTCCTATAATAACTGCATCAACAAAAAATTTTTCATGATATCAATGCCAGAAAGGGTAACGGCCCGTCCGCTACCTGAAATACAGATCGTAGACCTTAAAAAGGAGAAAGACAAAACAAAAAGAGAGAGGATACTAAGCCCTCAGCTAAAAAGAGAAATAAAAGACACGCTGGAAAAAGGAAATCAGTCCATACTGTTTCTGAATCGCAGGGGATTTCATCAAATCCTACTGTGCCGTTTCTGTGGCAAACCACTTAAATGCCCTAACTGTGATGTGACCTTGACGCATCATATCACAGATAACATGCTAAGATGTCATTATTGCGCCTTTCACACGACCGAAAACTCAAAGTGCCCATCATGCGGACGATCCGTATTTAAACCCTATGGCTTCGGAACACAAAAACTGGAAGAGGAAGTTCAAAGGCTGTTTCCTGATGCCAGGACATTAAGAATAGACACTGACAGTATCCGAAAGAAAAATGAGATCTTCCGCATTCTTAAAAATTTCAGTGAACACAAGACAGATATTCTCATTGGGACACAGTTAATTACAAAGGGATATGATTTTCCAGGGGTAACACTGGTAGGAATTGTTGCGGCAGACCTGTCCCTCGGTTTTCCCGATTTCAGGGCAGGAGAAAGGACATTCCAGATAATATCCCAGGTGGCAGGAAGATCAGGGAGAGGGAATCAAAAGGGAAAGGTAATTGTCCAGACCTTTAACCCTGAACACTATGCAATAGACGCTGCGGCTTCTCATAACTATGAACTCTTTTTTGAACAGGAGACAGGGTTAAGAAAACAGCTTGGTTATCCTCCCTTTTCACACCTTGTCTGTATCAGGTTAGAGGGAAACAGCAAAAAACATACGGCAGACATGGCATCATTTCTGCGTACAACCATACTGAATGTACTTAATAAATGGCCTGTACTAAAAAGGGATGTCCAGGTACTCGGACCTGTCGAATCTCCAATATCCAGGATAAAGGGAAGATATCGTTGGCAGATACTGCTTAAATCAAAAAAAACAGCCTTACAAAAACACCTTGTTAATGAGGTAGAAAAGCTATCAAAAAACAGTCTCACCTCAAACGGAGTCAATTTTGTTATAGATGTAGATCCATACAATATGGTCTGAAACGATATAACCAAAAAAGTTAAGGATACGCCCATGAATGAAACAAAAACAGCAACCACCAAACCTGCACAAGTAAAAGCTGCCCCTGTCAAACGTGATTAGTCGGAAAGAAATTGCTGAACTTATCAGTGGTAAAAACCGAGGGAGATATTAAAAAAAGAATAGATTATGCCACTTCTGCCAAGAGAAACTGGATGTTTGCACTTGGATATTTTCAGTTTGTTGAAGAGAGTGCCTTATGCAGAACCTCGCTTAAATCTCCAAGCTGGTAGGGTTTGGCAATAACCTCGTTAAATCCATATTCCCTAAAATTAAGCATGACAGGATCATTTGTATAACCACTGGAAACAATTGCCTTTGATTCAGGGGATATCTTACGAAGTTCCTTTATTACGTCTTTTCCTCCAATTCCTCCGGGAACTGTCAGATCCAGAATCACGGCATCAAAGGGATTATCGGATTTGCTTGCAAAACGTATTGATTCTATAGCCTCCTCTCCATCCTTTGCAAGGCTTACCTTGTAACCTATTGATTCAAGCATCTCTCCCACAAGCACCCTGAGGTTTTCTTCATCATCCATAATAAGGATTCTTTCTTTGCCTCCTATGGTCTTTTTGTTACGTGGAACCTCCCTATGAACAGTCTGTTCAGAGGCAGGTAAAAAAACAGAGAAGACAGAACCTCTGTTAGGCATTGAATCTACCGTAATAGTACCGCCATGTTTCTTCACAATTGAATACGCTGTTGGAAGGCCAAGCCCATTCCCTTCAGCCTTGGTGGTAAAATAGGGATCAAATATCTTTAACAGGTTCTTTTCAAGTATTCCTACTCCTTGATCCTGTACACTTATTTTTACATATTTCCCTGCCTTAAGATGTAACCCGTTATCATCTCTAAGCACCACGTTCTCGGCCTTAACCCTGACAGTTCCGCCATCCGGCATGGCCTGTTTGGCATTTATGAGCAGGTTGTTTATTACCTGGTTAATCTGTCCACGATCTGCATGTACCTGCATCAAATCTTCCGGTATAACCGTTTCGCATTGTACCCTTGATCCTGCAAGGGCAAACTCACAGGCATCCTTTATCATCCCGGCAAGTTCCAAGGCCTTTTTCATGGGGGCATTCCCCTTCTTTGAAAATGTCAGAAACTGATGTGTTAACTCTTTTGCCTGTAAAAACGCCTTGTCTGCCTGCTCCAATTTCTGAAATGCCTTGTCCTCTGGTTTCAGATACATCTTGGCAAGAGATATTGACCCTGAAATTGCTGTCAGTATGTTATTGAAGTCATGTGCTATACCTCCTACCATAACCCCAAGAGACTCCAGTTTCTGTCCCCTGATAAGCTCCATCTCCATACGGTCCCTGTCCGCCTTATTCTGTTCTATTATTGTAGCTCTGGTAAGCGCTGATTCAAGGATATCTCCCATCAAACTCATCGCCAGAAAATGATCATGGGGCATTCCTTCCCTTCTGACACAAGCTATCTCCCCAGCAAATTTTTTATTTATCGTCAGAGGAAATACAACAAACCCGCCTGACAAAAAAAACTGCGGGTCTTCAGAAGCATATTTTCTCCTGTCAAAAAAATCCTCTATAAGCCTGTATGCATCCTTTGCAACATCAGAGGGAAATTTCATATTGACTAAAGCCTCTTTTTTGTTCAAATCCAGGCAAAAGTCTTCAATAGAGAAACCCTGATGCCAAATACAGCCTATAAGCTGCTCTGTAAGAGGATTAATGCAATATATTATTCCTTGGTACTGTTCGATTTCAGACATTATAAAATCAGCACCAACAGACAGTATCTCCTGCATACTGTCTGTCTTTATAAGCACCTTATGAAGATCATGTACTGCGCTCAGTATTTTGCAGTCTTTTCCAACTGTTTCACCCTGGGCCGTACAAGACAGACTTAAACCCTGTGACATTTTTACTCTCCATTTATACAGTATGGTTTTGAAAGTGAAAAATGATTTCTTTCATAATACCTTATCGGCAAAAACCTACCGGACCTTTACAGTGAAAACAGAGGCGGGCATCCATTTGCAGGAATAAACCTGCATAAACTCACACATCGATTGCCAAAGTGAGTTTCGTATAATACCTGCTTCAGGACTGACACAAACAATATATCCTTGACATAAAGAAACAATAAAGATATTCTTTCTTTATGCAAAAGAAAGAAATCATAAAATCCCTCATAAAGGACTTTCATCATAAGCCCCTGCCAGAATTCAGCCCCAGGGCTATATCCATTCCTCTGAATCTGAATAAGATTATTTCCCTCATAGGTGCAAGAAGAAGCGGAAAAACTTATTTATTGTACCAGACGATAGATAGCCTGTTAAAACAAACAGAAAAATCCAATATCATTTTTATCAATCTTGAGGACAAACGGATAGATATTACCAGCACAGAGCTGGATCTTATACTTCAGGGATACCGGGAATTGTATCCAAAAAACAGGCTGGAATCGTGCTATTTCTTTTTTGATGAAATTCAAAATGTCCCTGGCTGGGAAAAATTTATCAGAAGACTTTTTGACACAATATCAAAACACATCTATCTAACAGGCTCTAACGCCAAAATGCTCAGCACGGAAATAGCCACATCACTGCGGGGACGCAGCATCAGTTACGAGGTCTATCCATTGAGCTTCAGCGAATATCTTTCCTTCAAAGGGATTCCTTTTGATTTATATGTTTCGGAAACAAAAGGAGCGGTTTATAACGCATTAGAGACATATCTTGTCTCCGGAGGATTTCCTGAGTTGTTAGATGTGGAAGACAATGATGTAAAAAATCGCATCTTGCAGGAATATTTTGATATTATGCTGTTCAGAGATCTGGTGGAGCGCTATGAAATAAAAAATCTTATTGCTCTGAAGTTTTTCCTTAAACGCCTTTTTGCAAGCGCCACTAAGCAGGTTTCCATCAATCGGATTTATAACGACCTTAAATCCGCGGGAATAAAAACAGGCAAAAACAGCCTCTATGATTTTATGAGAATGGCAGAATCAATTTTTTTGGTTCACACGATAAAGAAATATTCGCCCAAGATATCTATTCAGGAATTTGGTGAAAGAAAAGTTTTTATTATTGATAACGGTCTTCTCAATGCCGTTATTTTCCAGTTTTCCGCAAATACCGAAAAGGCAATGGAACAAACCGTATTCTGGGAACTGAAGAGGAGAAAAGCTACCATATATTTTTTGAAAAATGGATTTGAATGTGATTTTATAACCGTTTCCACAGGCGGAATCAAAGATATTATCCAGGTATGCCATGATATCAGCGATCCTTACACCTTAAAGCGTGAAGTAAAAGGCATTACAAGGGCGGCAAAAAAACTTGGACTCAAAAGAGGAACTATTATTACATATGATCAGCAGGATACAATGCAGGAAAACGAGGTCAGCATCGACATTGTCCCCTTACCCATTTTTCTTTGTGAACACTGATAACCCTCTAACAAACCTGATGACTAAGTAAAAATCTTCATATATGAGGAAGAAAAGGTATGGAATTTTTACAGATAAGCCCTCACGTCCAGCAGGCATGGCAAGTGCAGGTACAGTGAAAAACAGCCACATCTGTATATGAAACCCGCTTAAAAGTGAGTATTGAAGATATCAAGGATGGTTTGGCAGGCCTGCAGGGTTCCGCCCTGCCTCTCCCTTACATAAGATATCACATTGTCCATAATGGCGGCCCTGTCCAAAGGTGAGGTAAGTTTTTCAATCAACATGTAAAGCAGTTCATCGCGGTTTTTTACTCTTATTACCAAATCATGTTTAAAGATCTCCTCACCAACCCATGCAAAGTTGTCAAAAAAGGGCCCAATACACGGAACCACCCCTTTGCTGAGGGGTTCCAGAAAGTTTTGTCCACCACACGGCCTGAGGCTTCCACCAACAAAAACGGCCTGTGCCAAGGAATAGGCCATATTCAGTTCCCCGAATGTATCCCAGAGAACAACTGTTCCACGATCAACCGGTTCTGACTGTAAAGATCGCAGGACCCATTTTACACCAAGGCGGTCAAGGCTCTGTTTCCAGTAACGGATCCTGTGCATATGACGGGGGAAAAGCCCTATTACGGTATCAGGTTTGGCAGACAGTATCTTCTCTATGACCCATGCAATATCTTTTTCCTCTTCCCTCCTAACAGAACCCATAACCACAAAGGAAGTATCACGAGGAATGAACGGCAGAATGGAGCCATCCTGAAGATACAGGCGAGAGGTTATGTCTATGCGGTCAAACTTGATATTGTGTATAATGCTTACATCTTTCATTCCAAACAATCTGGCAAATCTTTGGGCATCAGACGGTGATATGGCACATATTCTTTCAGGACATACATCTTTCCAGAATGATTGCAATTTCATGTAAGCATTCAGGCTCTTCCGGGACAACCGTCCATTTAAAATAATAACAGGGATCCCTGCCTTCCGGCAGGCGGCCATCATGCCCGGCCACATCTCCGTTTCAAGCAGCACGACAAGCCTTGGCCGCCATATACCAAGCGCATGTTGCATAAGCCACGGCATATCAAAAGGCAAATAAGACGTCTTAAACATCTTGCCTGCATCAGGTAATTTACCTATACCTTCCTTCAAAACAGACATACCCTGAGCCGTACAGGAGGTAATGATGGCTGTAATGGAACCGAAAGAGGAAAGCTGTCTTATCAACTCAAGGGCAAGATATGCCTCACCTCCGGATGCGGCCTGTATCCACAGATCAAACGGCTGCCTGCAGGATTGCATAAGCAAGCGTTGATGAATACCCTGGCGTATTCTTGAAGATACAGACAAAAATGGAACAAGGCCTGTCCATACCAGGCCATAAAGCTCAAGTATAAATCTGTTTAATGTGTTCATAGATATTCTTTTGTTTAAGACCAATAAGGTAGGGAAAGATTGAAGGGAATTGTTATTCCGCTATTTATTGAGCTGATACCATTTTCTGAACCTTTAACCTATGAATAATGATTACAACAGACAGAAAAATGAGAAGAATAGGAAAAAGATAACCGTAACGCACATAAAATGTTGGTTCATGACGATAGATACCTATGGAATGCAGTATGGTTGTCCTCCTGAAAAGATCTGTTTTGGCAACAATCCTGCCATCCTGCCGTATGATAGCGCTAATTCCTGTATTCGCCGCACGCACCATAGGGAGCCTGTTTTCCACGGCCCGGAAAACTGCCATTGAAAGATGTTGATAAGGCGCTCCTGTTCTCCCAAACCAGGCATCATTGGTAAGATTTATCAATATATTTGCACCTATCTGTGAATGAGTCCCCTGCTGCCGGCACAATCCGGTTAATAAAGCCCAATACTGTCTTAAGCGGGACGTATTCACCAAACGGAACAAGGTGAACCTTGTCATAATACTGAACATGGATATCACCACCCCTGTATGGAGACAACATATAGGCACGGTTATAATATCTTAAAAGACCTCCCTTCATGCTATATGCAGGACTTCCAAAAACGAGGATACCCCTGCGTTTAATAAGTCCTGCAAGCAGCATCTGAATACTTTTGTCATCCTGAAAAAAACATGGAAGGGAGGTCTCCGGCCATACCACAAGATCGGCACCGGAGATAATGCCCTTTTCTGTAAGATCCATATAGGTTGTAATAGTCTTTCTCCGAAAATCGGGATTCCATTTCACAGATTGGTCAATATTCCCCTGCACAATTAAGACCTTTATATCCTTAACGTGTTTCTGAGAACTGAAAGGCCGTGAAAGGCAATGATATCCATAACCGAGTGTAGCAAAGACAACAACTACAGTTATAATTGTCTCTATCCATACACCTTTATTACGTCTTTTAAATATAACAGACCATAACGACACATTTACAAGGACAATCAAAAATGAGAGACCATATACCCCTAACAGATCTGCACTCTGGAGAAAACACAGGTTGTTATACTGGGTATAGCCAAAAAGGCACCACGGAAACCCGGTCATAAGATGTGCCCTTGTATATTCCAGGCTCACCCAGCAGGCAGACACAGCTATTCCATAGAAAAGGCAGTCTTTCAGAAACAGAAACAGGCAGGAAAAAATTGCGGGAAATAATGCAAGATAAGATACAAGCAATAACAATATCCCAATACTTGCAAATATGTTCAGGCCTCCGTAATGACCGAGGGCCACAATAATCCAATAAAGAAGGGTTATAAAATGGACCGATCCTGCCATAAACCCCAGATAAAGGCCTTCTTTCAAGGAAACCCCATTAAGAGCAACAAAAAGCGGCACAAGTGCAACCCACGACAAAAAGGCCATATTGAAGGGAGCAAATGAGGCGGTCATCAACAGACCTGAAGAGATGCTCAAAGACAGGTTCTTGTATCGGGGCAGGGATGTTAAATCATATTTTATCATCTGCTGGTTTGGAAGGAGAAAGGGGTTTGGATTTCTGTATAATAAGGACCTTGTCGATCTTTCGAGAATCTGCCTTTTTAATAATCATCTCAATACCATCAAAAACTATCTTTTCATTTACCTCAGGTATCTTTCCCTTAAGGGATATAATAAAGCCCCCTACAGATTCAAAACTTCCATCAGGTAAATCCATACCAAGCAACTTTTCCAATTTTTCAATTTCAAGCCTGGCATCGACAAGGAAACTGCCATCACTTAATGTCTTGACAAGATATTCATCATTATCATACTCATCCATGATTTCGCCGACAATCTCTTCAATGATATCCTCTATGGTTATTATACCGGCAGTTCCTCCATATTCATCCGTAACAATGGCAAGATGGGTTTTTTTCTTCCTCAGATCTTTCAGCAAGTCACTTACATTCTGATTCCATGGAACAAAATACGGTTCTCTCAGAATTTCAGGGGGAGGAGGCTGGGAAAGGTCCTGATCCAAAAGCTTAAGTATGTCCTTGGCATGCAGAATACCTACAATTTCATCAAGGCTGTTTTTGCTGATAGGAATACGTGTATGTCCACACTCTGTTACAAGATCTATTATCTCTCTTATGCTTGAATCTGTTGTGGCAGAAGATATCTCTGTACGGGGGACCATTATGGAGCTTGCTGTAGTATCCTTGAGATCCAGAACACCGCAAACCATCTCAGACTCTTCATCGGTTATGAGTCCTTTTGCCTGACCATGATCCATGATATCATGAATTTCTTCTGTCAGATCCTCACTGTTATCGAGGTGATGTCTCTTTTTCAAAAAAGATTTTATGAAATCAAAGACCCCTTTTTCGGATTCATTTTCCAAAACGGTATTAATCCCCCTTCATTCTTGTCTGACATATAAAACCGGACCTACTCAGATCAAAACAGTATAACCTTCACCTGTTGACCTTCATACAACCCCTCTGTATTCATGTCTACACACACAAGCCCATCTGCATCCACAAGAGGAGAGATAAGTCCGGACTTTCCAAATATCGGATCAGCAATAAGCTTACCATCCCTTTGAATAAGTTTTACCCGCACATATTCTTCGCGTCCGCTGGCAGACTCTATGTTCCTTTCAAGCACGGCATCCACACGACCCTTAAACCGTGCAAAAGGATCCCTGTTTTCCCCTGAAAGACGGCAAAGCAAAGGCAGCATAAATATATATGCCACTATCATTGCAGATGAAACATGTCCAGGCAGACCAACAATAGGCTTTGTACCGGCCCTGGCCACAATCGTGGGTTTTCCGGGACTTATAGATATACCATGTACCAGGAGCCTAAAATCAGGAAGCGTCTCAAGAACCTCAAGTGTTATATCCCTTGTGCCAACAGAACTTCCTCCGCTTATCCAGACAGTATCCGCTCTGTCAAGGGCATCTGTTACCATGTTTTGCAGCGCATCAAAGTTATCCCGACATATCCCCATGTGCAGAGGCACTGCCCCACAGCTCTCACACAGTGCAGAAAAATTATACCGATTCATATCCCTGACCTGTCCGGGAAGAGGTGTCTGATCTGCGGGCACCACCTCATTTCCTGTAGAAATTATGGCTACCATGGGTCTTTTATGAACCGTAACAGAAACAAGACCTATACCTGCCAGGGCACCAAGGTCCTGGGGTCGAAGCCTGTGCCCCTTTTTAAGTATACATTGCCCCTTTTTATAATCATCATCTGCAAGGATGACATTGTCTAATGGGGCCACACTGCGTTGAACCTCCAGTGTAGTCTCGTCGAGCATGTTGCAATATTCAAGCATAACAACACTGTCAGCACCATCTGGGAGCATCCCCCCCGTGTGAATCTTTACGGCTTCTCCCTTTTTTACAGTAATATCCGGGGCATCACCCATATATACTTCACCAACAAGCTCAAGCAGGGCAGGCATGGACTCTGTAGCGCCAAATGTGTCCTTTGCCCTCACAGCATAGCCATCCATGGTAGATCTGGTAAAACCAGGGAGATCCTGCAAAGAGACAACATCCCGGCTCAAAACCCTCCCAAGGGCAGATTCAAGCAAGACCTCCTCTTCTCCAAGCGGAGCAAAACCATCGATAATATCAAAAACTTCCCATGGCTTTTTTACATTAAAAAAACCTTTCATATCTTCTCCAAAAGGCACTGCCTATATGAGAGCCTTACATAACGTCCTGTTGTGCCCTGTTTCCGTGCATGCCTGTTGTGACAGACAGGTCAGTCTCAAATTTTACTGTAACCTAAATCCTGCAAGCGTCGAGTTTGCCGAAGACCTGCCTGCGGCAGGCAGGTGCAAGGCGGCAAGGGCGCAGACGTACTATGGTACTTCAAGTCCTTGCCAACACAGCAGATTCGGTAAAATCGGCGCTCCTTAAGGGTAAACTGTTTTCAAAAATCACAACCTTTATGGCCACATCAAATTGATGCGTGTTATACAAGC
>JAGGTJ010000061.1 GCA_021163815.1 Deltaproteobacteria bacterium | reverse complement strand
AGGAGCCCATTTATGAAAATAGCACGCCAGGTAAGGAGAAAACAAGAGAGAAAAAAGAAAAAGGAACAAAAAAAGTTAAAGAAGTTAATAAAGAAACTGGGTTTAAGCGATTTTAAGTATGTAGCTGATGACAAAAATATGACATTTTCAGCTTCCATGCCACAGATGGTAGATTTTTTAAGGATTATAGGATTCGAAGATATTTTTAACAGGTATGTGACAATCAATAAGAGGAAATCACCATATAGTTCAAGCAAAATTGGTAACCTCTTGATACTACATAACATACTTGGGGTTGAGCGTATCGAAGGGAGTCGTAAGCTTATGCAGGATACCATTTTGAAGGGTAAGCTTGACATAGAGCAATATCCTGATCCCGAGACATTTCGTGATGGACTTGGAAGATACAGAGGCGAGAACATAGATGAACTCCTTTGGGTGAACAGGGGAATATTAGAGAAGTTGTGCACTCTTACAGATCCGGGGTATATAGATTTACATTTTGACTCGAAGGTCATTACTGTTTACGGGAATCAGGAAGGTGCTGAAGTTGGCTATAATCCGTGGAAGCCCGGGAGGAAAAGTTATCACCTGAAGGTTTGTGTGATAGAGCCCTTTGGTTTTGTCTTGGCTATAGAATTACAGCCTGGATCATGTGTAGGTTCCACAGGGTTTATGGGGTTTTACAAAAAATGTGTAGAAGCTGTACTACAGAGTCATTTTGTTATTCGCACAGTTCAATTGGATAGAGGTTTTTTCAGCCAGGAGACTATTGAATCGATTGAAGGGGATTATCTTTTCTTCGAAATAGTTGCAAAGCAGTATTCCAGTATAAAAAACTGGATCAGTGAGTATATTGCAGAGGAGGAGTTTGAGCCGTTTTATATGGACGATACTGTAAGCGGGACATCTTTTCTATACCGTTTTAAAGATTGGGATAAGCCACAAGAATTTATTGTGGTACGAAAGCTCATCAGGCACGACAAAAAGGGGCAATTGTTTTTGTTTCCGAAGTACCGCTTACAAGTCATCTGTCATAATCAAATGGATATGGATCCGAAAGAGGTGTGGAAAGATTACAACAAGCGAGCCAGAATAGAGCTTAATATTCGCGATCTGAACTATGATCACTACATCACCAATGTGCCTACAGGGAGGTTTTTGGGCAATCTTGCTTATTTCTGGTTTTGTGTTTTCTCATACAATCTTATCTTGATCTTTAAGAACTTTGTACTCGGTGGTGACTGGTCACAATGCAGGACATCGACTATCAGAAAGAAACTGTTAAACATCCCCGGAAGACTGGTAAATCGTTCAGGTAACTTCTGTATGAGGTTGATGCACGGTTTTCCTTATACAGAAGTGCTTCAGCGTATTGGAGAACGTCTATGTTGGCTCTATGGGAAATTAAATTCTATACCTATATAGCATTCTACATTGGATGGCACTACTCTGGAACTATAGGAGAAGTGTGCATGGACGTCTGAAAAATAGGGGTACTGGAGGACATGCAATGGGTCCATAAACATTTCTATGTATCCTAACAGATACTGATACCCAATTTTTAAAAAATTAGCCTAAAAATTACCCTAAATCTTTGATCCTATACAATTCACTCTGGATTTAGGATCAATGAATTATAGGAAGGTTGTGCTTGTGTGACACACATCGATTCGAATTGAATGCGGCCATAGACAGTTTTTGGAAGTAGTTTATCCTTAGGGTAGCGTCGATTTTACCGAATCTGTGATGTTGGCAAGAAGTATAAAGTTTTTTCCAATATTGTGCAGGTGCTTCATAGCGGCAGGTGAGTTTAGTCCTTATGCAGATTTTTTTTGAAAATTTTTACCGAATACATTGTTTTTTGCAGGGGTGAAAAAAATGCTTGACAAAAACGAACGTTCGGCTATATAGTCTTTTACATAAGAATTGGAAACTGATAATTGGGATGAAATTGTGGTTTATAATGTTCAATTTTTTGGAAGAGTGAATAAAAAATGCTTGACAAAAACGAACGTTCGGCTATATAGTGTTTTGCATAAAAATTAAAAACTGATAATCAGGATGAAACCTTGGTTTATAATGTTCGATTTTGTTCAATTATAAGGCAGGCACAGAATCTGGGCAAAAGAGAACGTTATGCAGAGGTCTCAAACACTTGGTCAACAAGGGGTTCATTTTATTGATTTATTGAAAAGAACGTCTTGAAATAATTAATCTTTTAAGGAGGAGAGCAGATGAGTGTTATAGACAAACTAAAAGAAATCACATCTGTAAGCGATAGCGCTGCCGATAGGGCAAAGTTTGAAAAAGACTTCAGCCTTGTCCCCCCGCAGGCGCCGGACATGGTGGCTACCCCGAAGAACAGGGATGAGGTGGCCGAGGTGGTGATAGTGGCCAATGATAATAATATTCCTGTTGTGCCTGCCAGTTCCAAGGTACACTTTAATGGCGGGACCGTACCGCGTCCGAGTACCCTGATGCCGAGGCCGGTTGGTATGGTAATGGATCTGTCCGGTATGGATTCCATTGACCTTATAGATGAAGAAAACTGCTGGGGGCATCTGGAGTGTGGCGTTACATGGGAACAGTACGCAAGCGCTTTAAAAGAGAAGGGTTATCGTACCACCATGCCTCTTCTTCCCCATGCGGAGAGGTCAGTTCTGATAGACTGGCTTGAAAGGGAGCAGGCTACAGCACCGTTGTTTGAGTATTCAGAACAGATAGGCGGTATGTGGGTTGTATGGGGTAAAGGTGAAAAGTTTGCAACAGGATCCGCCTCTTCCAATACCTTTGGCCAGCCGGGCAACTATGCAATGGGTGTTAATCCCCAGGGACCAGGTACAGTGGATTTCTGGAGATTGCTGCAGGGTGCCCAGGGGACATTGGGTGTTGTTACAAAGGGTGTTGTCAAGTTTGAGCGCATCCCCAAGATTGAAAAGACATTTTTCCTTGCTGCCGATGAACTGGAAGACCTCATTGATCCAACTTACGAGATACTTCACCGCCGTATAGGTTATGAATGTTTTATAGTGAACAATATGACTCTGGCATCCATGCTTGCATCCAAGGGCGATGAGATTATTGCCTTGAGAGACAAGCTTCCTGCATATACCATGCTTCTCGTTATTGGTGGCCTGCTGCGAAAACCAGAGATGATGATAGATTATCAGGAAAAATATTTGAATACCACTTTTAAGGCAAACAATCCTGACTCAGAACTTCTTACCAGTTTAGATGGTGCTCCTGGCCTTGAGGAAAAACTTCCCGAAATGCTGCGTAATCCCTGGCCCAAGGACAAGACATACTGGAAACATGCCCTTAAAGGCAATTGCCAGGAAATCGTCTTTATGACCACTGGTGAAAAGTCTGTATCGTTTAATGATATCGTTATGCCGCTGGCACAGGCCAATGGTTTTGATCCGAAAGAGGTCGGCCATTATATTCAGCCTGTTGAAGGCGGAAGGGCCTGCCAGGTGACATACAGCTTCTATTATGCTGATGCAGATGCAGACAGGATGAAGGCACTGTATAACGCAGCGGTTCCTGCCATATGGAATGCAGGTGGCTTCTTTAACCGGCCATATGAAGGGATAGCCCAGGTGGTTTATGCTGATGCACCAGACTATGTCAAGTATCTCATGAAGGTCAAACAACTGTTTGATCCCAATATGATACTGAGCCAGGGCAAGCTTTGTTTCTAAAAGCTGAAACCTTAAAACGAAATTATGGAGGTTGATAATGTCATTTAAATTAGATCATAATCTTTCAAATTATCATTGGGAAGCCCGCTGCTGTATGGGGTGTGCCGGCTGTAAGTATGGAGACTGGATATTTGCTCCTGCAAATCACGAGTTTGCCTGGATTTGCCCTGAATGGCAGTGGGGCCAGTTTGATAACTGGGGCGCTACAGGAAGGACAAGACTGATTGATGCCCTTTTGGTGGGCGATCTGGATTATTCTGATCCACTTATTATCGAGGCCGCTTTCAGGTGCTTCGGTTGTGGTGCATGTGATGTAGGGTGCAAGCGTAATTTGGATCTTGAGATACTTATGATGAACCAGTCTCTCAAGGTTGCATTGGTTGATCATGGCTATGGCCCCATGCCGGTGCACAAGATGATATCTTCTCGTATCGCTGATACGGGCAACTACTATGGATGCAATCAGGCTGACCGTAAAAAATGGGTAACGGATGATATCAAGGTGGCAGACAAGGCCGATGTGCTTTTCTTTGTTGGCTGTATGTCTTCCTTTAAGGATCAGGCCGTTGCACAGGCCACGGCAAGGATAATGAACAAGGCAGGTGTGGATTTTATGCTGCTTGATGAAGAGGTCTGCTGTGGTAACCTTTTGTATAGCACGGGCCAGTTGAAAAAGTTTAAGGGTGCTGCAAGGTTAAATCTGAAAAAGATTAAGGATACAGGGGCAAAGACAGTTGTCTGTACATGCGCTGACTGCTACAGGAACATTAAGGTTGAGTATCCAAAGGTCCTTGAGATGGCTACTGCAGATCTGGGCTTTGAGGTCCTGCATATAGCGGAACTCACAGACAAGCTGGCAAAGGATGGCAAGATAAAGGCAAAGAAAGAGATGAATATGAAGGTAACCTATCATGATGCCTGCAGCCTTGGAAGGTTGAGTGAGCCCTGGATCCCATGGGAAGGTGAAAGAGATGCTGAAGACTGGTCCATGCTGAAACCAAGACGTCAGTTCAGGCGTGGTACCAACGGTTGCTATGAACCTCCTCGTGATCTTATTCGTGGTATTTCCGGTATTGAACTGGTGGAGATGGGTCGTCATCACCACAACGCCTATCATGCTGGAGAGGGCGGAGGTGTAAAAGAGGCATTTCCTGAGACTGCCCAGTTTGCTGCCAACATGCGTGTAAAGGAAGCGGGTGTTACAGGCGCCTCTGCAATAGTTACACCCTGTGTCCACAGCAAGGAAACGTTGTCAGAGGCCTTGCCTCGGGTAAACAACAATATCCAGAAGGTCTACCATCTTGCGGAACTGGTGGATGAGGCCTACGAATAGATATAAAGAAACATACAATAGATAAGGAGGTTTCTATGTTAAGTCCATCTCAGTATCAGGAAAAGATGAGAGAGTTGCGGGCCCAGCCTTACTGGTGGGATATGCCGGATGAGGCCTATAAAGAAATGGAGGCCGCGGTAGGCCCGGATAAGATTACACGTGAAAGGGCGGTACGTCAGGCCTATGTCGGCCGTGGTTATGCCCGTGAGTTGATCTGGTTTTCTGGCCAGGCGTATCCACCGTGCTGTGTTGTGCAGCCGGAGACGACTGAGGAAGTGGCAGAGATCGTCAAGATATGCAACAAGTACAGCCTGCCATTTAACCCATGTTCTTCCCAGTGGGCATATAATGCCAATCCCCGTTTTCGTCCTGACCAGGTGCAGATAGATCTTCAGCGTATGCAGACGCTGGAATTTGACAAAAAGAATCTGTATGCAAAGGTAGGTGCAGGTGTCAGGTACGGACATTTCTGTCAGGCTGCCTTTGATAATGACTGCTACTTTATCAACACCGGTGGTGGTTCTGCCTCCTGTGTAGTTGCAAATCACACCGTATGGGGGTGTTCTCCTTTGAACTATCGTATGGGTAATGCTGAACGTCGTGTTCTTGCATGTACATGGGTTACGCCCGAGGGCGATATCGTTCGCACAGGTTCCTGGGCCGGCAAGGATACCAGCGCAGAGAGCGGTTTTTGGGGTGATGGCCTTGGTCCCAACCTGAACGGTATATGGAGAGGCCATATAGGCTGGTTTGGCGCCATGGGTATTGTTACCGAAATGACCGTAAAGGTCTTCTCCTTTGTTGAAGATGCAAAGAATGTTATGGTGCCGGAAGGTGTTTCGCCCAATACACATCTTGCATTTAAGAGTAAACGTGTGGCATGGCAGAATTATGTTATGCCAAGCAGGCAGGCCCTTGAAGATGTCATGTATGACCTTTCTCATGCACAGGTAGGGGCAGCCATGACCAAGGTCCCTGTATTTTGGCGTATCATTGCAAAGGCCCAGGACAAGGAAGATTTCTGGGAGAGATGGAGTGGTACTACCAAGGAGGATATAGATAATTTCCATATGGTGCGTATCCTTCTGATAGGCTTTACCAATGATGAGCAGATGGATTATGAACGTGCCGTTATGGACGAGATTATGGCAGAGTATGGCGGAAAGGCTACACGAACCAAGCCGTCTGATGAATCATGGTTTAAAAATGCAGATACAGCCGGCATGTGGATGATGACAAACGGGTACTCCTCATGCGAGGCAGGTATTGAATGTCTGCGCTGTACATATGAGACAGGTAAGCTCCTCGGAAAGAGGCTGTGGGAGGCCTACACGCCGCCGTTTATGGCGGAATATGGGGATCCGGGATGGTTCCAGTCCAATGACTTTGGGCATTCCAGTTATCTTGAGTTCCTCGTATACATGAACGTGGAAAAGTGTGACCCGATTTCTCCTGCATATGCGCCGGAGTATATTGCCAGCATGATCTCCTGGTACTTTGAGGAAACACCGGATATTGATGCGCAGACAGGATTCCTGGATTTCTTCCCTGCATCCTGTCATGGTATCCTGTATCAGGGACCTGAATTCAGTAATTATCAGGTATGGACAGACCGTTTCAAGGATATGTTTGATCCCAAAACGGTCTCCAATCCTCCTGCTCCGTATGATCCGGAATTTGTCACAGAGATGCTTCCTCCGTTCATGCTGAACAAGTCGAGGAGAAAGATGAGGTCTATTGAGAGAGGCAAAAGCATGCTTCTTCAGTAAACGTCTGTTTATGATCTTTTTGCTGTAAGAACCTTGTAAAATGAAAAGGGGAGGGGATAATTTTTCCTCCCCTTTTTTGGTTTGATACACTTGTAACTTACTGCCTGTCTTGGTGTGGTTTTGAACAGAAAAAAGATTTTCATAAGACTTCCTGTTTTTTATAGGGACTTGACCTTTCACCTTGTTGTTGCTATTAAATTAAAGTTGTCTCAGTCATGTTAAACGGGTTTTTGTTCATAGATGGCAGGTAACTTCTCAATAAGTTGGGGCAGTACAGTGTTCCCCCTCACCCAAACCCTCTCCCCCTTGGGGAGAGGGCAGGGTGAGGGGGGTGAACCCCAAGATATTGAGCTATTACGATGGCAGTTGTTTTACGATCGTGGTATCTTGATGTGTCAGGCATGATGGAAGCCTTGAATAAGGGGAAGTTTGTATAGTGTCCTATGATTTGTGTTTGGATAATACTTGTCACAGTTATTACAGGAAATTGTTTGTATAAAGAAAAAGAATAGGTAAAGCTGTCAAAAATTATAAAGGAGGAAAGATACAATGGAGATTAAAAAGGTTGGAGTGATAGGTGCTGGTGCAATGGGTAGTGGTATTGCCCAGCTTTTTGCACAGAATGGTTTTGAGGTAACAGTAAGGGACATCAAGCAGGAGTTTGTTGACCGTGGAATCGGTTTTATAGATGGAACTCTTGCCAGGTCTGTTTCAAAGGGCAAGATGTCAGAGGACGACAAGGCTGCCATTATGGGTCGTATTAAGGGAACCGTTGAAATGGCTGATCTCAAGGATGTGGACTATGTTGTGGAGGCGGCCATTGAAGACCTGAATCTCAAAAAGGATATATTTAAGGAACTTGATGAACTTACAGGGCTGGACGTCATCCTTGCTACAAACACCTCTTCTCTTCCCATTACAGAGATTGCCTCTGCAACCAAACGCCCTGACAAGGTTATTGGTATGCATTTTTTTAATCCCGCCCCTGTTATGAAGCTTGTAGAAATCATCAAAGGTCACCTGACCAGTGATGAGACAGCAAAGACCGTAGAGACACTGGCAGAGAAGATGGGTAAGGTCACTGTTATGGTCGAGAAGGATGAGGCCGGTTTTATCGTTAACCGGATGATGATGTTGCAGCTTATGGAGGCAATCAAGATATACGATGAAGGTATTGCCAGTAAGGAAGATATTGACAAGGCAATGAAATTTGGACTTAACCATCCGATGGGACCGTTTGAGTTAATGGATTTTACCGGTATTGATATCTGTTATCTTGTCAATGAAGTACTGAAAAAAGAACTCCCGAGAGAGCTGAAACATACAACACCTTATTCTCTCAAGGCTACTGTCCGGGCAAACAGGCTTGGCCGTAAGACAGGCGCCGGCTGGTATGACTACAAAAAATAAGGGAGATTCGTTATGACAGTTTTTAAAGATATAATATTTGAAAAAGCAGACGGTGTGGCGACCATTACCATTAACCGCCCCCCTATGAATGCCATGAGATACAGGACATATGCAGAGCTTCATAAGGCCTGCGACCTTATTACTGCAGATGAAGAGATCAGGGTGGTTATTATTACAGGCGGAGGAGAGAGGGCCTTCAGCGTGGGGGGTGATGTAAAGGCGTTTTATGACCTTGGTGACTCTGTTGAAAATGCAAGGGAATATGTCAACAATGCAAGCTCTGCCATGGGAAAGATAAAAAATCTTGAGGTGCCTGTTATTGCAGCCATAAATGGCCTTGCCATGGGTGGTGGTATAGAGGTTATGTGTGCATGTGACTTCCGAGTTGCCTCTGAAAAGGCTATCTTTTCCCAGGCAGAAATTAATATAGGTCTTATCCCTGGAACAGGCGGCAGTATAGAACTCCCCTACATTGTGGGGTGGGCCAAGGCAAAGGAAATGGTTATGCTTGGGCGCACCTATAGTGCGCAGGATGCCCTGGATATGGGTCTTGTGATGAAACTTGTAAAGCCTGAGGCCATTATGGATGAGGCCAGGGCGCTTGCAAATGAACTTATGTCAAAATCACAGACGGCATTAAGCCTTGCAAAACATATGATGAACACAGGTATAAACCTGGATCTTACAAGCGCCAGGAGGATGGAGATAGATTATTTCAACCTCCTGTACATGACAAAAAATGCCAAGGAAGGGCTTCTTTCTGTTATTGAAAAGCGTAAGCCTCAATACAGGGGAGAAGAACTTGTGCCTGCCATAAAGGAAGGTATGGCCTTTAAACGTGGAGAAAAGGAATAATTTTTGCCTCCCATTTATTATTAGCTCAATAAATGGGAGGCGTACTGCAGTTTTTCCCTGAAACCCTAAGATGGAGGTGAAGTGGGTACAGGCAAATGCCGGCCGGGTCAGGACCTGTAATCCTGCCGGGCCGGTATTTCTTTGCAGTAATTGTTTTTTTTTGATGTGGACATTGAAGGTTATACAGGAGAGTTGTTTTGGCAATCCATCGAACTGATCATGACGGAACAAGAGAGTTGCTGTTATCAAGTGCGATTGACCTGTTTTACGAAAAGGGTTATGTCGGGGCGTCTGTAAGAGACATCGTTAAGGCAGTTAATGTAACCAATTCAATCCTTTACCATCATTTTAAAGACAAGAATGAACTCCTTTATGTTATTATTGACAGGATTGGTCTGGAACTGATCAAGTCTTTAAAACAGGTGGAGCAACAATACGATGATCCAATGGAAAGGCTTTCCCGCATGATTTATACACAGATATGCATTGTTAAGGAGAGAAAACGGGAGGTGAAAATCTTTCTTGAAGAACAGTATCAGCTGGGGCCCAAGTACAAGGCGGGCATACTGCGGCAGCACAGGGAGATATACAGTCTGTATATGGACCAGTTAAATGCCCTCGAAGAAAGGGGGATGTTGCGAAATATAAACAAGACGGTGCTTAATTTTGCAATTCATGCCATGATGAACTGGTCTTATCGCTGGCACAGGGAGGATGGCCCGCTTTCGATAGAGCAGGTTGCCGATTCCATAACAGATATCTTTTTCCATGGCATTTTAAAAAAATAGGGAATAAAAGAATTTTATCCTTGACAATAACGAACGTTCGACATTATTCTTTATGTCGTTAAATTAATGTCTGTCAATATACGTTTATTTTTTTACAGTCCGGGCAATACCGTGTGAGATCTTTGTGGACGGTTTTGGGGTCTCTTGCGGTCATGCCGGGTTGCATGTTTTTAAAAGGGGGTGATAACATATTAGAAAAGAGCGCTACTTGAAGAGGTCTTTGTTTGAGGGAAGGGGGTGTCGGCCTTCAGGTCTTATGTTTTGAGGTTTTTCCCTTTATTTCCCTTTAGTTATCTATTGCGGAGGAGAGGATATGACAAGGATTTTTAAGAAAGAGTTTGTCTTTTTTGTTTGTCTTTTTTGTGTGTCTTTGCTATTGGCACCTGCCGTATATGCCCTGGAATATCATATCGGTGACAAGACACTGTATGTCATGGGTTATGGAGAGCAGTATGTCCGTTTCGGGATGTCAGGAACCACTCATTCCAATGACGAATCATACATCACCAGTGCCTCGCGCAAGGGCCTGATGGACGGTATGTTTTCCCTGTATACCTGGCAGCACCTGAAATGGAGCGACAGCCTTGAGTTCAGAACGTCCTTTCGTTATGAGGGAGACTGGCTTTCGTATGCTGTAAACAGTGGGGATCACAGTGAGTTTGATCCGATCAGGCCATCAAGGCATAACATGAGGAGTGACGATCATACGAAACAGATAGTGCGGGAGTGTAATGTCGCCTACTTTTCACGCTATCTTAATGTAAAGATAGGCAAGCAGACGGTAGCATGGGGCCAGACAGACCTGTTACGCCTGATGGACATGATCAACCCCATAGACTACCGGCGCATGTATGTACTCAGGGACTCTGACTATGGGTATGCAGAGAGCCGTGTGCCCTTGTGGATAGCCAAGGTGGAGGTCTTTCCTGAGATCTCCATAGGAGATATCACGGGCATTGCCCTTCAGTTTATGGCAACGCTTGATACGGAATCAAAGACACAGTTCAATATAGGCCCAAGGAATGGCGGTGTATGGGCCTTCCCCATTCCGGCCGATATGCCTGACCTGACACCATTGGGTTTGGGTCACCTCAAGGACATAACCATACATGACCGCCGTCGTTCACAGTCGATCGATAATGCGACCTTTGCATTCCGTATGGCGGCAAACTGGGGTAACACCTTCTTTACCATCAACTTCTATCATGGCTGGGATGACTCGCCGGTACTCGTAAGGGATGGAGGTCTGTCAAGTTTCCTGCACAAACAGCCAGATGGCGGCAACGTGGCTGACGGGTCTGGTTATGGATTAAGCCTGCAGCAGATATATCACCGCAAGACCTGTCTTGGTTTTACCGTGTCACGGGAGATGGATTTTATAAGGCCCTTTGCCCAGGCACTGCATCAGCCGGCAAACCCGACACTGAGGGTAGAGGCCTACTACCGCTGGAACAAGCCGGTCGCAACCGACTGGGTTGAGAGGATAAAAAGCGGCGATTTTGGTGGCGCTACTGCCAAGGAATACAGGCGCAGGGATATCTTGCGATACATGGTTGGCTGGGACTGGCCCATGAGGATATCCTTTCTTAATCCCCACAAGGAGTTTTTTACCACCTTTCAGTTTATACATGCCCACCGTATGAACGGAGGGGATTTCTGGAATGCCCCATATCATTCCAAGGACCCGAAGGACAAGTTTGATATTACGGGTCTTGTCAATACCACCTATTTCCATGATATCGTCCGGCCGCAGATTGCCTTTACCACTGACCTGAACCATAATCAGGCCTCCCTTTTAAAGGGCTCATGCCGTTTCTGGTTTGGAGATCACTGGAGACCGGAGATTGGGTTCATGATGATAACAGGTAAAAAGGACAGCAGTCATGGTATGTTCAGGAATAGAGATAATATCTGGCTGAAGGTCAAGTATCAGTTCTAAGCAGATATCGTTTGAAAAGTCATGGTTTTTTTGTAGAAAAATTTTTTGTGCTATGGTAAATAAAGTGTATCTATGCAGGTTGTGCCTGCCCTTTAGCGTGCCCTGTGATGAGGGTAAAGCAATGCTGTTAATCTGACAGATATGACAAACAGTGGTATCGCTTTTGGTATGTTTTTTTGTCTTGGCCTTTTTTGTGTAAACAGCATGGGGTCAAAATGGTTTTCAAAAAAAAGGAGGAGATCAGTGAACACATTTAAAAAGAGTCTTCGGTTTGGCTTGTGTTTTGTAATGGTTTTTGTCTTTGTCAGTCTGTTTTCCGTATCACGGGCATCCGCTGAGTTTAAAATCTTTCAGCGTCTTGAGATGCCCAAACCCGGGTACAAGGTTGATTTTCCCAAGCCAAGGGGTTGGAATGAGGAGATGCATCAGGCATGGCAGAAGATGCTCGGTTTTAACGCTGCCCAGCTTGTCAAGCTTAATGATCCTGCACCGGATATCAAGCCGGGAACCATCATAACCCCTGCCAACTACAAGAACTACCCGAATCTTGACAAGATATTTCCTGAGGCCATACTTCAGCGCTTAAGGCCAGGGGCCTATTGCCCCATAAAGAAGATTACGGTTGAGGCAACACGTCCTTATTACTTTACAAAAAAGATCGTGGAGCTGACCGAGAAGTTTGACAAAAACATTACGGTTGACCCTAAGACGCAGCGTCTTTCTTCTTACAAGGCGGGTGTTCCGTTCATTCATCCCAAAAACGGTCTGGAGGCCATGTGGACATTTACCATATCAAACATATCTATGATGGACAATTTTTCTTTCCAGACCATCAACTTTATCAATTTTGACAGCTCTAACAACCTCGAAAGGACGATACGGGCTAACCTTTACTGGAACAGGTTTATGGGAAAGTCATTTGGTGGTTATGATGAGGACTATTACCAGATCAATGATCCCCAGGACAAGAAGGAAGGTGTCCTTGAAAAAGGTGCCTTTGTCGTGGTTTTTCCTCCTGACCTCAAGGGGTTTGCGTTTATCCGGACCCGTTTTCTGGACCCGGAACGTAATGACTATTTTGTCTCCTATCTGCCTGGCCTGAGGAGGATCAGGGTCCTTTCAGGAAGTGATGCCCAGGATCCTATCTTTGGTACAGAGCTTACGTGGGATACATGGGCCGCTGACTGGCAGAAGATATCCGATATTATATATCCCAACAAGTACAAGATCCTTGGACAGGCCATTATTCTGGTTCCATCATACAATCCTGTGCCAAACGTCAAGATTGAAGGTGGGGATATATATACCAAATGGCAGAAAAGGCCGGTGTATGTTCTGGAGATAACCTCTCAGGATCCGAAATACTACTATGGCAAACGTGTCATGTACCTCGATATGGAGTATTTCAGGCCAAATTTTGAGGAATATTATGACAGAAAGCTGAAGCTGTGGCGTATCTGGGTGGATTTCAAGTATCAAAATCCTGCAAATGCCTACACTTGCTGGGAGGCCTGTGATATCATCGATTTTATCAACAGGCATCATACAATCCTTAAGATGGAGAGTCGTCCTAACGATCCCAAATTAACCCTTTCGTACTATGATCTGCGTTTTCTGTCGAGACAGGCAAGATAATCTTCATTGGTTTGTTTAAAAAGGGACCAGGGATAAATCCCCTGGTCCATATGGGTGAGGTGATATGGAAGAGGCAAAAAAAAAGAAGATGTTATGGTCAACTGATTTTAGCGAGACATCCCTGCTTGCCCTTAAGGCTACACGTTTTTTGCGTACCCTGCCGGACAGTATACTGCTGGCTATGCACTGTATAGAAAATCCCCTAGATGATATCTATGAAACTGCAACCACATCCACTGTTAAGATGATTGACCATGCACGTGAGGTCAGCAGGAAGAAACTTGAAAAAATGCTTTCCGAAATAGGTGTTCCTGAGAAAGGCTATAGGCTTGTCGTCAAGGTCGGGGATCCGGCAGAGAAGATACTGAAGGTGGCAGAAGAAGAAAAGGTGGCATCTATTATCATGGGCAAGGAATCCAAGGGATTGGAAAGACTGATGGGAAGCGTCAGTGAATATGTTGTCAATAGGGCCAAATGTCCTGTGCTCATTGTTGGCCAAAGGGTGAAAAATGGCTGGATCAAGATAGATTAGTTGATGTGTACGGACGGGTAGAGTTACAACCTCTTATCTGGTTTTGTTTTTGCTCTGTTTTTATCTTATGCCGGTCATTGCCTTAAGAGGTGTTTTGTTGCGGGATTGGAAATTGACAGGTGCTCAATATCCATTTTAGACCTTTGCAGAATGTTCTGTTTTGTTCGGCTTCAAAGTTAAGTGATAAGATTGGAGTCTAACCTGTCTGCCGTCAGGCAGGCACAGAAATTGGGCAAAAGAGCATGTTATGCAAGGGTCTCCATTTATAAATCAGTTTTATCTATGGTAGTTGTCAGATGCTTCGAAGAAGGAGAAGGCTAAATGGGAAAACGTTGGCTTGTTATGATCGTGATTGTTGCTCTTATTGGAGCCGTGTTTGTAGGGGGGTATAAATACCTTGCCAAGACAGAGGAAGCCCAGCGTGCTTTGGGACCAAAGGCTGTAAAAAAATACAAGGAAAAAATGCGGGATCTGTTTTCTGTCATGTCTCCAGGAGGGGGTGTCTTTTTTGCCTGCGGTGAAAAAGGGACATTTGTTTCCAGTCATGATGGCGGAGATTCATGGCAGGTTTCAAAACCTCTTGTGAGTGGGGAAAATCTTGCCTCTGTGTATTTTCTGAATGAAAAGGAGGGCTGGGTAGTTGGTTCCTCCGGAACCTTTATGCATACCAGGGATGGGGGTAAGACCTGGAAGTCCCTGGACTTGAGAACGAATAAATTTTTGAGGAAAATCATCTTTATTAACGATAAAAAGGGCTTTATTGTCGGTGAAGAGAGTAGCCTCTACTATACTGTTGACGGTGGTACAATCTGGACCAAGGGCCTGAAAGGTATAACGGAAGAGACCTACTGTGATCCCTATGCATTCGAGATGTTTAATGACATAGCCTTTGCTTCTGACCATCTTACAGGGTGGATTGTCGGTGAGCTTGGTCTTGTGCTGAAGACCGAGGATGGCAGCAAGACGTGGGTTAGTCAAAAGCTGCCTACAGATGTAACCTTTAATTCGGTTGCAGTTTTCAATAAAAATACTGTCATGGTAGGGGGACAGCAAGGCCTTTTGTTTGTTACTCGCGATGGTGGTAAAACCTGGAAAAAGAATCCGATTTATGTTGGTGCAAGCAATACACCTGTCAAGGAACAGATTTTCAAGATTGCCCTGATTCCCTTTGGTGAAGGTGGATACGATCTGACAGATCCAAGGGCCTGGCATCTTTACATACTGGGTTCAGGGGGCATGGCGATTAATTCTTATGATTTCGGTACAAATTGGCGTGTAGTAACAATGAGCCAGGATCTGGGCTATCGCTGGGTTTATGACATATATTATACAGGTGGAGAACGTGCCTGTATGGTTGGTGAATATGGGGTTATTTTCAGGACAAAAGATAAGGGACTGTTATGGAAGAGGATCTATTATTAGGCTGTTATTATGTCTCTCTTTATCGTGCCGTTTTTAGTTGAAGTGTAATTGTTTCTTTTGAATCAAGAGATAACAGAATGATTGTCCTCAATGCAATGATGTGACAATGCTGGGGGAAGATTTGATGGAAGAACAAAAGGGGATAGCATTATTTTTAACAAAGAACAGGTTATGGGTAGCAGTTGGTATCTTGTTTATTACACTTGTTTTCAGTTTTGGAATAACCAAACTGACCTTTAATATCAATTTGGCTAACTTGCTTCCGCCTATGCATCCATTTGTGAAGATTAACAGTCAATTTGGTAAAAAATTTGGCGGAGCAAATGCATGCTTGATGGTGATAACCGCCAAAAAGGGAACTATCTATCAGGCGGATATACTGAAGGCAATTACTGAAATAACCGATGAGGTGCTTTTTTATCCGGGTCTTTATCGTTCCATAACCACCTCTATTTCCTTAAATAAGGCAAAATCCATTCAGGCTACGGGTGGAGGGACGGTTGACATAAGTGCCCTTATGTATCCTAACCCACCGTC
Organism: Deltaproteobacteria bacterium; assembly: GCA_021163815.1. Lineage (GTDB taxonomy): Bacteria > Desulfobacterota > DSM-4660 > Desulfatiglandales > Desulfatiglandaceae > JAGGTJ01. The sequence goes on along the minus strand of JAGGTJ010000061.1, from coordinate 8,897 downwards.
AGATCCCGAAGGGATTGCCTTTTTAAGGGAAAAGATAAAGGGGATAAATCCTGACCTGTATGATGGTGTGTATGTGTCGGATAATGACAAATCAACGCTTATCAGTATGGTGGCAAAGGATGGCGCTGATTTTAACAAACTGTTTACTTTTTTCTCTGATATAAAACAGAGATTTGAAAAGAAGTACCCTAATATAAAGATAGATATGGTGGGCAGGCCCGTCTTAATGGGGTGGATTTATCATTTTCTGCCCCAGATGTATGTCATATTTTTGATTACCCTAGCAATCTTTTTGCTGATTCTGTGTGTATCATATCGCAGCCTCGTTGGTATGTTGGTCCCACTTGTATGCGGTGTATTGTCCACTATCTGGGGTCTAGGTTTTATTGGGTATCTTGGTATCAACCTTAATCCCTTGTTAATTGTTATTCCATTTCTCCTTACCGCAAGGGGTTTGGCTCATGCCATTCAGTTTACTTCCCGTTACATAGATGAATATATCCGCTTAGGTGACAGAGAGGCTGCAACCTGTGAGACCATAGACAAGATGCTGATTGCTAATGGTGCGGCTATTGCAACTGATATTGCGGGATTTATTGCCCTTGTGCTGGCGAGGATTGTGGCTATCCAGGTAATGGCCCTTACCCTGTCATTCTGGATGATAGCTATTTTTGCGATAAGTGGGGTTTTTGCCTCTATCCTTTGTGGATATTTACCGCCTCCGAAAAAGATTACCAAGAAAACCGGTAAGGTGGATATTATTGATAAGATGTTAACAGAGATAGCGAGTCTTTCATCTGGAAGCGTTGCAAGGTGGATTGTTGTGGTTGTGATCCTTGTTATTACAGCGGCTGGTTACTATTTTTCATCCAAGATTCAGATCGGCGACCTGGAGCCCGGCAGTCCGATACTGTGGCCTTCATCTGAATACAACCGTGCATGTAAGTTTGTAAATACCAACTACAGCAGGGCAGGTACAGATACCTATAATATATTTATAGATGGAAGCAAGCCTGGTGACTCAAAGAGATGGGAGGTCTTGAGGTGGATTGATCGTTATAGCGATTATATGAAGGAAAAGATGCCAAATGAGTATGGAGGGACCATCGCCTTTTCCAACATGGTGAAAAAGCTGACTATGGAGTTTCGGGGCGGTGATCCTGTATGGCATTATATAATGTCTGATCAGCAGATTACTGATATGATGGTATACTTTCTTATTGGAAAGGCCAATCCCGGAGACTATGCCCAGTTGATAGATATTCCTTTTGAGGATTCAAATATAATCAGCTTCTTCAGGGATCATCGGCCTGACACTGTAGAGGCTGTGGTTGAAAACACAGAGGATTTTGCCAACAAGGTTAAGCTTCCAAAGGGTGTTTCCCTTAAACTTGCCAGTGGCAGTATCGGGCTTACAAAGGCGGTTAACGATGAGCTGGAGGCATGTCATATAAGCATTATGGTATTTGTCTTAGGCTTTATATTTATCCTCTGTATGATCTCATTTCGTTCTCTGACCGCCGGAATATTGCTTATGATTCCTTTGTTTGCGGCCGATTTTGTGGCCTTAGCCCTGATATACTTCCTTGGTACGGGAATGACAGTGGGTACACTGACGGTTACTGCTGTTGGTCTTGGTATTGGGGTGAACTTTGGTGTGTATATCCTGGCCCGTATGCAGGAGGAGTTTGAAAGAACAAAGGATTTGGGCACTACAGTAATAGTGGCTACAAGTACGGCGGGCAAGGGTGTGTTGTTTACCGGAGCGACAGTTATTGTTCCTGTGGCACTCTGGTATTTTATGTCAAATGTGAGGTTCTGGGGTGAAATGGGACTGTTCCTTGCTGTAATCCTGTTTGCCGGTCTCGTTGTTGTTATTCCCTTTTATCCCGCGATTGTATCCATAATGAAGCCTAAATTTATAGTAGGGGAAAAGGCAAAAAAGGAATAAAATTTTCTATCCTTGCATATATGAAGGTCCTGGATGTTTTCCATAGAGAATGTCCGGGACTTTTTTTTGTTTGTAACCTAAACCGGTATGATGGGATATCCTGGTCTTTTACGGAGATGAAAATACAGGCTGGTTTTTCAGTACGGTTTTGTGTATTTTTACGGTAAATCATGCAGGTGTCGAGTTTGCCGAAGATCTGCTGTAATTCTTCAGATAGGGATTTATACTGATGATGCAAGAGGTTTTTCCCAAAAAAACGGGACGCATTTTTTATCTGCTTTTTGGTGTCCTCTTTTTTTTGTCCGGCTGTATATCAGTTGGACCAGACTATATCAGGAAGCATCCCAAGGTGCCACAAAACTGGCATACCAGACTCGAATTTGGTCTCATTGCAGGGAGCATGAAACCGGAGATCCTTTCCAGGTGGTGGAAGACTTTTAAGGATGATGAACTTATTAGTTTGGAGAAACGTGCCCTAAAGACCAATCTTGATCTGAAAGATGCCCTTGCACGGATAAGAGAGGCGCGTGCACGCAGGGGAATAAGTAAGGCCGGTTTTTTCCCTTCCCTTGACAGCAACGATTCTGCCAAAAAGCATAAGATAAGCGAAAACAGCGGCACAGGAAAGATAGTCAAGTTATATTCCCTTGGCTTTGATTCCGATTGGGAGCTGGATATATTTGGGGGTGTGCGTCGTTCTGTTGAGGCTTATCAGGCAGAGCTTGAAGCGGCAAAAGAGGGTCTCCATGATGTGATGGTAAGTCTGCTGGCAGAGGTGGCCAGAAACTACATAGAAGTCCGTACCTATCAAAACCGGCTGACATCATTAGAAAAAAACATTCAGGTTCAGAAAGAGATATATAGCCTTAATCTTTCGAAATACCGGGCAGGAACTATTGACAGGCTGCCTTTGGAAGAGTCATTATATAATCTGGAACAGACCCGTTCCCGACTTTCGGCCCTGCAAACAGGGTTGGAAGAGGCAAAGCATCGTATAGCGGTTCTTTTGGGTGAATCTCCCGGTATGGTTCATAAGGAACTGTCAGTTTGCAAGCCCATCCCTGTCCCGCCTGAAACAATAGTGGTCGGGGTGCCGGCAGAGACACTGCGTCAACGTCCTGATATTCGAAAGGCAGAACGTGAACTGGCTGCCCAGACTGCGAGGATAGGTGTAGCCACGGCAGATCTGTATCCAAAATTTCGTCTTAATGGTACACTTGGCCTTGAATCCGTATCCACAGGTAACCTGCTGGCATATTCCAGCAGGACATGGAGTTTTGGTCCAAGTGTGTCCTGGAACATTTTTGATGCAGGGGCAATTCGCCAGAACATCAGTGTCCAGAATGCCATTCAGGCGCAGGCAATGGTGAAGTACAAGGCTACGGTATTAAAGGCACAGGAAGAGGTGGAAAACGTCATTGTCGCATATTCTAAGGAACAGCATCGAAAGGCATATCTCGCAGGGGCTGTTGCTGCTGCAAGACATGCCTTTAGACTCTCTATGGATAAATATAAGGCGGGGATTGCAGGTTTTGATGATGTCCTTGAGACTCAAAGGACACTTGTGAGTCTTGAAGATGATCTTTTAGAAAGCAAAGGGAATGTTGCCATGGACCTTGTGCGTCTTTACAAGGCGCTTGGTGGTGGATGGAGATATCTGAAACAGAAATAGGAAGCAGATTGAATTTGTATGCACATATGTCCGTTTATTTGCATGTATGTGATTTGTCAAATTGATATCATGATAGGTCCTCAATAAGTTGGGGCAGTACAGTGTTTCTCCTCACCCTGCCCTCTCCCCAGGGGGAGAGGGCAGGGTGAGGAGGGGTGAACCCCAAGAGATATTGAGCTGTTACATATTATGGTTAAAAATCATGTTTAGTGATCGTTTGAAACGATCTATTGAAGAAAACAGAGATGATGTCCTGTTTCAGCATTACCTGATTATACGGGATTGTATTCTTGCAATGATAGATGAGATGGAGGCCTACGGTGATGTGATGCCAAGTGACTATTGGCAGGAAGAGTTGGCCGGATTTGATTATCTCTTCGATGCATCTCCTCTCATTATTGCCAGGTTGCGTGAACACTGCCATCATATAACGGGTATCAGGTCGTATGAATACCGTAATCACCATTTACACAGGAAAAAACTGTTTGCCCATAAACTGGCTCTTTTGCAGGCTGAAGATAAAAAAGGCCTGTTTGTTCCTGAATCACCTTTGTTGGGTGGCTTTGGTTACAGGATAAATGGGTGTCTGGTCAACATTGATACATTAAAATTCTACGAGTGTTTGCTTGCCTTGGACAGGGTAAATCTCCTGGATCAGTTTTCCGGAAAACACGAAGTTCAACCTTCTGTCATGGAAATTGGTGCAGGTTGGGGAGGTTTTGCATATCAGTTTAAAACATTGTTCCCTGATGTAACCTATGTTATTGTAGATTTGCCGCATGTGTTGCTCTTTTCATCGGTATACCTTAAGGCCCTGTTTCCTGAGGCCTCCATGTTGGTTTACCGTGGAAACACGCAAAACCGTGTTGAAAAGCCAGGCTGTATTTTTATGTCTGTTGGTGGCCAGGATATCTTGAATCCGGCCATGCCGGTTTATGGTGACAAACCCGCTGAACATGTTTTTGCCAATGCTCATATATATGATTTTATTTTTCTCCCTCATTACCTGCTTCCGCAGTTTGATATCAATAATTTAAGGCTTGCCGTTAACATTGCCTCTTTTCAGGAAATGACAACGGGGCAGGTTGATGGCTATATAAACAGACTGGTTCAACTCAGATGCTCGAACATATACAGCATGAACCGTAACCGTTCCCGTCATAATACACAGCTTACCTCTGTAGGCATGATCCTTGACAAGTATTACGAGTGCAATGAGATCAAGGTGTTGGATGAGATATATCTGGATTTTCCAGATTCTGAAAAATCAAGAAATGTAATGGCCTCATTAAAAAACAGGATTCACAGGTGGAAAAAAAGGAAAAAGACACATAAAAAGGAACCTTATCAATACCGGCATATAGCAGGTATGTTAAAGCAGGGCATGGGCTGATCTGTATTATGTATCCGGTTTCAGCTCCATTGTTGGTCAGGATACTTTGAATCCGGCCATGCCGGTTCAGGAACAGTATCAAATGCACGATAAACTAAAAGAGATTATAGAAGAAAAAAAACGGGAGATTAAGTTCATTAAAAGACAGGGATTACCGGATATGGATCGGGAAATTCCGTCTGTACGGAATTTTATGGACGCAATTTCTGTGCCTGGTGTTGTCAATCTCATAGCAGAGATAAAGTTTGCCTCTCCTTCTGCAGGCGTAATACGTGAAAAGACAGATCCTGTTGATATCGGCAGGTTATACGAAAAGACAGGGGCCGCGGCTATCTCCCTTTTAACAGACAAAAAATTTTTTTCCGGTGACCTGGAATATTTGCCCCGGCTTAAAGAGGCGGTAGGTCTTCCTGTCCTGCGGAAGGATTTTATGATTGATCCTGTTCAGGTAAAAGAGGCTTTTTTATATGGGGCAGATGCGATTCTGCTTATTGCCCGTATTCTGTCGGAAGATCAGTTAAAAGAGATGCTCTCTGTATGCCATGAATTTGGTATGTATGCCCTTACCGAGATTCATGATATGGATGATCTTGAAAAGGCAATAAATGCAGAGGCAAAGATAGTTGGGATAAATAACCGGGATCTGGATACCTTTCGTATCTCACTTGACACAACGAAGAAACTTGCACGCGGTGTGCCTAAGGACCGGGTTTTGGTAAGTGAAAGCGGGATTAAGAGTGCAGAAGATGTAGCCTCTATGAAAGATTTGGGGGTAAATGCCGTGCTGATTGGTTCTGCAATCATGCAGGACAGTGATCCAGTAGCAAAGATAGGGAAATTTTTGTCTGCCGGGGGGCATAAAATAACATGACACGGATTAAGATATGCGGTATTACCAGCAGGGAAGATGCCCTTGTGGCAGTGGATGCAGGAGCGAATGCCCTTGGCTTTATCTTTGCGAAAAGTCCAAGACAGATAACCCCAAAACAGGCACGGGAAATTATATCTTCACTTCCTCCCTTTGTTCAGACCGTTGGGGTTTTTGTCAACGAGAGGTCCTCCAATATAAAAGAGATTATAGGTTTGTGCGGGCTTGACCTGGTTCAACTGCATGGGAATGAATCTGTTGAAGAGTGTATATCTCTTATGCCAAGAACTATCAAGGCATTTCGGATTCAGGATGATTCAAGTCTTGAACAGATAAGGCCTTATGCAGGTAAGGTACGGGCCTTTGTGCTTGATACCTATTCAAAGCAGGCAAGGGGAGGCACGGGGAAGACCTTTGACTGGAAACTTGCAGTGACTGCAAAACAGGTCGGTGTCCCCGTGATTCTTGCCGGAGGTTTATCCCCGGCAAACATAGGAGAGGCTGTTTCATTGGTAAGGCCGTTTGCCGTTGATATTAACAGCGGAGTTGAAGACAGCCCCGGCAAAAAAAACTCCCTGCTTGTCAGGCAGGCTGTTGCAGCAGTAAGACAGGCTGATCAGAATAACCTGTAACGCTGCTGCCGTAAACGCAAAACCGTGCTGAAAAACCACTCCGTATCTTCATATTCGTTGGTGGCCAGGATATTCTGTCTGCGCCTGTCTGCGTGCGTTGGCGCACAGGCAGGTTTGAATCCGGCCATGCCGGTTTTGTAGATCTCAGCGCTGTTTTTGCTGGTTTGTTTGGAGATAGATATGGTCTATACACGCTATTATGGTCAGTTTGGTGGTGCATTTATTCCTGAAATACTGACCGCCACCTTTGATGAACTTAACAGGGCATTTAATGAGGCAAAGGAAGACCCTGCATTCTGGCAGGAATTTTCTGATATTATGTCCACATATTCATGCCGGCCAACGCCTTTGACTTTTGCAGAAAATCTTACCAGATACCTTGGAGGGGCACGCATATACATCAAAAGGGAAGATCTGAATCACACGGGGGCTCACAAGGCAAATAATGTGATAGGCCAGGGCCTTCTTGTAAGGCGTATGGGAAAACGCAGGGTTATTGCAGAAACAGGCGCCGGTCAGCACGGTGTTGCCACTGCGACAATGGCGGCTAAGTACGGTTTTAAGTGTACCATATACATGGGTGAACTGGATGTACAGAGACAACGGCCCAATGTGTTCTGGATGGAACGTCTTGGGGCAGAGGTTGTACCGGTAAAAGACGGTACAAGGGTATTGAAGGATGCCATTAACGAAGCATTCAGGGACTGGGTAACCAATATGGATAATACCCACTATGTTCTTGGAACTGCATGTGGCCCCCATCCTTTCCCTGAGATGGTTACCTTTTTCCAGTCTATTATAGGCAAAGAGGCCCGTCGGCAGATAATGGAAAGAGAAGGCAGGCTTCCGTCCCGTGTGTATGCATGTGTGGGCGGCGGTTCCAATGCAATGGGTATATTCAGCGGATTCCTTGAGGATACATCTGTTCAGCTTATCGGGGTAGAGGCAGGAGGCAAGGGAATAGATACAGGACTTCATGCAGCAAGGCTGTCTTCCAGTGATGGGAGCATTGGTGTGGCCCAGGGATACAAAACATATTTTCTTCAGGACAGTGACGGTCAGATGAAGCAGACCCACAGTGTGGCAGCAGGTCTTGATTATGTTGGAGTCTCTCCGATCCTTGCATCACTGAAAGAGACGGGACGGGTGAGATTTGAATCTGCAACAGACAGTGAGGTTGTAGAGGCCTTTTCCCTGGTACTCAAAAAAGAGGGGCTTGTGCCTGCACTTGAATCTGCCCATGCCTTTGTGCAGGCCTTCAAAGAGGCACCAAACATGTCTCGGGAAGACATAATTCTGATTAATCAGTCAGGAAGGGGTGACAAGGATATATTTACTGTTGCAGATGCCCTTGGAGATCCCAAATGGCAGGAATTTATAAAGACAAAGGCGAAAGAGTACAATGCTTGAATCATATCTGAAAAACAGGCTGAAACAGAAGGATATTCTGTTGATGACCCACATAGTCCTTGGATATCCATCTTTTGAGGATTGCTTTGCCATCATTGAGACCATGGTCAGATCAGGTGTTGATATGATGGAACTCCAGATACCCTTTTCAGAACCTATTGCGGACGGTCCGGTAATATTAAAGGCCAACCAGACAGCCCTTAAGCAGGGTGTTACTGTTCAGCAATGTCTGGATTTTGCCGGAGAGGTCAGCAGGACATTTGATATCCCCTTTCTCGTAATGAGCTATTATAATATTCCTTTCTGTTATGGTGTGAAAAGGTTTGCAGGGGAAATAAAAAGGATTGGCCTGAAAGGTGCCATTATCCCTGATATTCCGCCGGAGGAAGGCAAAGACTATCTGAATACCATGAAGAAACATGAGCTTGCTCCAATACTTCTTTTTGCTCCCACTACGTCTGCTGAGCGTATGCGTTTTCTGGCATCGTTTGCAGAGGGGTTTATATACTGTGTTGCCCGAAAGGGTGTTACAGGAGCACAAACCCGTTTCTCGCAAGATATGGACATCTACTTAGACAGATGCCGCAGGGCAACATCCCTGCCTCTTGCTGTTGGATTTGGTATAAAGGAAAAAGCAGATATAGATTTTCTCACGGGTAAGGCAGATGTTGCTGTCATAGGAAGCCAGACCCTGCGTATCATTGAAAAAGAAGGGGTAAAGGCCGTGGGTGATTTTATATCCACCCTCCTGAGATAGGACAATCTTTACGACGCCATCATATTTATGTATTGACAGGCAATCAGTACGCGTTTACATATTGCTATATGTCTATATAATAATATGTGTTCCGGTAATCATGTATGATAAATTTGAGGGAGAGATAGCATTATGGAGCAGTTTCCGATGAATAACTGTAGTTAAACCGGCATGGCCGGATCCAAAATATCCTGGCCACCCACGGATATGAAAA
>JAGGTJ010000055.1 GCA_021163815.1 Deltaproteobacteria bacterium | reverse complement strand
TGTGTTGATGAAAAAGCGAAGCAAGCTTCGGGGAATTACACCCAAAGAGATTAAAACTTACGGCAATAGGTTCCCGGAAAATGAGAATAGGGGGCTGGTTGTGCCAAGACAAGCGAGGGCAAATGCACCCGGGGTTTTGCATCAGGTCATTGTCATCAGGGATATTGAGTAAATACAGATCGTGACTGATGAAGACCGAAAAAAATCTTGTCACCTAAACCCTGCAACCTTTACAGCCATATTCAAATCAATGTGTGTCATGCAAGCACAACCTTTCTATAATTCATTAACATTAAAGGCATAAATTCCTTTTTGAAAATAGTTCACGCAGGTTTTAGGTGTCAATCGAATGGAAATACTTTCTATAGAAGCAGGTACGGTATATGCGTTGGCCTTGGTGAGTAATATGGCTAATTCCTGTTGCAAAGTGGTCCGCCTGGTTTGCCAATGTTATATGAGAAGGTTTCTCACCGGATATGCTGTTTTATATAACTGGTGTCACCATAGGCAAAGATGGTGATATTAAAGCATTGCAAACCGGGAGACGGAAAGGTAAAATATCCGTAAACAGGCCGAAAGCAGTTAATCCGGTTTGTCAGGAACATCTTCTTCCTCACTTCGTCTGATTTTTTGCTATTTACCATGAAAAATACACAAAACCATGTTAAAAAACCAGTCTGTATTTTCATATTCGTGGGTGGCCAGAATATTTTGGATCCGGCCATGCCGGTTTAGATATATCATAATGTAAGGAGTAAACCTATGAGTTTAAAAAAGACCTTAATCTATTGGAAGGGAGATAAATTTTGGCTTGGAAAGCTTCTGGAACATCCTGAAATAATGACACAGGGCAAAACAATCGATGAATTGGAGGAAAATATCAAAGATGCATACTTGATGATGGTCATGGAAGAAGTTCCCAAGGAACATAAGGTTAAAGAGATCGCAATATGAAACGCAAGGAATTCATCAAAAAACTCTTGCGTGAAGGATGTCTCTTGCTTAGACTCGGTTCCAGGCATGATATTTACATAAATCCACAAACTGGCCAAAAACAACCAGTACCTCGACACACTGAAATTGATAACGACTTAGCAAACCATATCAGGAAATATTTGGGGTTGAAATAATAAGTATGTATTCATATTGTCAGGGACGTACTTGACAATCAAAACTTACGGCGATAGGTTTCCGGAAAAATGAGAAGAGGGACTGGTTGTGCCGGGATAAGTGAGGTTGGATGCACCCGGGGCCTTGTATTGTGTGATTGTCAGTTGATATTAAAGCCTTACAAAGGGGAAGACGGAGAGATAAAATCTCTATAAAAGAGCGAAAGAAACAATTAATCCAGTTTGTCAACAACGTCCCCTTCTTGCCCGGGGTTTTGCATCATGTCATTGTCAGGGGTATTGAGTAAATACAGATCGTGACAGATGAAGACCGAAAAAAACTTGTCAATTGGATGGGAAGACTTTTCCTGGAGGTAGAGATGTAAGATATCTGTAAAAGAACTAAGAAACAGTTAATCCAGCTTGTCAACAATGTCCCCTCCATCCCTGAACCCCCAATAATGATTTTTTTGTGTTTTTCTGCTTTTATTCAACGAGATTAAATTTGGATTTTGGTGCACCACACACAGGGCAATTTTCAGGCAGACTGTCTTCAAAGATATAACCACACACCTGACATACATAGTATTTGGAATGACGTTCTGCCAGCATGTCATTCATGGCCTTTTTGTAGAGTTCAGCATGTCTGCTCTCCACATCACGTGCATGGGAAAAGGCCTGTAGTGCAGTTTTATTGTTTTCATCCATGGCATCTTTGATAAGTTTTGGATATTCATCTACATTTGCTTTGATTTCATTTTGGAAAGCGGCCCCAAGATTCTCTTCTGTTGGCCCAACCTTGCCTCGCATCAAAAACAGAAATCTGCGTGCATGTACGGATTCCGCATCAGATATTGCCCTGAAAAGTCGGGCTATCTGTGGGTAGCCATCTTTTTCCGCCCTCTTTGCAAATGCGTCATTTCTTATTGCAGCCTTTGATTCAGCAGCAAATGCATACGAAAGATTTTTTTCTGTCTTGTCAGTCATTATTGTTATCTCCATACCATGTGTTTTAAAAAACACTGTTTCTTTATTGAATCAGGTTTCTCTATTGGATAATAATATATTAACGTTACAAACGCAAGGTCTGTATAAACGTGTGCCTTAAGATACCTTTTGGAGGATGTTTTATTTTGCTCAACTTCAAGAAAGGCGAATATTTTAGCCGCGGGAATGTGTTTTCAGGATAACATGTAAGCCTGTCACAAAAATTGAATAAAAGAGGGTGTTATGCAAGGAACTTACCTCGAAAATGGAACCTGGATGTATAGTTTTGTAGTGGTTTTTTTTGCATGCCGTGAACATAATGAATATTCTGCAAGGTTGTACGGAGGATGAAGATGAAGATAAAATCACTGTTTTTACCGGTGCCTAACATGACGGCTGATGAGGCCAGATCGTTCATGGAAGAGCAAAAAGAAGGTTCGTATACACTGTTGGATGTTAGGCAGGAACGGGAATATGCAAAAGAAAGAATTCCTGAAGCAAAGTTGATTCCATTGCCTCAACTGCCTGATCGACTGGGAGAAATTGACAGGGAGAAACCTGTTATAGTCTATTGAGCAGCAGGCGGACGCAGCCGTGTTGCTGCAAAGATATTAAAAGGAGAAGGTTTCAGGGATGTATACAATCTCCAAGGTGGAATAAGGGCATGGCAGGGGATAAAGGTAGAAGGGCAGCCTGAAATGGCTATGGGGCTCATTAAAGATATGGAGTTACCGAAAGATATTGTCTTTTTTGCATATGGCATGGAGGATAGTCTTGGGAGATTTTATAAAGAGGCATCAAAAAGAACAGGTGACCAGGAAACAGCACAGTTATTTCTTAAATTGGCAGAAATTGAAAAACAGCATAAACCAGCTTTTTACGACGCTATCAGGATTTATCTACCACAGAATTATGTGAACATCTTACAGTTCTTCAGTTTTCTTGAAACTTGATAGAGGCAGGTATTTCTGGTGCATGAAAATAGCTGAGTTATGTATTACATGTAGTTGTTGAAAAACACAACATATATTTTATTGTGTATATTTCAGACGGTTATTGCAAAAATATTATGTGGAAGTTCAACAATTATGCAGGATATTTGATCAACACCCTGAGTTTTATCTGAGTTTTGTTTCTGGAATTCTTGTGCGTTCTATGTTTTTTTCGCTGTCATGCCAGGACATTACATCGATATTTGTGCCATGTTCCAGCAAGGGCTCAAGGAAAATCAAAAACATACGGTTCTGCCTTGTGTCTTCAGCAAATCACCAGGCCTTAAACTTCCCGCCATGGTAAAAACATAACTCAATCTGATATTTATCAGGCTTGACATCAATATTTTTCTTGCATATAACCTTGATGGCGTCGTAAAAAGTTGGTTTTATGACTATGTTTCTGTTTTACGCCTAATTTAAAATAATAACAGATTTTGAGAGACACCTAAGGAGAAACTTCAATGTCTAAAGTGTGTGAACTTTGCGGAAAAAGGCCCATGGTTGGAAATAACGTCAGCCATGCACATAATAAAACAAAAAAACGCTGGTATCCCAATCTCCAGCAGGTAAGACACGTACAAAACGGACAGGTAAAACGTATAAGGGTGTGTACATCCTGTATTAAGTCTGGCCGGGTAGTGAAACCTTGAACTTAATGAAAAACAGGTGAAATCCAGGGGGCAGAAAGGGGAGGGCAGGACCTGTTATTGCCGGTATGTCATATCCCTTTTTGATAAAAAGCTTCAGTCATACCTTGTGTGAAAACTCATAGCAGCGGTGAACAGGCGGTGTTTTGGATCTGAAATCCTCTGGGATGGTTTTCTGCGTTATGTCCTTAACCCTGAATACCTCCTTCAGGCCGGGATCCAGTTTGAATTTGCGGGAATTGGTTGAAAAGATAAGAATGCCATCCGCAGACAGACATTTCATGGCAAGAGTCAGCATTTTTACATGATCCCGCTGTACATCAAAGACAATGTTTTTGTGGCGCACATTGGAAAATGTTGGCGGATCAATAAAGATAACACCGTATTTCTCCTGGTTTTTCTTCAACCATTTACAACAGTCCTCTTTTACAAACCTGTGTAAGGGCCCTCCATAACCATTTAGATACATATTTGCCTGGGCACGTATTAAATACGTTTCAGAAAGGTCAACCGTGGTGGTGGAAGTTGCTTTGCCCTTTGCCGCATAGACGGTGGCTGTGCCTGTATATCCAAACAGGTTAAGAAATGTCCTGCCTTCGCTGACAGCAGCAATCATGGCCCTTGTCTTTCTATGATCAAGGAACAGGCCCGTATCTAAATAACTGGTAAAGTTGACCAGGAACAGACAGTCTCCTTCATGAACAGTATAAAGCCTGGCAGAGCCTGACCTCTTCTGGTACTGCGCCTTTCCCTGCTGTCTCTGCCGTATCTTTATAAACAGGTCTGATCTATCGACAGACAGTATCTTCATAATAGTCTGCAATGCCTGTCTGAAACGTTTTTGTGCCTTCTCTTTGGGTACTGATGGCGGAGGGGCATATTCCTGAACATGTACCCATCGTTCATATATATCTATTGCCATATTGTAGTCAGGAAGGTCTGCATCATAAATACGAAAACAGGTTATATTGTTCCTTTCCGCCCATGGCATCAGTTTTCTGCAGTTTTTATACAAACGGTTGCCAAAATCTTCGGCAATAACCTTTGCACTAAATGTATGGGTGCAGGATTCAGGTATGTTTTCCCCTTTCACGCCTATCTTTTTGACCTGCCATGTGTGATGCCTTTCAGTCTTTACCCCCTTTGACTTTGCGATAAGCAGCTTACATCTTATTGGTCCGTTGTAAAGTCTGTACCGTCTTTGCCATAACATGCCAGGTATGTCGGCAAGATCAGGATTGGCCGTAAACAAACCCATGTGCCAATCCACAAAAGAGGCGTTAAATATACGAGCCAGACAGTGATACAGATACATAACTGCCTTTTTTTCTGACATACGTTCACCGTATGGCGGGTTGGTAAGTATGATTCCCTTTGATAGGGGAGGGCTGATATCGGCCAACGGCCGTTGTTTGATGATGATTTTATCTTTGAGGCCGGCATTTATGACGTTTTTGCGTGCCATGGCAACTGCCCTGGGATCCGCATCATATCCTATGATTAATGGCCACTGTTTTTCTGTTGATCTGTCTTCCCTTGATATGGCCTCCTGTACCAGATCATCCCACATCTTTGCCCTGTGCCTGTGCCAGGATATAAAGCCGAACCGGCTGCGTAAGAGACCTGGTGCAATATCTCCTGATATAAAGGCCGCCTCAATAAGAAGGGTTCCGGAACCGCACATCGGGTCCATAATGCAGGTATCTGCGGGCATATCCTTGTGAACTCCGGAAAGATGGGCAATTGTCGCGGCAAGAGTCTCTTTAAGAGGCGCTGTTCCACCTTCTGATCTGTAACCTCGCCTGTGCAGGCTTTCTCCTGTAAGATCCAGTGCAACGGTTGCCCTGGATCCCTCTATGTGCAGATTTATCCTGATATCCGGGCTCTTGAGATCTATGTCGGGGCGTTTGCCCGTGTGATGACGGAACCGGTCTGCAATGGCATCCTTGATTTTAAGGGATGCATAATGGCTGTTGTTTAATTTTGATCCTGTCAGGGTGCAGGAAACGGCAAAGCTCCTATCGTTGCTGAAATTATCCTCCCAATCGATCTTGCCCGCTTCTCTGTAAAGGTCTTCCGGATTGTTGGCCTCAAAGCTGGCAAGTGTAATAAGGATGCGGGATGCAAACCTTGACCATAGACACATTCGGTAGGCAGATTCCAGGCTGTCTGAATACCAGCTTACAGCTCCGGACATGGCCTTGATTCTTTTGCCGCCAAAGGATGATACCTCTTCCCTGACAAGATCTTCCATGCCTGAGCTGCACGTGGCGGTAAAGTGGGAGGGGCTTTTCTTTTTTCGTATTGAGAGGGTGTTGGACATTGAGACCTGTGCAAGATATTCTATTTTGTTAAGATGTGTGTTACTCTTCCAGAAATGCCCGGTATCCCTTGTAGGCCATATAAAGGTCTCCTTTGTGCGATATTTCAAATGGAGAATGCATGGACAGGATGGGAGGCCCGCAATCAACAATATTCATTCCATAAGATGCAAGAAATTTTGCCACGGTTCCGCCGCCGCCTTCATCCACTTTCCCCAACTCTCCTGTCTGCCAGACCACCTTTTGACGATTGAAGACCTGCCTGAGCCACCCTACGTACTCTGCATTGGCATCATTGGCTGCATATTTTCCTCCGTGTCCGGTAAATTTTGTCATACAAAGGCCATAACCGGTACAGGCGGCATTCTGCTTTTCATGGACATCTGTATAATCGGGGTCTATGCCTGCATTGACATCTGCAGAAAGGGCCTGAGAACGGCTGAGTATGGAGTTTATCTGGAATGCGGTGGGGGTAAGGCCTGCTGTTTTCATCAATTCTGCCACAACCTGTTCAATAAATCTGGATTTGGCTCCTGTTGCACCGTCACTTCCTATCTCTTCCTTATCTGCAAAAAGTAGGATTCCTGTTCTTTTGAGCCCCTTGGCATCGAGGAGGGCATTCATGGAAGAGAAGGCACATATCCTGTCATCCTGTCCGTATCCTCCCACAAGTCCCCTGTCCAGGCCTACATCTCTTGCCCTGCCTGCAGGCACAACCTCTATCTCTGAGCTGATAAGGTCCTCTTCCCGTACCCCGTATTTTTGATCAAGATACAAAAGGACCGATAGTTTAAAGCGGTCACTTACATCCTTGTTTTCAAAAGGGAGGCTTCCAACAACTATATTCAGTTTTTCGCCCTCGATTGCATCTAAAAGCTTCTTTTCATACTGTGCCTTTCGGGCAAGGTGCGGCAGCAGGTCCAGTATGGTGAATACCGGATCATCCTCCCTTTCTCCTATCTCGACATTGAGTGCAGAACCATCAGATTTTATGATACATCCATGAAGGCTAAGCGGCCGTGTCAGCCACTGGAATTTTTTTATGCCACCATAGTAATGGGTTTTTAAAAAGGCCATGTCCTCTTTTTCCATCAGGGGTCTCTGTTTCAGGTCGAGACGGGGGGCATCAATGTGAGAGATAATTATACGCACCCCTTCGGAGATAGGTTCTGTTCCAAGCCTTGCCATAGATACGGTTTTGCCATACATGTTCATCACAATGGCTGAGGAAGGCGGGTTTGATGTGCCTGGATATGTAAATCCTGCGGCAAGGGCCTTTTCTGAGATATACCTTACGGCCTCTCTTTCTGTCTTGGCCTGGTCAAGAAAGTCTTTATAGACCTCTGCAAATGCAAATGCCCTTTTTTTCTCGTCATCATCTATCGAATCCCAGACATGGGTGGGGGTATATTTCAGTTTCTTTTCCAGCTCCTGTATATCTGTTTTTGTGTCTTGTTTTTCCATTGGTCTCCTGTTGTTGTTTCGTTTGTTACATAATTGTTATATAACTGGTTGTCATGCCGCCCTATCAGTCAACTTCCTGATTGCATTTATCCTATAAAGCACAGGAGGATGAGTATAATCAAGGATAACCTTAAAAGGGTGGGGCGAAAGATCTGCAAGATTTTTCACCGCAAGTTTTTTGAGGGCGGTTATCATGGCCTCAGGTTTTTTAAAGGTCTTTACTGCATAGGCATCTGCTGCATATTCGTGCGCCCGTGAAATCATGTTTGTAAGAATTGCAATAAGCCTGTCCACCGGTATATACAGGAATCCGAACAATATCAGACCTGCGTATATGGAAGTATGATCCATTTTAAAGGCATTGAACATCCCCCTGTTGTTAATAAACAGAGACATTAAGAAAAACATCAACCCGGTGGAAAGAAAGGATAAGATAAGGTTTTTTGCTATGTGTCCCATTTTGTAATGTCCCATTTCGTGGGCAAGTATGGATACAAGCTCATCAACTGAGTGCTGGTCAATCAGGGTATCGAAGAGAACAATTCTTCTGAATTTACCAAATCCGGTAAAAAAGGCATTGGTTTTTGTGGATCGTTTGGATCCATCCATCTTGAATATTCCTTTCATCTTAAATCCCTGTGAATCGGCATAATCCTTTATGGCCTTTTTAAGGGGGCCATCTTCAAGTGGTTCAAACCTGTTAAATAGTGGCATGATAATAACAGGCGCCACAAACATGACAAGTATCTGGAAAACTGTTATGCTGATCCAGCATATAACCCATGCCCATTGTCCGGTTCTTTCAAAGAACCATAATATGGCTGCAAGCACAGGACATCCTATAACTACAATTAACAGACATATTTTAAGTATGTCCAGGATGAACGTCTTGGGAGTCGTTCGGTTAAATCCGTATTTCGCCTCTATAATAAAGGTACTGTATATTGAAAAAGGAAGTTCCAGCAATCCGGAAAGAAGCAACAGGATACCGGTAAAGACAAGGCCTGTAACAATGTTACCGTGACCTATGCTTCTTGCAATATGATCTGCCATATTGAACCCGCCTGTAACAACAAAAACAATGGCTGCAACAAACACAACAGTCTGTCTTATAACACCAAACTGTGTAGTCTCCCTGTTGTATTTTTGAGATTGCCTGTAGGTATCTTCATCATAATACCCCTTGAACTCGTCCGGAAGATGGGTATCCATGTGATGGGCATTTATAATGTCTGCCGTAATCTGCAAAAGGTATGAAAGAGTCAGTATGCCTATGATCAGTACTGTATAAACGTTCATTGTCATGACCTGTTGTTCCCTGAAAACTGCAACTTATATAAATGGCCTTTTCCACAATCTTTGTGCCTGCCTGTAGCAAAGATCACAGATGTATAAAGATGGTAAAGAAGGCATTATGCCTCTGTGGTACCGGAATGAATGGGTTGAAAATGTCATGGTATCTGTTATATATATTATTTACCGTAAAAACATACAAAACATATCAGCTCAATAATTAGGGAACAGCGAACGTAGTGCTGGAAAACGCCTTCTGCCCCTGTTTGTTGAGCTGTTGCCACAAAACTGTGTTAAACAACCAGTCTGTATTTTTATATCCCTGAATGATCGGAATATTTTGAACCCGGCCATACCGGGTTAAGCCTGGAACCTAAATCCTGCAAGCGTCGAGTTTGCCGAAGACCTGCCTGCAGCAGGCAGGTGCAAGGCGGCAAGGGCGCAGATGTACTTATGATACTTCAAGTCCTTGCCAACACCGCAGATTCGGTAAAATCGGCGCTCCGGAAGCGGTAAACTATTTTCAAAAATCACAACCTTTATGGCCGCATCAAATTGATGCGTGTTATACAAGCACAATATTTCTATAATTCGTTGATATTAAAGCCATAAATTCCTTTTTGAAAATAGTTTATGCAGGCTTTAGGTGGAAATACATCTCTGCGGTTAAGATTTTTGGTTTCCCGACAGTTTGTGTGTGTTTTTACAGCAAATTATACAGATAAGGATTTTACTTTGCAATGACCTATACACTGTTGAATGAATTTCATTTCGAAGAGCTTTCAAAACTACTTAATTACAAGTTTAAGAATTCACAGTTGCTTGTTCAGGCATTCAGACATTCATCCTATGCAAACGAACATGGAGAAAACAGTTTAACAAACAATGAACGCCTTGAATTTCTTGGAGATGCGGCCCTTGATCTTGCCATAAGCGATATACTGATGGAACGTTTTCCCAATGCAAGGGAAGGGGATCTGTCCAAATACAGGGCCATACTTGTGGATGAGGTGGGCCTTTATGCCGTTGCGCTTGAACTGAACCTTGGCAATTACCTTCTTCTTGGAAAGGGTGAGGAAAAGACCGGAGGCAGGGAAAAGCCGTCAATATTGGCCAATACGGTTGAGGCACTTATAGGTGCCATATATCTTGATGCGGGTTTTGATGTGACAAAGGAAATTATCAGTCGTCTCTTTGCACATTATATCGACCAGTTGGAAACAGAACAGATAACTCATGATTTCAAATCCATCCTTCAGGAGTATACTCAGCATATCTTTAAAACCTTGCCCAAATACAAACTGATAAAAGAGATTGGTCCGCCTCATGACAAGATATTCAGGATGTCATTGATTATTAAAGATGTAACCCTTGCCGAGGCAGAGGGTAAAAGCAAAAAAGAGGCTGAGCAGAATGTAGCACGGGAGGCACTTCTTTGTCTGCAAAACAATCAGGACATTTTATAGTCCCTGTCTTTATTCCCAATAAAGGTTGTCCCCACAGATGTCTTTTTTGTGAGCAGGAGAAGATAACCTCTGAAAAATCCACTGAGGTTAATCCTGACCATGTAAAAGAGATCCTTGACACTGCCATTCATGCAAAAGGCTTTGACCCTGACAGGGGGCCTGAGGTTGCATTTTATGGCGGAACGTTTACGAACCTGCCTTTTGACCTTATGGTTCTTTTGCTGGAAACGGTCTGGTCATACATACAACAGGGACTTTTTGCCTCAATACGGGTCTCAACCCGTCCCGATGCCATGGATAAAGACACCCTTCTGACAATGAAGGATTATGGTGTGAAGACCGTGGAATTGGGAGTGCAATCCATGGATGATCATGTCCTTGATCTTTCCCGCAGGGGACATACATCCGCAGATACTGTAAATGCCGTTCATATCCTGAGAGAGCTGAACTTTAATGTGGGGATTCAGTTGATGCCGGGCCTTCCCGGAGATTCAGCAGATACCTTTCGTATAACTACCAAAAAGGTCATAGCACTTGCCCCGGATATGGTCAGGCTTTATCCTGCTCTTGTTATAAAAGGTACAGGGCTTTTACGGCTTTATAAAGAGGGACTGTACACACCCCTTACCCTTGAAAAGGCCATCGAGATATGTGCGGAAAGTTGCATGAGCCTTGAGGCGGCCGGTATTCCTGTTATCAGGATGGGCCTTATGAGTTCTCCTTCTCTTCTTGAAGAGGGACAAATCGTGGATGGTCCCTGGCATCCGGCGTTTGGTTTTCTTGTTCGTTCATTTATTTATCATAGGGGAATAGAGAAGCATCTTCATCTGTCAGGAAAAAAAGCAGGGATAAAGATATTTGCAAGACCCGAAGAGATGTCGCTGTTAAGGGGTTACAAAAACTACGGGATAGGAAAGATAGAGGCCATGACAGGGGCAAAGATTACAGGTCTTGTACCTGATGAATCCCTTGCCTCTGGCAGCATAAGGATTGAATAAAATTGACTTTTTTATCCGGCTTTATTGCCATCATTGGCCCGCCCAATGTAGGCAAATCCACGTTATTAAATCAGATACTTCACAGGAAAGTAGCCATAGTGACCCCCAAGCCACAGACTACGAGGAACCGTATTCTCGGTATATACCATGGACAGGGGTTTCAGATGATTTTTATAGACACCCCTGGTATTCATAAAACAGGTACGGCCCTTCACCGCAGCATGGTGGAATCTGCTATGGCAACGTTGCAGGAGGTGGATATAATCCTTTTAATGGTGGAGGCAAGGCACAGGCATCCTCCTGTTCCGCCCGTTATTATGAACAAGCTGAAGGCCATAAAAAAGAGATCCGTTGTTGCAATAAACAAGATTGATCTGATCAAGAAAGATGCCCTGCTTCCCCTGATAGACTGGTTGCAACAGGAAGGCAATTTTGATGCTATTGTTCCTATATCGGCCCTGAAGGCTGATGGGATAGATCTTCTTATGGAAGAGCTTAAAAAGGGATTGCAGCCAGGACCCCGTTTTTTCCCTGAGGATATGTTGACAGATCAGTCAAGGGAGTTTTTGATTGCCGAGATTATCAGGGAAAAGATATATTATTTTACAAGACAGGAGATACCATATTCATCGGCCGTAACGGTGGATTATCTTGATTATGATCCTGAAAGGAACCTGCTTTCCGTTTCTGCACGTATTCACGTTGAAACGGAGTTCCAGAAAAAGATTTTGATCGGTAAAAAGGGCAGGATGATAAAATCCATAGGAACAGCAGCAAGGCGTGAACTGGAAAAACTGTTCGGTTTCAAGGTCTATCTGGATCTTTTTGTCAGGGTAGAAAAAAACTGGAGCAAGGATACGGCCGCACTAAGAAGACTGGGATATTAATACTGTTGAATGGCAAAGAAAATAGGTATACTTCTTGTTTTTATTGGCTTTTTGATAGCTGTCTCTGCTGTGAAGTTTGAGCATTACCTGTCAACTCCTGCAAAAAAAGGAGGGAGTGTTACTACCATAGTAGTCAAACATGGATCAACCTTTAACAGTGTTGTCGATATGCTCTTAACAGAGGGTATCATCAAAGAGAAAATTCCTTTTGTGCTCTGGGCCAGGGTCATGGGGTATGACAAGGACATAAGGGCTGGAGAATACAGATTGAGTTCCGGCATGTCTCCTGTTGAAATCATGAAGATCCTGACCTCCGGTGATGTCTTTCTCCATTCGGTTACTGTACCTGAAGGATTTACCATAAAACAGATAGGCAGACTGCTTGAAAAGAAGGGAATAACAAAAGGAAACGACTTTTATGTCCTTGCCCATAGCCCTGAGCTTGTAAGGTATTATCATCTCTTTGCGCCATCTCTGGAAGGTTTTTTGTATCCTGACACATATAAGTTTCATAAGGGAACATCCCCAAGACTTGTTATAGATGTGATGGTACACCATTTTTTTGATAAGGTTGCTCCGTTTGAAAAAGAGATTAAAAAGACCGGTATGACCCTGGAACAGATGGTTACCCTTGCATCTATAGTGGAAAAGGAAACTGCCTGTGAAAGGGAACGTCCTATTATAGCAGGTGTTTTCCTTAATCGTCTGAAAAGAGGGATGCGTCTTGAAAGTGATCCTACCGTGATATATGGTATTAATGACTTTAACGGTAATATTACAAAACATGACCTGCTTAAACATACACCATATAATACATATGTTATCAAGGGGCTGCCATACGGACCGATTTCAAATCCCGGGATAGAATCCATAAAGGCCGTTATATTTCCTGCCCATACCAATTATCTTTACTTTGTTTCAAAGAATAACGGATCTCATTATTTTTCAAAGAGTTTTTCGGAACATAAAAGGGCGGTTTATCGTTATCAGAAGAGGCACAGAAGAAAAAGATCAAGGTAAAAATCAGCATGTGTGTAGATAAAAAAATAGCGGTATAAACCAGCGTCTTACGGCGTTATCATTATTTAATATTTATAAAAACCAAAGGGTTTCAAAAGGATAAACAAAACATGCCTTTACAGTTAAACGATTCGTCTTCTGCCAATTTTATACAGGAAATAATAGAAAATGATATCAAGTCCGGTAAATATAACGGAAGGGTACATACCCGGTTTCCACCTGAGCCGAATGGATATCTTCATATAGGGCATGCCAAATCCATATGTCTGAATTTTGGGCTGGCATCACAGTATAACGGTTTGTGTAATCTCAGGTTTGATGATACAAATCCTGTTAAGGAAGAGGCCGAATATATTGACTCTATTAAGACAGATATAAAATGGCTTGGCTTTGATTGGGACGATCGTCTGTTTTATGCCTCTGATTACTTTGAAAAGTTTTATGAGTATGCAGTCCAGCTTATAATGGATGGAAATGCCTATGTGTGCGATCTAACCCCGGATCAAATCAGGCAGTATCGGGGCACATTCAAGACACCCGGTAAAGACAGTCCTTTTCGTTCACGTTCGGTGGATGAAAATCTTGATCTTTTCAGCCGTATGAAAAAGGGTGAGTTTAAAAACGAAGAAAAGGTCTTGCGTGCAAAGATTGATATGTCATCACCCAATCTTAACATGCGCGACCCTGTTCTGTACCGTATCCTGCATGAGACTCATTACCGAACCGGCGACACCTGGTGCATATATCCCACCTACGATTTTGCCCACTGTATTTCAGATTCCATAGAGGGGATAACCCATTCAATTTGCACCCTTGAGTTTGAAGATCACAGGCACTTATATGACTGGGTGCTTGACACGCTCGGTATTTATCATCCTCAGCAGATAGAATTTGCCCGCCTGAATCTGTCCAATACCGTTATGAGTAAAAGAAGGCTGCTTGACCTGGTGAAGCAGGGTCTTGTTACAGGATGGGATGATCCCAGGATGCCCACCCTTTCCGGTTTGAGGAGACGTGGGTATACACCTGAAGCAATAAGAGATTTTTGTGATCGTATTGGGGTGGCAAAACGAAACAGTATTGTAGATGTGGCTCTTTTGGAACACTGTATCCGGGAGAACCTGAATAAAACTGCTATGCGTGTGATGGGAGTTTTAAACCCGTTAAAGATGGTTATTGTAAACTATCCGGATGACAAGGAAGAGGAGCTTGATGCGGTAAATAACCCTGAAGATCCCGCTATGGGAACACGAAAGATCCCTTTTTCCAAGGTAATATACATAGAAAAAGATGATTTTCTTGAAGATCCACCAAAAAAGTTTTTTCGTCTTGCATTGGGCAGAGAAGTACGTCTGAGGTACGCATATTATGTGCGTTGTGTTGATGTTATCAAGGATGACACTACCGGAGATATCCTTGAAATACACTGTACGTATGATCCTGAAACGAGGGGAGGAAGTTCTCCTGATGGACGTAAGGTGAAAGGAACCATACACTGGGTTTCTGCCGCTCATGCCTTTGACGCCGAGGTGCGCCTGTACGATCATCTTTTTAAGGAAAAAGGTTCTGATAGTGACGGGAAATCTGATGAGATGGCTTTAAATAAGGATTCATTGATTACCTTGCATTCGTGCAAACTGGAACCAGGTTTGAAGGAGGCAGAAAAAGGAGATATTTTTCAGTTTGAGAGGGTTGGTTATTTTTGCGTGGACAACAGGGTTTCATCTCCGGGTCATCCTGTTTTTAACCGGATCGTCACCCTGAGAGATTCGTGGAAGAAGATCAAAAACAGACAGAGGCAGTAAGATTCTATGTTTTATCTGTTGTGAAAACAAAGATCAGATGGCGTCGTAAAAAGTCCACCTGCGTCGTTGCGAAAATCTGATTTTTTACGACTTCCTCAAGAGCAGGAAGGTGTAAAAAAAGGTGTAAAAAATGGAAACCTTAACACTGAATATAAAAAATAAACAAACATCAGAAAAGATATTATGGTTTTTAAAACATTTTGAGCAGGATGGAGTAGAAATAATAGAAAAAGAAGACTGGGAAGATTTGAAATTACTGGCTAAGACAAGGAAAGAAGAAACGATATCATTTGACGAATATATAGAAAATGATGAACCTGTAAAAAATCCGTTGTAAAGATTTTAGACACAATATATTGCGACACCAAATAAAACCGTATCTATATACTGAGGTTAAATTTCTAATTTTCGACTTTTTACGACGCGATCAGAAAATGGAAATTAAATTAAGAAAGTCTGCAATCAAAGATTTGAAAAGAATTTCTAATAAAGACAAACAACGTCTTCATTTGAGAATTCGTGATTTAACTGATTTTCCCAATATTACAAATTGCAAGAAATTAACCAATTTTGAACCTGCTTATCGATTGAGAGTTGGCAATTATAGAATTTTATTTGATGTAGTTGATGATGAGATACAAATAGGTCGTATTCTCCATAGAAAAGAAAGTTATTCTAAATCATAACAAATCAGTTCAGCGGATAGCGTATTGTACCCGCTGACCTCCGTCGTTAGTCTACAAAAAAAGGAGGAGCAAGATGCAAAAATTTTACGAAGCGATTCTTGGTGAGAAGAATAGGATTTACTACCAAGTTAAGTTTAAGCAATTTGATAAAAAAGGACCAGGAATAAAAGCAAGTTGGAATTGGCCAGCTTTTTTGGTCGGTGGCGTATGGGCGTTATATCGAAAGATGTATGGGTGGTTCTTTCTGCTACTCGGAGTCGCGTTCGTATCCAATATTCTTGAAAAGGCAGGAGTTCCAGGATTGAGTGCGGTAGTTCTTTTTGTTCCGTGGATTGCGTTTGCAATATTTGCCAATTCTCTTTATCAGAATAACTTAACGAAGAAGATTGCAGAAGCGAAAATGACAATTGATGACGAAAATAAGTTACTTGAATATCTCACATATAAAGGTGGCGTTCATACATGGGTGATATGGGTTTTCGGAGGTATTCCAGTCCTTGGCATTCTTGCTACAATTCTGATATCCATGTTAGCAGGCAAGTAACCTAACAAGGCAAACTCACGCGAATAGCAAAAAGCGCCGCTTAGCTCTACTTTTTGCTGCCGATGATTTGCGTCGTTATAAAGATCATATATTGAAAATAATGATCATCTATTAGGTGGAAAACAAGGAGTATGCAATGTCTAATACAGTAGTGGTAGGAACTCAATGGGGTGATGAGGGAAAGGGTAAGATAGTAGATCTTTTAACGGCAAGAGCAGATGTGGTAGTCAGGTTTCAGGGAGGGAACAATGCCGGGCACACTCTTGTTGTAGATGGAAAACAGTTTATTTGCCATATAATCCCATCAGGCATTCTCAATGAAAACAAAAGATGTATGATAGGCAATGGCCTTGTTGTTGACCCTGAAGTACTGATTGAAGAGATTAATGGGCTTGCCGCTCTTGGCATAGATGTAGGGCCGGACAGGCTTGTGTTGAGCGACAGGGCACATATAATAATGCCGTACCACAGGGCAATAGATTTGGCTCGGGAAAAGGCCAAGGGAAAGGGGAAAATAGGGACCACGGGACGAGGGATAGGCCCATGTTACGAAGACAAGGTCAATCGTACAGGAGTAAGGGCAGGGGATCTTGTAGATCATGAATTATTGGAAGAAAAGATAAGAACAAACGTAAGGGAAAAGAACTTTTATCTTACCAAGCTCTTAAATGCCGAACCTGTTGAATGGCGTTCTGTCCTTCAAAATTATCTTGTATTTGCCGAGAGGCTTTATCCTTTTATAAAAGATGTATCTATAGAACTGGACAGGGAGATCTCATCCGGAAAGAAGATTCTTTTTGAAGGGGCACAGGGAACTCATCTTGATATTGATCATGGGACATATCCATTTGTTACCTCTTCCAATACAATAGCGGGCAATGCCAGTGCGGGGACAGGTGTCGGGCCTGGACAGCTTCATCATATTGTAGGAATTGTAAAGGCATACACTACACGCGTAGGTGCCGGACCATTTGTTACAGAGCTGACAGACGATACGGGTGATTACATCCAGGAAAAGGGAATGGAATTTGGTGCCACGACAGGCAGAAGGCGTCGATGCGGTTGGCTGGACCTTGTTATTGTTAAAGATTCCAAAAGGATAAATGGGTTAAACAGCCTGGCCATAACAAAACTGGATGTGCTTACCGGCCTTGAAACTTTAAAGATCTGTGTTGGTTATGAGATAGGTAAGGAGCGGATAGAGTACAGGCCAGCAAATCTAAAACAGATGATGACATGCCGACCTGTTTATGAGGAGTTTGATGGGTGGAATCAGGATATATCAGGGGCAAGAAACATTGATCAGCTCCCGGTGGAGGCCCGCAGATACATAGAGGCCATTGAGGATATTACCAATACTCCCGTTTCAATCATATCAGTAGGACCCGGAAGGGAAGAAACCATTGTTGTAAAGTCCCCCTTTTAGAATTGATGAACCCGTAAAAAGCTGGTTTATGCTGCTTCGCCGCATCCTATGAGGAACGAACTTGACACTTACAGGATGTGTAGGTTAAATATCAAATAACATAAAGTGCTTACGTGACTTCCTGTGAATTAAGTTTGTTGGAAGTAGAACCGATGGCTAAGTAAAAATCTTCATATATCCGTGGATGGCCGAAATATCCTGTCTGCGCCTGTCTGCATGCGTTGGCGCACAGGCAGGTTTAAACTCGGTCATACAGATTTTAGGTTTAACATAATTCAGGAGAAAAACATGGTGAAACAGATTTCTTTTACAAAGTACGAACATCAACTTGTCCCGGAATTTCGGGAAAAAATAAACAAGACGGAATCCCTTGAGGATGTCAGAGAGGTCTTTTCTTATGCCCTCAGAGAACTTTTTGAGAATATTTTTAAAGGAAAAATTACTGTAACTGAGGAAGACATTATTTTTACACCGGATAAAGATCCTCACTACATGTTCAGTGATCAATTAAAATCTCAACCTGATTTTATGGATGTATGGAAAAATTCCGACCTGCCTCGTCTTGTACAAGACTTGGCTGATTCTGCTGTCAGGCGCTATAAGCATATTAAAAAACATCCTGAAAGGACTGAATCAAAGATCCGCATGTAGTGGAATGCATAATCTGTTTTAGTTGCCTGCCTGTTCTATACAGTGGCAGGCAATTTTTTGTTTGTTGTAAATTAGCATCTGTCTTTTTCAATAGTCACTTCTGCCAGGAGTATTATGATTGTCGGTTTTCCATGGCCTTGAGGATATCCATAAACCCGCAATCAGGGTTAGTGTTACCCAATCTCTGCCTATCATGATTATCGATACCCATGAATATCCCCCGTATGGTTTGCTCAATTCCACGTAAATATCTCCCGCAAGGATTATGCCAAGTGTCAGAGGGATAAAGTACCTTATGAGCCCATTCCACCATGCCCCGAGCTTGATGGATGAAATCCTGTTTATGTGTTTCCTCATAATATCAAGCTTAAACAGCCATCCTACCAGTATGCATTCGAATATACCCACCACAACGAGACCGTAATGGGTAATAAAATGATCCAGGATGTCAAGCCAGAACAGACCGGCCTGCGTGGTAAATACCGTAGAACCTATAAATCCCATAATACATATGGTACTTACAACGGCCTTTCTGTTAAACCCGAATTTATCAATTATGGCTGCGCTGAATGTTTCCACCATAGATATGGAAGATGATATGCCGGCAACAAAGAGGCAAAAGAAGAATATTACCCCGAAAATTTCTCCTCCAGGCATAAGAGATATGGCCTTTGGATAGGCGACAAAGGCAAGTCCTATACTTTGCGATATAACCTTTGAGAGAGGCTGATGTTGAGATGTGGCCATGAAACCGAGGACAGAGAAGACGGCAAATCCTGAAAATATTGAATATCCGCAGTTTATTATGGCAGTGATAAATGCATTTTTTGTAATATTGGTTTTTGCGGGCAGATAACTTGCGTATGTTATCATTATCCCGAACCCAAGGCTCAATGTGAAAAATATCTGACTGAAGGCATCCACCCATACCTTTGGATTAACCAGTTTGCTGAAATCAGGGGTAAGATATGCCCGTATTCCTGTCATTGCACCCTTAAGTGTAACTGCCCAGGCAACCAGTATGGCTGTAAACACAAACAGTATGGGCATGAAAATCTTATTTGCCAGCTCCAGCCCCTTTTTTATCCCTCTGTAGCTTATTATCCAGTTCAAAAACCATACAATAACAAGGCCCATGAAAATTGGTGTTCGTATCTGACCAATGACCCCCGGGCCACTACTGACACACAGAAACTTTTTGAAAAAGAATTGATTTGGGTTTTGTCCCCATGCGAGATTAAACGACAGTATGAGATAATTGAGACACCAGGATATAATAACGGTGTAGTACAATCCTATCCCGAACATCACAAATGTTACAGCCCACCATCCAAGCCACTCCCAGTTGGACCTTATCTTGTGGCACGCCAGGGGAGCAGAACCCATACGTTCATGCCCCATAGCAAATTCGAGTATCAACAGAGGGATACCTACGGTAAAAAGGGCAACAAGATAAGGAATAAGAAATGCACCTCCCCCGTTTTCATATACCATGTAACTGAATCGCCAGATATTACCAAGGCCTATTGCCGAACCTATGGCAGCAAGAATAAACCCTATCTGACTGTTCCACTGTTCTCTTTCTGATCCTCTTTTAATGATGTACCTCCTTTTTTACATTTGCCTTTATTTGCACACCTAAACTGACATGGCCGGATTCAAAAAAACAGCCTGTTCATCCCCGGATATGAAAATACATACTGATTCTTCAGCACAGTTTTGTGCGTTTTCGCGGTAAAGTCTGCATAAACTGTTTTTAGGAAGGAAATTATACTTCTGTTTGCGTGACAGTTTAAAAAACCTTTTTAAAGGTATAATTGTATTTGTCAAATATATTGATGCAGGCCTTTACTACATCGGGATCATATAAGATGCCCTTATTTTTGTCGATCTCTTTTAAGGCAGCATCGATCCCCCTTGCAGGGCGGTAGGGTCTGTGTGATGCCATTGCCTCCACTACATCTGCTACGCCTATAATCCGTGCCTCCAAGATAATTTGATCACCACGCAACCCCTGGGGATATCCTGATCCGTTCAGCCTTTCATGATGCTGAAGTACAATTTGTGCAATAGGCCATGGAAAGTCTATGTGTTTTAATATATTATAACCAACCC
This sequence comes from Deltaproteobacteria bacterium, assembly GCA_021163815.1. GTDB lineage: Bacteria > Desulfobacterota > DSM-4660 > Desulfatiglandales > Desulfatiglandaceae > JAGGTJ01. Next base: position 5,978 of record JAGGTJ010000055.1, on the reverse strand, counting down.
TTGGATGGGCAGTAATTAATTCAAACTCTGTTTCAGTAATGATTCCGGGTTTACTGAGTATTTCAGCAGGAATGGCTATCTTTCCAAGGTCGTGTATTATCCCTGCCATCATTACTCCTTCTGAACGTTTTTCAGAAAGATTCATCTCTTTTGCAATTGTACTTGCAAGATCTGCTACCCGCTGTTGATGTCCTGCAGTATAAGGATCCCTCATTTCAACAGCCATTGCCATTGCCTTGATGCTCCCTTTCAGGGCATTTTCTAACTGTTCTACTGTCTGTTGTGTCTTGGCCTTTGCATTTATACTCTCTGAAATATCTAAGAATACGAATAACACAGCAGAAAGGGAGCCATCTGGAGCCAGTATTGGGTATACGGTGGAAAGCACTGGTACAGTATTACCTGATCTGGTTATCAGGTTTGACCTTTTTGAAAGGCCTTTTCTGATATTGCTGTCAGATATATGTGCATTAGCCAAACTTATTATTTCATCAGGCAGGTGCAGACAGCTTACAGGCCTTCCAAGAACATCCCTCCGATTATATCCCAACAGGCATTCGGCCCCGCGGCTGAATTCAACAATACGGCCCCTGTTTGCTGTCTCCTGATCAACCATGATAAAGGAGACATGTTCCGCTGCCTCCAAAATAGCCTTCAATCGGGTCTCACTTTCCTGAAGGGCAGCGGTCTGTTTTGAAACCATTGCTTCAAGTTGTTTTTGATATAACCTGTTGTCTATCTCAAGCCTTCTGCGTTTCAATGCATTGGAGACGCTTATCAAAAGGTTGTTTAGCTTGACAGGTTTGGTAATATAGTCATAGGCGCCAAGCTTGAGTGCGACATCTGCAATCATGGGATCATCCATGCCTGTTACCATAATAACAGCCACATCCGGATCCTTGGCCATTACTTCTTTGATAAAATCAAGGCCTGACTGATCCGGCATATTTATATCACTTATTACCAGCTCAAACTTATCCTTATCAAGGAGGGAGTGTGCCTCCGCAGTAGAAGCAGCAAGACTACATTGATAATTGTTGAGCTCGAGCATTTCGCCCAGGACAGAACGGACGGATTCTTCATCGTCCACGATCAAGATTTTAGACATTTAAATCTCCATGAGCAGTTTTTTATTGGTTGCCGTAAAAAAAACACAAAACCGTGCTGAAAAATCAGAGTGTATTTTTCATACCGGTGGGAGGATAGGATACTTTGGATCTGGCCATGCCGGTTTAAAAAACTTTGCAATCTTTTAATTCCTGTCTGTTTTATAAAAAAACTGATAGGTTGAGAAACAGGCACAGGATTAGTATGCTTGAAAACAGCTTGATAAGGTTTGTTCTGTTAACTTAATCTTGAGTTTTATGATAAAAGATATATCATGATATAATCTTCGGTCAAGTGGTCCTCTTTCTTTATATTTTTCGGGCGCTGGAAACTTTCCAGTCCCTAAAATTGATTCGTGAATGAGCATTAAATAAGGTTTTCTTTTGCCAATTGCGTGCCAAACGCAAGGTTTGGTTAAGATATTGTTCAATTCAAACCTATTGCCATAACCTTTGGAGTATTCGTTATGTACAACATTCTGGAATTTACAAGAAACCGCTCCACATCTGTAGAACAGACAGATGACAAAACCTTGAGATCATACTGTCATCTTAATGATACAATCATGGAGGCCTATGTTGAAATTGCTGTGACTATCCCTGACCTTGAGATTATATCAGTGCAGGGTGATGTTTTGCGCCCCCATAAAAAAGAATTCAAAGAATCTTTTGAGTTTCTTAAAAGGGTCATTGGCACAAGGATAGGCCCGGGCATCCTGAAGATTGTCAATGGACTGACAGAAGGCATAAGACACAAACAATTTGCCTTTATGCTTGAAGAATGCTGTCATGCAGTTATTCTTTTATTTACCAAGGAGGATCTACTGTCTTCTCCCAGGCCGGACGACGAAGAGGAATCCATAATCTACCACAGGCAAATGGTTCTGGATAATATAAGACTTTACAATCGTTGTGCGGCATTTGCACCCGGAAGCAGGATCGTTGAAGGCATAATCCCCAAAGACAAAGATATCTGATGTGCAATCCAGTCCTTATGGATATCTGTAAGACAGAAAAGGAGTAAACTGTTTTGTTAAAATTTATGAGAAACAAAATCGTTGGCATAGAGGTGAAAGACAGTAACACTGTACTTGCTCACGGTTTTCTTGATGATAACATCTACAGTATTGAGATGAATGTCCTTATAGACATCAATCACCTTGAAATACGTGATATAGATGGACGGTGGAACCGTTGGACGACAACAGAATGTAAAAGGGCTATTCCCTTTCTGAAAGAGGCTATTGGCCTGAGGATGGAAGGGGATTTTTCTCAAACAGTTCGTAAGGTCATAGGGAGAAGGGCGTGTCGGCATTTTGCAAACCTTCTCCTTGAATGTTGTTATACAGCAAAACAGGCATCTGAGGTGCTAAAGGATAAATTTAAAGAAAAGCATGATGTCAATAACGTAACATCTGAAAATAACAGCGATAAAAACGTAACACCAATAATTTCTGCGGACATGCCGGATCACTCCGACACCCCTTTTCATGATAAACCCGTCTCTTTCAGTATGGTTATTGATCTTCACATGCATTCGTTTCCTGCCTCTCCATGCAGTTCTGTGTCGGTGGATCAGTTAATAAAGGAGGCCAAAAGGATCGGGCTCGATGCTATCTGCCTTACAGATCACAATTATGTTTGGGATAGGGATACCGTAGAAGATCTTCGGCAGAAACATGGTTTTTTGATACTAAGGGGGAACGAGATAACTACGGACCAGGGAGATATGCTGGTTTTTGGGATGGAAAAGGATATAAAGGGGATTATCAGTCTTGCCGAGCTCAGGAAGGAGGTTCTTGAATCACGTGGGATCATTATTGCTGCCCACCCCTTCAGGGGATTTCTGACCGTTGGAATCCAGCAGATTGGCCTGACCCTTGAAAGGGCCATTAAACGGCCCATGTTCAAGTATGTGGATGCAATAGAAACATTAAACGGCAGTGTGACAGAAAACGAGAACAGGTTTACAGAGAAGGTGGCAGAAAGGTTGGGCTTGCCAAAGACCGGTGGAAGTGACGCCCATGAGGTTTCAAGGGTAGGTGTATATGCCACTGGATTTATTGATAAGATAAAGGATGAAAAAGATCTTGTTGATGCAATAAAAGAGGGGAGATGTCTCCCTACGGTATTCAGAAAACATGCAGGTCTTAGGTAATTATCAAAAAGGAGTGTAGTTATGAAAACTGAAGATAGCAAAAATGTAACATCGCATGACTGGGGAAAGATAATAAGAAGGATGGAACAACTGATGAGGCTTAAATCTTTTCCCGTGGCATTTAAGTTACTAACAGATAAAAAGGAACTTGATAAAATCCCGTTTATGAGACGGCCTGATTTCAAGGTTACCCTGTGCCAGATGATCACCCTTGTAAGGACATTTGACTGGACAGTCGGAGTTACTGCGGATGATTTTATAAATTTCACATGCCCCTCAATCATAGGGCTTGCAGAGGTTCCGGAAATTAATATGGACGGCACTTTCAGAAGTATTGTGTGGGTGAGAACAAAGGAGGAGGCAAAAAGATACGAGCGGTCCATTTCCCGATTGCCTGTGGGAAAATATGAGGCCCTGGCAATGGCACCCCTTGTATATAACCCTTTTGAGCCTGATATAGTTCTTATTTATGCCAATCCGGCACAGATGATGCTTTTGATCAATGCCCTCCAGTTTGAAGATTATGAGGTTATGCAGTTTTACTGCGTAGGGGAGACATCCTGTTCTGATGCAATAGCAAGGTGTTATCTCTCCGGCAAGCCTTCCCTTACCATTCCGTGTTATGGGGAACGACGTTATGGACATGCTCAGGATGAAGATCTGGTTATGGGGATACCTGCAGGTATGATGGAAAAGGCCTTAAGGGGACTGGAGGCACTGTACAGAAGGGGAGTTCGATATCCCATAAGTTATGCCGGTGCAGAAAAAGATCTCAGTGACAAATTTCCCATGTCTTACAGGGGGGCAGACAAAATAAATGCAATACGGGGAAAAGACAATCGTCTTTTGCTTGGGGTCACAGGAGGGATTGCCAGTGGAAAGACAACCGTTTCCAATATGCTCCTTGAACTTGGCGCGCCCATAGTAGACTTTGATCTTATAGCGAGAAAGGTTGTTGAGCCCGGCCAGCCGGCCTTGAAAGATATCTCTGAATACTTCGGAAAACAGGTGTTGAATGAAGATGGGACCATTAACCGAAAGGCCCTTTCAGATATTATTTTTCATGACATTGAAAAGAGGAAAAAGCTTGAAAGTTTTACACATCCCCGGATACATGAGGAGTTTGTAAAACAGGTAAACGAAATAGCAGAAAAAGATCCCAATGCTATTATTCAGGTGGCCATTCCTCTTTTGATTGAGTTAAATATGCAGTACATGTTTCATAAGATACTTGTTATCTATACATCCCCTGAAAAACAGATTGAGCGTCTGTCAAAAAGAGATGGTATAAGCCCTGAAGAGGCCGCAAACATATTAAAGGCCCAATTACCTATTGATGAAAAGATAGGTTATGCGGATTTTGTTGTTTATAATGACGGTCCCATAGAAAAAACAAGGGAACAGGTTGAAAAGTTGTGGAATGAACTCAAGAGGATACAGCAAGAAAAACGTCAGGCCAAAAATCAGTAATCAGGACATTAAGTCCATGATGGCCCTGTAAAAAGCAGAACCGATGGCTAAGTAAAGATCTTCATATATAAGGCATAGTGTTTGGTCATACGGGAAGACATACAAGATGTCGAACGTATGGCCAAACGCTCACAGTATGTGGAGACTTTTTACGACGCCATCAAATCCATGAGGAATAAAAAAGGAAGGTGTTCATATGATTGTAGAGAAGTCCGAATCTTTGGAGATAATAACCTTGGTAGATAACTATGTTGACCTTCTGTTACCTGACAGTGGGGTTGTTACCAGACCTCCTCTTTCAAGAGACGGTATCGTGCCATCCACCACACTGCTTGCAGAACACGGTCTTTCTCTCCTTATACGGACCTACAGCCACGGCAAAAGACATACCGTTCTCTTTGATACCGGATACAGCCGCACTGCACTTTTTAACAATCTAAATCTGTTAAACATTGACATTGGGGAAATCGAGGCCATTGTAATCAGCCATGCCCATATGGATCATACAGGGGGGCTTATGGATATGATAAATAGAATTAATCAGCCCATTCCCCTTGTGGTTCATCCCGATGTCTTCATGTATCCACGATATATCGAGATTGATGGCAAGCAGATACTGTTTCCACAGACCATAAAAAAAGATGAGTTGAAAAAAACAAAGGTCCGGATAGTTGAAAGCAGACAGCCTACCATGCTGGCAGATGGGACCATAATGGTTACCGGGTATGTGGAACGTACCACGGATTTTGAAAAGGGCATGCCGAATGTTTTTCTGCAACGTAATGGAAAAACAGAAAAGGATGAAATACAAGACGATCAGTCCCTGATAATAAATCTTGGGGATAAAGGTCTGGTGGTTATCTCAGGATGCAGTCATTCAGGAATAATAAATACGGTCAGGCATGCACAAAAGGTTACCGGAATAAGGGATGTTCATGCCGTAATAGGAGGATTTCACCTCTCAGGCGCATTTTTCGAACCAACTATTGAGGATACCATCCATGAAATGAAAAGGTTTTCACCAAAGGTCCTGGTTCCTATGCACTGTACGGGATGGGCTGCTACAATACGTTTTTTTAAGGAGTTTCCATCTTCTTTTATCCTGAACAGTGTGGGTTCAAAGATTACCCTGGATTGAGCTTTTCAAAATGTTCTGTTGTGCTCAGGTTTAGGAAAGACAAACCGGCATGGGCCGGATGTCCAACGTATGACCAAACGCTCACAGTATATGGAGACTTTTTACG
>JAGGTJ010000093.1 GCA_021163815.1 Deltaproteobacteria bacterium | reverse complement strand
GTTGATATTAAAACCATAAATTCCTTTTTGAAAATAGTTTATGCAGGTTTTAGGTTTTATACCACAATTACAACAGCGATACAAACGCAGACAAGACACAAAGGACCTATTAATGTAAGGGGGAACGGCACAAGATCATGTTGATCTGTTTCTCTTCTATGGAGACTTTTTACGACGCCATCAAGATCGATGTGCAGACGAACATTAATAATCATCAGGGCGCCCAAGAAGGTGACGTCTGATCCCCTTTCATGGTGGTAATCTGCATCTGGTTCCGGCCGTTTGCAGTCATGATATATATATGGTAATGACCTGTCCTGTTTGAACTGAACATTATATACCTTCCATCAGGAGACCAGCATGGATCCTCATTCTTTCCCTGATCACAGGTCAGTTTTTTGAAATGACCACCATCTTCATCTATGGAACAGATATCAAACATACCATTATTAAAAGACATAAAGGCTATTTGATTGCGGGAAGACCATGCCGGAGCCGTATTATAATGCCCGTTAAAAGTAACCCTTTTGGTTGTGTTTTTTGTCAGATCAAGAACATATATCTGGGGAGAGCCTGAACGATTCGATACAAAGGCCATTTTTTTTCCATCAGGCGAAAAAGACGGAGAAACATCTATTCCCCAGTAGTTAGTCAATCGTCTCAATATCCTTCCGTTCAGATCTATCAAAAAGATATCCACATTACCATTATTACTCATGGTTAATGCAGCCTTTTTCCCGTCCGGCATCCAGGCAGCGCCTATATTAAGACCAGGCCGGGAAGAGATCCTTCGTGATACATTGGATACAAGATCCCTGATATAAAGCATGGGACCGCCATCTTTGTAGGAATTATACATTATCCTCTTCCCGTTTGGAGACAATCGGGGAAACAGGTCAATGCCTTTGTCATAGGTAAGCCTTCTGACATTGTAACCATCATAATCCGATATATATATCTCTTTATGGCCCGTCCCATTACTGACAAATGCTATCTTGGTATCAAACATGCCAGGATGCCCCGTCAGTTTTTTTATAATCTCATTTCCAAGCCTGTGCATTAAATAACGATAGGAAGTGATTGTACCAAGACCCCTTTTAGCCACAATCTGGCGTGCCCAGAAAACATCGTATAGACGCATGTCAACTGTAAGAGAATTCCCAACGCACTGATAGGCCCCTTTTAAGAGAAGATCTGCTCCAATTACAGACCAATCTTTAAAATTTATACTGCCCATTGAATCGGCTGCCTTCCCACCCTGCAAAAAGGCACCCTTATCCATGGGCTGGAAAAAGCCACTCAGATAAAGATCATTTTTAATTACACCGGACAGTCTGTATGTTAAATCATGATGCCTGGCATCATAACTGCGATCCGTAAAATCAGGAACAGCTATTTTAAACTTACGAACAGAGGGGGAATCTATATCTATATAGATCACGGCAAAGGCCGTTGAAGAGTATAAAATAAAGACAGACAGAAAAAGCAGACAACCCGGCAGCAACAACCTGTTCAAAGGACAAGGCAACAGGACATGAAAGAGAAAATCAAAAAGGTTATATATCCATGTCCTTGGGATTGAACGTAATTTCGATTTCATCATAGGTTTTGTGATAGCCCTCCGGAAAGGGAGGAAGAGGATTTGATTTTTCAATGGCCTTCTTGACAGATTCATCAAACATGATGCTACGAGAACGTTTTTTAAATGAAAAGCTTACGATAGATCCATCCTTTTTAACCTTAAGCACACATACCGCTTCCAGTCCTTGTTTATTTCTCGAATTTATCAGGCCAACCGGATAGACCCAGTTCCCTTTTATCCTTGTTTCCACCTCCATACGGTAGATGTTGATACTGACACTGTTTTCTGCATACTGACCATCATTAAGACCACCTTTCTGCCTTTCTTGTTTGGTGACCCTATGGGCAAGCCTTGATATTGCCTCCTCGACATGATCTTTTGTTTCAGCATGCACCTTTTTTTTTAACTGCCTTATGGCCTTGTCTATCAGTCTGCTGGAAGATATCTTTGGTTTCTTATGTACCGGTTTCTTCAGTTTCAGTACCTTTTTGGCAATAACAACCGGTCTTGATTTTTTTCTGCCAACCGCCCGCCTGTGAACCGGTGGCCTCTTTATGGCAAGGCGATATCGTTTTATGGCCTTTTTATAGGCCCTGCTGTGTCGCGCTGTTCTGCCTGTTCTGTGATGAACCGGTACACTGACCAGACTTACCCGATAAACCGTATCGCTAACCCTCACTCTGGATACAGGTTCAGGAGCCAATAACAGCAGGGAAAATATGATTACATGAAAGACGATAGATGCCATGACCATAAGCAGCAAATCAGATATATCCTGATGTCTGTTAAAATCATGGCTGTATGATGGAAGATACATAAAAATCAATCCGCAGGTTCTGTGATCATACCTAATTTGTCAATTCCTGCCCTTTTAACCCGGGCAATAACCTTGATAACAAAACCATATGGCACGTCCTTATCCGCCCGCAGCAGAAGTTCCTTATCTTTGCGGTTCTCAAATATCTTCTTTATCTTCGTCTCTAAGCCATTAATCCTTATACGGTGTTTTTCTATAAATATCTCTTTTTTTCTGTTGACCGTCAGAACAAGGGGATCTTCCCTTGTTTTTAAATATTTCGTAGTTGTTTTGGGAAGATTGACCTTGACACCCTCGGTCATCATTGGAGATGTAACCATAAAGATGATAAGCAAAACCAGCATTACATCAACAAGAGGTGTAACATTTATCTCTGACATCAACTTTTTGTTATTCTGCTGATACATATCACAAACACCACAAGACCGCCCCGGTATCAACAGAGGCAGGTTTTTGAATCTATTTGGAAGGTCTGAATAGCTCTCTCTCCACCGCGCTCAACATATCCGATGCAAAGATATCCATTTCCGTCCTGATACCCGCGATTCCACCTGTAAAATAATTATAGGCTACAACCGCGGGTATAGCTGTGGCAAGGCCGGCCGCAGTGGCAATAAGGGCCTCTGATATACCGGGGGCAACAACTGCAAGGCTGGCAGAACCCTTAAGGCCTATAGTTCTGAACGATTCCATAATGCCCCATACTGTACCGAACAAACCAATAAAAGGAGCAGTATTGCCCGTTGTAGCCAAAAACCCTGTCCCCCTTTCCAATCTGTCTGTCTGGTCAATAATGGCCTTTTTTAACGATCTTTCAAGGTTGGCCATAACAGGCTGTTTAGACATGACAGAATCCTGTTTTTCAGACAAACCTTCCGCATCAGCCAAATCTGTCAGTTTCTGGATTCTTTTGAATTCTGTATAGCCCGATCTAAAAACACAGGCCACAGGGCTGTATTCCATATTATCTGCCGCCTCATAAATATCCTGCATACTCTTACGTTCCCAAAACAGATCCATAAACTCACTGGTCTCTTTTTTGGCCTTGCTGAACTGCCTGAATTTCAAAAAGATAATTGCCCATGAAATAACAGAGAACAAAACAAGGATCAAAAGAACAAACCTGACCACAAAACCGGCATGCATTACCATCTGGATTATATCATTACTGACGGCGCTTCCCACAACTATACCCCCATGATTCAACATCTGTAAAAGGCCTCAAACTGGCAGCGCTCACTCTTCCAACACAATGGCCTTTGTTATAACCACCTGGGTTTCAGGAACATCCTGCATACCTTTCTTCATTGTTGTCTTGACCCCTTCAATTGCATCTACCGTATCCATGCCGTCTATAACCTTGCCAAAAACACAATAACCCCATTCCTCCATTGTCTTAGCAGAAAAATCAAGAAACGAGTTGTCAACCGTGTTAATAAAAAACTGTGCAGTGGCAGAATCCGGATCAGGGGTGCGTGCCATGGCAATTGTACCACGCTCATTCTTGAAACCATTATCTGCCTCATTGGGTATCGGCGGACGAGTAGATTTTTGGGACATAGATGTCGACAGTCCCCCACCCTGAATCATAAAGTCCTTAATCACCCTGTGAAATATAGTGCCGTCATAAAATCCGTCCTTAACATACTGAACAAAGTTCTCCACGGTTTTGGGGGCCAACTCAGGATCAAGTTCCAGGATTATGTCACCCATAGTGGTTTCCAGCTTCACCTTCTGTTTCATAGTAATTCCTCCATCAAAAAATTGGGTTTCTCCACAAACAGCTATTTCTCCATCAACTATGATAGTGCTGTAAAAAGTAAAATCGATAAGTAAAAATCTTCTGGCTACCCACGGAAAATACAGTCTGCTCTTTCAACACGGCTTTGAGTGCCTTCACGGTAAACAGTAAATAGAATAAAATCCCCGGCCACATGGTACCGGGGATATCATCCTGAAAATTCAATATTATCACGAGACCTTTGCAAAATGTTCAATTTTGTTCAAGTTCAAGGAAGGCAAAAATTTTAACCGCAGGAATATGTTGAATATTTTGAGAATTAAAATTGATGAAGCCTATAATGCCTCTATTGCCTCTGAGGCTATGACTCCAACCGTCTTCAATTCCATATTACCATCCTTATAAATTCTTACCTCATGGTCATCATCAAGAAGTTTTTCCAGGTCCTTTTTCATCTCTGTTGCATGCAAACTACCCATAAGCCATGCCGTATAGGCGCGCATCTCAGGATCAGGATCATCAAACAGTGGCATAAAATAGAAGGTATGCCTGCGAAGCAGCTCAGGTTTCGACATGGCCACCCTTGCTATGGCCTCCATTGCCTGAACACGTCTGGTCTCATCGGATAAAAATGGATAAAGCTTAGGAAGGTAGGGGCCAAAGACATCCGGTTTCTTTGCAATAATTTCACCAATTGCCTCAAAGGCCCCCCAAGGGAAGGCAGCCGTATCCGTTATGGAATAAAGCAACCCCTGGAGCAACCTTGATATCATTGAAGGGTTATCCTCCGCCACAACAGCACATACCTGCCCCAGTATATCAGCCGCCCGTTTACGCAGAAGAACATCGCCGGAATAGAGCAGCCTCTGAATATTTCTTATAAGAGACCTGTCTTTACCTGCTGCATCAAGGATAGGGCCTGTATTATACTCACTCACAAGAGTTTCAACCTCTCTTTTGGAGAGAATCTTTTTCCTGCTGGCATACGGCCTTTTTGCCGGCACAGATTTTTTCGCCTTTTCCAAACGTTTCTTAACATCAGGAAGCGTTGCCTCTTCAATATCCTCATGCAGCTTTATGAAATACAGGGCTCCCCGTATCCGCCTGTCATCAAATAAACCACGGGGGCAGATACGATGTGTTATACCATCATAATGTTCAACTATGGCCTCTTCATAGTCCTCTTCAGGCACCAGATCCCATGCCAGATCCCAATCCATATTGCAGCTGACAACCAACGCTTCTGACATGGCGGCTCCCAGATTGTGACCGGTTTCATCAAAGGCATACACAGCCCCGCATGAACATAAACCTACTGGCATTTCATCAGGCATCCTGGTAGTCAGATTCGTCGGTCTGTCTATCGGTGCATTGCAAAAGGGACATATTGGAGTTTCTGTCATATCAGGCATCAAGACCTTGTTTTCAGGTGTTGTCAATTGTAATACCTCCAAATCCGATAGAGGGGGGTTATCCATCAAAATACTTTTTTACATACTCTAAACCGGCATGGCCGGATCCAAAACATCCTGGCCACCCACGGGAAAATACAGACTGGTTTTTCAACATGGTTTTGTGTGTTTTCATGGTAAAGCCACTAAACCTTCTGCAAAGATCATATTCGGTACAAACAGACTAAGAAAAAAAACAGGACCTTACGACCAGTTCCCAAAGCTCCTGGTATTGGTGTCATACTCAAAGTCCACAATCTCAAAGCCAAACCGGTTAGATCGGAAATAAAGAATCCAATCCCTGTACTCAGGCCCTGCAAAATCACAGTTAAGGGTTCCTGTACGCGCCTGCATCCTTTTCAGTTGATCTTCAATCCTTTCGTAAAACACTCCCGTAATATGAGCCTTTTGCTCGTCACTCAGTTCTGGAACTGAAGAAGGTCGCTTCTCACATGAAGATCGTATAGAGTGTCTGTCCTTAGATTGCATTTGCTTAAGATCTCAGTTTTCCTGAACAAAATCGCACATTACGCAAAGATCCCGCAGTCATTTGCGAATAAAAACCAGTCAGCCAACCATCTTATTACCGTCCTGCCGGCCCTGGCAGGTCCAACGTCATACACTGATTTGTCCCCCCACATGTTCTTGTTGTAAGCTTGGGCTGTTTTCCTTCCTTGCCCACCCCCATCACATAATTAGTTGAGCTTACAACCCTTTCAATGTTTTCTGACTTGCACTTTGGACAGACCATCTCCATCTCGTCCGTTGAACTGACAAACAGCCTTTCAAAAATCTCACCACATGTGGCACATCTGAATTCATATATAGGCATTATATTTGTTCTCCGAAATATACTTGGAAAGTAACAGCTCAACAAACAGGGGCAGGTTCGCTGTTATTCCCCTAATTATTGAGCTGATACCCTGGAACTATACTTGATGGCGTCGTAAAAAGTCGAACATTAGAAATTCAACTCAGTATATAGGGGTAACCCTGCCGGACGTTACAATATATTGCGTCTGAAATTTTTGCAGCGGACTTTTTACGGGTTCATCAAATATACAAAACGAAAAAAAAAGCAACTTTACAGCAAAGATTACATGGAGTTTGATGGGTTGACAACCCCTTTATTTTTTTCTATAAAAAAACAATTGAGTTTTGCCTATAACAGACAACTTTTTTCAGTTTTTTTAATTTTTCTGTCTATTGTCTATCCCTGAACAAGGGTGCTGCAAGTTTCCATAGGTAGTGCCCATCCACGAACCAATTTTGGGTACTAGCGAGTTTCCAATCCAAAAAATGAGACATTTTTACAAGATCAATAAAATCAAGGGATTACGCATAAAGGAACAGACAAATCAGGGAAAAACCTGTGATTCAAATTTAATTGTAATTTTAACTTACCTTTAGCCATGTGTCAAATTTGATGGCGTTGTAAAAAATCTTCATCGACTCGACTTTTTATGAGCTTATCAATATATAAGATATAAGCAATAGCAACAAAAAAACACGACACCATAAAAATATAAACCTTTATGTTTTTAAAACCAACAAATTAGGGGGATTAAATGTCTGAACAAGCATTGTCAGGTATAAAGGTCATTGACCTTGCCGAAGGCATCTCAGGCTCTTACTGTGCAAAACTTATGGCCGATTTTGGTGCTGACGTAATTAAGGTTGAAGCACCAAACAACAATGATGGTCTGAGAAAGGTCGGACCTTTTAAAGACGATGACCCATCTGCTGAAAAAAGTGGCACCTTCTTTTATTTAAATACCAACAAAAAAAGTGTCACTATTGACCTTACCTCAAATAAGGGGCAGGACATATTCAAAAAACTTGTAAAAGATACAGATGTTGTCATCGAAAGTTTCGAACCCGGAAAGATGGCGGATATGGGTCTGTCCTACAACACACTACAGGAAATAAATCCTAACCTGGTCATGACATCAATAACATGGTTTGGCCAGAATGGACCCTACAGGGATTTCAAGGCAACAAATTTTACAGCATTCGGTCTTGCAGGGGCAATGTACATGATGCGCCAGACACGGTGGCCTGACACCCGTCCCACAATTCTTGGTGGAAAACAGGCAGAATATACGGCAGGTCTGATCGGCTATATCGTAACAATGGCCGCTGTTATAAGCCCTGTAAAGGGTACATGGATAGATCTTTCTGTAATGGAGGCCCTTGCAAGTACTCTTACGGGAGTGAGTGCAGACTATTCCTATATAGGTCTTAGCAGAAGAACACTGCCGTGGGCAATTCATGGATTTCCCACACAGGAAAACTATCCCTGCAAGGATGGTTTTGTAAACCTAACACCTGGCTTGGGCGGCACAAAGGTTATAGCAGATCTGATTGAAAAACCGGAAGAAAGAGAAAATCCATTACTTGTAAAGGCAGGAGCAAGGGTTAAGGCACCTGAAAAATTTGAAGAGTTGGTGTTGCCATGGTTAAAAGAGCATAAAAAATGGGAAATCACTGAAAAGGCCCAAAAACTTAAACTTGCATTTGCACCAATACTGAGCCCAAAAGAACTCCTCGATGATCCTCAACTAAAGGCAAGGGAGTTCTTTGTCAAAACAGAGCATCCCGAAATGGGCGAGGTGACTTATCCGGGGGCACCGGCAAAGTTGAGTGAAACTCCATGGAAAGCCGGCAGGGCACCCCTTATGGGCGAACATACAGAAGAGATACTGACGGACATTGGGTATACAAAAAGCGATTTAACGGCCCTTGCTGATGAAGGCATCATCTAAATGACCTTACTGCAAATCCGTATACCTAATTATATTTAATGAACCTGTAAAAAGTCGGATTGATGGCTAAGTAAAAATCTTCATATATAAGACATAGTGTTTGGTCATGCGTGAAGGCGTACAGGATGTCTAACCTAGGGCCAAACACTCACAGTATATGGAGACTTTTTACGACGTCATCATATTTAACCTGACAACGGGACTCTATAATACAAAAAAATAGAAAGAACATCCAACAGGAGAAAAAATATGGCATACAAGTTATTGGAAGGCATAAGGGTTCTTGATTTGACCATGGTATATGCCGGTCCCATGGGGGCAAGAATGTTCGCCGATCTCGGTGCAGAGGTCATAAAAATAGAATCTCCAACACGTCCGGACATGTTTACAAGAGCCAATGTATACCCGGACAATCAACCTACTGAAACGGCATGGAACTGTGGGGGTTATTTTCATACTATTAATGCAGGCAAACGTGGTATAAGCCTGGATCTTGGAACGGACAAGGGAAAGGAAATATTCAAAAAACTTGTAAAGATAAGCGACATTGTGATGGAGAATTTTTCTCCAAGAGTCATGGATAAACTGGGACTTGGATACGATGTTCTCAAAGAGATCAACCCCAAAATCATTATGGCCTCCATGAGCGGGCTTGGCCATTATGGTCCACTGAGAGATTTTTACATGTACATGACAGGGATGGAAGGTATGTCAGGCATGACTGCTATCAGTGGTCATCCGGATCAGCCACCACTGCTCTCAAACTTTGCATATGGGGACTGGATGCTGGGGGTAACAGGAACAATGGCCGTAATGACGGCCCTTTATAACAGAAACAAGACCGGTAAAGGGCAATACATTGACATTTCCGGAAGGGAGGCCATATCCACCCACATCGGAGATGTGATCATGGATTCCACCCTGAACGGAAGGGAACAGGAAAGATGCGGAAACGATGATCCTTATATGGCACCTCATCAATGTTATCAGTGCAAGGATGAAGATACATG
The DNA here is from genome assembly GCA_021163815.1 of Deltaproteobacteria bacterium. Taxonomy (GTDB): domain Bacteria; phylum Desulfobacterota; class DSM-4660; order Desulfatiglandales; family Desulfatiglandaceae; genus JAGGTJ01. The sequence goes on along the minus strand of JAGGTJ010000093.1, from coordinate 17,131 downwards.
GGTAACCGTAGCGGTAGAAAATGATGAGCAGTTCACTGCCCTGTGTGACGTTATGGGTCAACAGAACCTGAAAGATGATTCAAGGTTTGCAGACAAGACATCGAGGCTGCAGAACAAAAGCGAACTGGATCAGATCATAGAGGACTGGACAAAAACCAAAAACAATCATGAGGTTATGGAGCTTCTGCAAAAGGCAGGAGTTCCCGCAGGAGCGGTATTGTCCATGAAGGAACTGCATCTTGATTCCCATCTTGCCGAGAGAGGTTTTTTTGATATAATTGATCATGGCCCTGAAGGTGGCAAAAGACCTATTGTAAAACAGATGCCTGCCAAATTAAGCGGGGTTGACAGTTTTGTTCCCAAGAGAGCACCACGATTTGCAGAAGACAATGAGTATGTATTTTGTGAGCTTCTTGGTATGAGCAAGGATGAATTGAATGCGCTTGAAGAAGAAAAGGTTGCAGGAACAACCCCAAGGTTTCCTCCGGGAAGGCCTGCCCGCCTTGATCTTATAGAAAAGCAGGTAGGTAAGGGCGCTGGACATATTGATCCAAACTACCTTGACGAACTCAGAAAGATTTACGGTGAGGATATTGGTAAAAAATAAGGGGCATCTATTTTTTATCTACAAGCGGCGGTTTTCACATGGCCTTGCACAAAGATTCTCATTTCTGGATCAAAAAATCCGTGCCCGAATCTTATTTATGGATGGGCACTAAGTAAGGACTACTAAACCGGCATGGCCGGATCCAAAATATCCTGGCCACCCACGGATATGAAAATACAGACTGGTTTTTCAACACGGTTTTGTGTGTTTTCATGGTAAATAAGGAGAATTTGTACTTTTTACAACTTCGGTTATAATACAGCATAATACAGAAATATCAGGAGGCATAACAACATGGCGGATATTGAAAAGGGAAAACTTGCAGAAGGGCGTTTGACCCCGGAACTTATCAAGGAGATGGAAGGTAAGAAAGGGTTGATGCTCCGCACGGATAATTATCTGAACAACATAGACGTTACACCGATGTCCATACGCAGCTTTGCAAACGGGGTCGGCGACTGGAACCCTCTTTATAGGGACGAGAAATACGCAAAGGAAAGCGTTTATAAGGGTCTGACTGCACCTCCGCTCTATGTGTATTCCATTCTTCCGGCTGCCCCTCAATTTGGTTTCAGGGGCCTTGGAGGATTTAACGCCCAGAATGAAATGCATTTTTATAAACCCATCCGCCCAGGCATGCACATTGAACCTACTTCACAGTTTAAAGACTTTGAAATCAAGGAAGGCAAGGCCGGCAAAATGGTCTTTGAACATTTTGAACAGCGTTATGAAGATCAGGACGGGAATCTTATATGTCTTTTTAATCAAATGAATATAAGGGTTGAAAGGGCAGCAATGAGAAAGAGTACTGAAAAGAAAACCGCTCCCAAGGAGAAAAAGTCTCCCAAGCTTGAACTCCCTCATCCATGGACGGATGAAGAACTAGCAGAAATCGAGAAGGAGATACTATCTGAGGAACTGCGTGGCGACAAACCGCGTTTCTGGGAGGATGTAAACGAGGGAGATGAACTCAAACCGGTAATCAAAGGCCCCATAGGTATCTCTGACATGGTGGCCTTTTTTCTCGGAGGGGCTACACCGGTACGCCCCTTTGGCCATGAATTGGTCGTTAAAGACAAGCATAAACATCCTGCCTGGTACTTCAGAGATCCTGAAACATATGCCATTGAGCCTGTCTACGCAGTACATTACAACAAATATGCTGCCAAATCACAAACAGGCATTGCATGGCCCTATGACGTAGGAATCCAGAGACACTGCTGGCAAGGACATCTCCTGACAAACTGGATGGGAGATACGGGCTGGCTTAAAATGGCCAGGGCAGAATACCGTGGCTTTGTCTATCTGTCAGATGTAATAAAGGTTGGCGGTAAGGTGGTCAAAAAATATATCAACGATGAAAAAGAGCCTTGCGTAGATATAGAGACATATGCCATAAACCAGCGAGGGCAACAGACAATGCCAGGATATGCCACGGTTATACTCCCCTCAAGGGATATGGGGACATGGCCTCTGGATACATATCTGTAACCCAGTATAACTCTAAGTTAAGCAAGTGTTACCAAAACCGGCATGGCCGGATTCAAAATATCCTGGCCGTCCACGGAAAAATACTGCCTGGTTTTTCAGCACGGTTTTGTGTATGTTCACGGGAAATAAAAACTTTTAAGGAGAAAAAGGACTATGAAAACAGTTTTAGACAAGTACAAAAGCTATGAAGATGCCCAAAAAAACTTTAAGTGGAGCGAAAGATGGGAAGTCTTTGATGGAAACAAGGAAAAGTTTAATATTGCCCATGAGTGTGTTGACAGACACCCAAAAGAAGATGAGGCCATAAGAATAAAATTCGCTGACGGAAAGGAAGAGCGTTATACCTTTCAGCAATTTTCTGATGCAACATCACAGTTTGCCAACTATCTTAAGAACAATGGCATTGAGGTCGGCGATCGTGTAGCCCTCCTACTGCACCCGCGATTTGAATTTTATGTAGGTATGTTTGGCATATTTAAACGCGGGGCAATTGTAATCCCCTGCTCACCTCTCTTCGGACCTGATGCCACGGGATACAGGCTGGAAAAAGGTAATGCAAAGGCCATTCTTACCTCAAAGAATATGACACATCTCATTGATGAAGACATAAAGAAGAAACAGAATATAAAGGTCATATTCGCCGAAGATCTACTGGATGAGATATCAGGAGAATCAAAAGAATTCGAGACCTTTACCTCCGCAAACGATATGGCGATGATCCAGTTTTCAAGCGGTACCACAGGCGCCCCGAAGACAGTTAACTACCGTCACGGCGCAATTACTGTAGCAGCCCCATTTATAAGATTTGCACTTGGAGTAAGAGACGAAGATGAATATTTTTGCCCCTCTTCACCGGCCTGGGGTCATGGAATATGGTACGGAACTATTGCTCCCTTGATCTTTGGAAAGGCAGTAGGTACCTATTCCGGCAAGTTTGATCCTGATATGTGCCTTGAAGCCCTTCAGAATTTTGAGATCACCAACATGTCTGCCATATCTTCCCATTATCGCATTATGCTTGAATCACCTAATGTCGATAAATACAAGGTCAAACTAAAACGCGCTACCTATACTGGCGAACCCATGTCAAAAGAGGTAGCTGAACTGATGAAGGAAAAATGGGGCGTATATCCCTACGGCCTTTATGGTACTACCGAGGTAGGTCCGTTAACCTCTGATTTTGCAGGATTTGATAACTGGAAAGTCAAACCTGGAAGCCTTGGCAGACCTTCTCTCGGCTCTATAGTCAGTGTAATTGACGAAGAAGGCAATGAATTACCACCCAATACGGTTGGCCAGATGGCTACAAAGAGAGGAGATGAATGGGTAAGAGTCGGTGACATGGTATATAAGGACGAAGATGGTTACTTCTGGTATGTCTCACGGGCTGATGATGTTATTATCTCTTCAGGGTACACAATTGGTCCAATAGAGGTGGAAGAGGCCCTTATGAAGCACGAGGCCGTTGAAGAATGCGCCGTGGTAGGTAGCCCGGACAAGGCAAGAGGAACTATCGTTAAGGCATTCATAAAGGTAAAGGAGGGCTTTACACCTGGGAAAGAACTGGAAGAAGATATCAGCCAGTTTGTCAGGACTAAACTTAGCAAACATGAATATCCAAGAGAAATAGAATTTATAGATGAACTGCCAAAAACACCTGATGGAAAGATCAGAAGAAAGGTCCTTAAGGAAAGAGAGATAGAAAAAAAGAAAGACCAGATGTAAAATAATTTAAGATTCTATGATATAAAAAGGAGACGGAATTGATTCCGTCTCCTTTTCATTTTATGAAAGATGACGAGCCTGTAAAAGGCAAAACTGCTGGGATAGATAAGAGTCTTTATATACAAGACATAGTGCTTGATCATGCGTAAATGCACACATGATGTCAAACGCTATAACAGAGTATATGGAGACTTTTTACAACGCCATCAACATTGTTGTCCCACCCTGACACATACCACAATTTTGGGGTCATACAGACTGGAATCTATATACAATCAATCTATTTTAAAGGCAATTTAGATATGGCAATAAAAAGAAAGGTATCAATGGCAGAACAAAAGCTCACTCCTGAACTGATTAACAAGATGAAAAATTATACAGGCCTCAAGCTGCGCACAGAGGATACAATATTCAATGAAGAAGTCACAAGACGAGCAATAATAAAGTTTATAAACGGCATAGGGGACCCTAATCCATTATGGCAATCCCATGAATATGCAAAAAATACCTGCTATGGTGGCATTGTAGCGCCTCCATCATTTGTTTTCAGTGGACTGGCCGGGGTTCAGTTCGGCTGGCGTGGTCTTGCAGGCTTTCACATTGCAACTGATATGAAATTTTACAAGCCCTTGAAACTGAATGATAAAATGCAGTTTGAAGCCACATATCTCGGTTTTGTCGGCCCCAAACAGAGCCAGTTTGCAGGAAAGGTGGTAATAGACAGTTTTGAGGAAAAATACTTCAATCAACACAATGAACTTGTGGCTGTATCAATCCGCAAGATACTGAGAGCGGAAAGGAAACGTGCACGGGAAGCCATGCATAAGGTGCACAATATAGCAGAACTTCCTCATCGCTGGACAAAAGAAGAAGTGGAAAAGATAGAAGAAGAGGTCTTATCTCTACATATAAGGGGAGCAAAGATACGATACTTTGAGGATGTTAATATTGGCGATGAACTGCCAACCCTGACAAAGGGGCCCCTTGGTGTCATGGATATGATTGCCGTTATGGTAGCAGGGCTGGCTCCTGCCAAGATAGCTGCCCATGCAGTCGCCCTTGATGAATATCGCCGAAAACCGGCATGGGCCTTTCGTGATCCCATAACCCATGCCATGGAATCACTGCTCGCCGTGCACTACAATACAGAGGCTGCCAAGGCCATGGGGCTTCCTTATCCTTATGATTTTGGTACTCAACGCCAATGCTGGTACATACAGCATCTGACTGACTGGATGGGAGATGACGGTTGGCTCAAAGATTGCTATGCAGAATACAGGCGATTTGTGTTTCTTTCTGATGTGGTCCGTATTTCAAGTCAGGTCACTAAAAAATTCATATCGGATGAAGGAGAACCCTGTGTGGAGATAGAAACAAAAACAATAAATCAACGCAATGAAAATGTAATGCCGGGCAGGGCAACAATAGTGTTACCATCGAGAGATAAAAAAACACATCCTGTCAAAGAACGAATATAAATCCTTTCTGTCAGGAATTTACTATTCTTGGAACCTTGAAATAATTATTTTCCCTTTCGGGCGCATTAACCAGCAACATCTCTGAATCTTCGACCTCCCCGGGTTCATCTGTTCGCCACACATTTTTATTTCCCATGGCATGAGTCATAGGTTCTATATCGCTGGTATCAAGCTCTTTAATGGTCTCAACATATTCAAGAATTGCATTTAAATCCTTTTGATACGATTCTATTTCGTCATCGCTGAGTTCAAGACGGGCAAGTTTTGCTACATGACGAACCTCCTCCTTAGAAATCTTTTCTTTTGCCTCTTGTGTGTCTTTTTCTCCATGTTGTTCTGACAAGGCGTGTTTGGCATCAGAAGCAGGTACCAGGCCCAGTTCATCAAGCTGTTTTTTATCGGCAAAAGCGGGTGCATTGGTAAGAGGACACACAGCACGTCTGTTTTTTGGAAAGGCTATGACATCCCTTATGGATGGAGTGTTCAATATCATGGATATGGTTCTGTCCATACCGAGGGCAAGCCCCGCATGAGGAGGAGCTCCGTATGTCAGTGCCTTCAGAAAAAAGCCGAACCTGTCATCTGCCTGTTGCTGACTCATGCCAAGGGCCCTGAAGATACGCTTCTGTATATCCATATCATGTATACGGACACTTCCCCCGCCGATCTCCTCTCCGTTGATTACAATATCATATGCCCTAGATTTAAGGCGTAACAGATCTTTTATGTCTTCAGGATCAAAATCCGTCCTGTCAGGCATGGTAAAGGGGTGGTGTTGTGAGCGTATCTTTCCATCCTTCAATTCAAAGAGAGGAAAGGCAGTAACCCAGACAGGGGAATATTTATCCCGGGGTATCAGTCCCAACCTCTCGGCCACATGAAGACGCAGACTACACAGGACCCTGTTTACCAACTGGACGGATTTATCCGCTATCATCATCAACACATCCCCGTTTTCTGCATTAAAAGAGCGGATAATGGCCTCCTGTTCTGCCTCCGTAAAGAACTGAACAATATTGGAGCTTACCTTCCCTTCCTTTACCTTCATCCATGTCATACCCTTTGCCCCAAATCCCGGCACTATCTTAAGGGCATATTCATTTTGAAGGACATTCTTACTCAGGGCATTGGCCTGCCCCTTAACACAAAGGCCCTTTATCCTACCTCCATCAGCAAGGATACGTTTGAAAATGGAATAGTTGGTATCCTTAAGGATATCTGACACATCCACAAAAGACATGCCAAACCTGAGATCAGGACGATCAGAACCATATCTGTCCATGGCCTCTGCATATGTCATTCTGGGAAATGGTACAGGCAGCTCAATCTGTGCCATGGCAAATATCTTCGAGATCAGCCCCTCCAACAGTTCATATATAAATTCTTCATCAATAAAAGAGGCCTCCAGATCCAACTGCGTAAACTCGGGCTGACGGTTAGGTCTCAAATCTTCATCCCGAAAACATCGGACTATCTGAAAATAGCGATCCATACCGCTCATCATTAAGATCTGCTTAAAAAGCTGGGGAGACTGAGGAAGGGCATAAAAACATCCCTGATGGATCCTACTGGGAACAAGGTAATCCCGTGCCCCCTCCGGCGTGCTTCTTGTTAAAAAAGGAGTCTCAATCTCGGTAAAATGAAATCCGTACAGATACTCCCTTATGGCCCTTATTATCTCATGCCTCTGTACAAGAATCTTCTGCATGGATGGACGTCTAAGATCCAGGTATCGGTATTTGAGACGAAGCTCTTCTTCTACGTGTTCGGGAGTGGATAACAGCTCATCACCATACACCATGGCCTTTTCAGATATCTGAAAAGGCAGGGGTGCTGACATTGACAATATCTCCATATATTGCGCAACAACTTCCACCGTACCGGTCTCAAGGTTTGGATTTTCAGTCCCCTTCTCCCTGATTGCCACTGTTCCTCTGACCTTTATAACATACTCCTCCCTGAGGGTAGATGCCCTTTTGCAACAATCTTCAGGGGTTATTCCAGGATCAAATACCACCTGGACAATCCCCCGGATATCACGCAGATGTATGAATATAACATTTCCATGATCACGAATAGCGTCCACCCAACCCATTAACAGTATTTCTTTCCCCCTGTAAGACGGCGTCAGGTCACCGCAGTAAACTCTGTTTTTCCAGTCCATAATGGTTTTTCTGTCCTTATTCTCTGGCCTCATAAAAAAAGCCTCTCTGCTGCTGAACAACACGTATTTTCTTTTCTGATTCCAGCACATCGAGATATTTGTTTATTTCATTGGGATGCAGTCCAAGTATCTGCACCAGATCTTCGAGGGTACAGGGACGACGGGTAATGGTTGCAAGAATAGCAGACTCCACGTCCTGCAGGTAGGCCTCTTTTACCTTTCTCGTATTTGCCCTGGCAATAATTTCAACATTGGGCAGATTCCAAAAATCTACAATATATTCAAGGTGCTCTCTTGTTGCAGGCCTGATATTGGCTACTGCGCCGGGTCTGTCCAGGGTGTTTAACTGGACCAGATCAGGAGAAATATATACAATTGCATCTCTTAATGCCAGCAGATCTTTTTCTGTATCATTAATTCCGGGAACAATAAAGACCTCAAGCCAAACAGTCCCCTCAAAATCTGCACAGAAAATTTTCAGCCCTTCAATTATCCTATGAATATCAAGGGCAGGATGAGGACGGTTGATCCTTTTAAAAGAGACCGTCGTAGCAGCATCAAGGGAGGGAATAACCAGGTCTGCACAAACCAGTTCTGATCTGACTTCAGGCAAAAACAACAATGTCCCGTTGGTAAGGACTGCACTTTTGACCTTTTTCGCACCCTTTAACCCGTCCCGCAAAAATGACAGGATTTTTCCCGCACCTGTGTGAAGCAACGGTTCCCCTGAACCGGCAAGCGTCACATAATCAGGGGGATTGTTATGAACAAGATAATGCTCCAGTTCTGACAGCACATCCTGTAGTGGAACCCATTCACGCCGTTTTAGTGTTAAATTGGTTGTCGCCTTACATTCGCAATAGATACAATTAAGGGAACATGTTTTAAAAGGAAGAAGATCAACACCAAGAGATATGCCCAACCGTCGTGAAGGCACCGGACCAAACAGATACTTATACATAAATCTTATCCCCTTATGCAAGATGGTAGGAAAACAGTAACACCTAAAACCTGCATGAACTATTTTTTAAGAAAATTTGATGGCGTCGTAAAAGATCAGATTTTCACAACAACGCAGGTGGACTTTTTACGACGCCATCAAACCTGATACATGCAGGATCCAGGTAATACTGAAATATCAGCCAAGCCGCAACCTGTTAGACCGGCATGGCCGGATTCAAAATATCCCGGCCGTCCACAGACATAAAAATACAGCCTGGTTTTCCAGCACGATTTTGTCGTGTTTTCACAGAAGATAAATAAAAAATATCACACAACATACAATAAACCATTAGTAGCTTTCAACCTAAAACCTGCATGAACTATTTTCAAAAAGGAAATTATGCCTTTAATATCAACAAATTATATAAAGATTATGCCTGCGTGACACCCATCGATTTGAATGTGGCCATAAACAGTTTTTGGAAACAGTTTACCCTTCACAAGCGCCAACTTTACTATTGAGGCCTCTGCATCAAAAAATCAGAACAGTTATTCCGCAAAAGGCCCGAATCAAACCGTAATATCCTGAAAGCATAATTTATGGTTTGATTTTTCACAGATATATTTATTAGAATAGTGTTCATCCATGAATAAATCCTGGACGATAGCAAATTTTGCACAAAAACACATCTCCTACAACCTGCATAAACTATTTTCAAAAAGGAGATTATGCCTTTAATATTGATGGCGTCGTAAAAAATCTCCATCTACTCTTATAGCATTTGGTCATACGTGTGACATCTTGTATGCCTTCGCGCATGGCCAAACGCCATGCCTTGTATATGAAGATTTTTACTTCGCCATCGGTTTTACCTTTTACAGCGCTATCAAATGACGGACCATGAAAAAAATGATGATATAGAGCAAATCCTTGCCACAGACTTGTCTTCACGACGAAAAAGACGTCTTAAGATATGGACAATTGTCCTGCTTGCAAGTATCCTGTTCATAGTATACCTATACTCCAGACAGACCCGGAAAACGGTAAAATATAGATTCCAACAGGCCCGTAAAGGGGATCTTACAATTACAGTCACTGCCACAGGGAATCTTGAGGCAACCAACAAGGTAGATGTTGGAGTGGAGGTTTCGGGAACAATTGAAAAGGTATATGCAGATTTCAACGACCAGGTAAAAAAGGGGGAAATCCTTGCCAGCCTGGACCTATCCAAATTCACGGCACTTATGCTTAAGGCAAAGGCTGCTCTTAAATTAGCACGCGCCGATGTCCTTAAGGCAAAGGCCAAGGTAAAACAGACAAGAAGCAAATTATCCCAGGTACAACGGGCGTACAAACTGAGTAAAGGAAAGGTTCCATCCCAGGCAGAAATAGACATAGCCGAGGCAAATTTCAAGATTGCAAAAGCAGAATTGGACAGCGCAAGATCAAGGGTGTCAGAGGCAAAGGCAGATTTGGCATTCAGAGAGACAGATCTTTCCAAGGCCATTATTCATTCACCAATCAATGGTATTGTCCTGGCACGTCATGTAGAGGAGGGACAGACAGTTGCCGCTTCACTACGCACCCCGGTCCTGTTTACGCTTGCTGAAGACCTCCGGGAAATGGAACTGCATGTAGATGTAGATGAGGCAGATGTAGGACAGGTCAAAAAAGGTCAACAGGCCACCTTTACCGTTGATGCCTATCCTGACCGCAACTTTCCTGCAAAGGTAACAGAGGTTCGTTTTTCACCAAAAACAATTGAGGGCGTGGTAACATATGAAACCCTGTTAGATGTTGACAATTCCGATATGTCATTACGCCCGGGAATGACAGCCACCGCTGACATTGTAGTAAACCATGTAAAGGATGCACTCCTTGTACCAAATGCTGCTCTCCGGTTTGTACCACCCAAAAAGGAATCTTCTGAAAAAGAACAGGGTCTGCTTAATGCAATTCTTCCGCACCATCCAAAGGGCAATAAAAAGCAAAAAAGGCCTGCTGCACAGGGACAACAACGTACCGTCTGGATACTGCGTAATGGCCATCCAAAGCCTGTCAGCATAACAGTGGGAAAAACAGATGGTAATATGTCTCAGGTTGTAGCCGGCGATATAACACCGGGGATGCAACTTTTGACAGACATAATAATTGACCAAAAATGAACAGAGATGAGAGTAAAGGCAGGTATCTGATAGAACTCACATCCATCACAAAGACATATGGCACAGGCATTGCCACAATGAAGGCATTAAAGGGGATAGACATCAAAATTGCCGATGGTGATTTTATGTCCATCATGGGGGCCAGCGGTTCAGGCAAATCCACCTTTTTGAATATCCTCGGCTGTCTCGATAATCCCACATCCGGATCATACCGTTTTAAGGGCGTTGAAGTAACCAGGCTTAACCAAAACCAGCGTGCCCTGCTGCGCAGACACTATATCGGCTTTGTATTTCAGGGGTACAATCTGCTTGACCGTACATCGGCCCTTGAAAATGTAGAGCTACCACTGATCTACAGAGGCCTTCCGTTAAAAGAAAGACGTGCAAAGGCTATTGATGCCCTTGAAGCTGTAGGACTGGCCCAGTGGCAACATCACACCCCTTCAGAACTGTCAGGAGGTCAGCAGCAGAGAGTTGCCATTGCACGAGCCATTGTAACACAACCTGCCATACTCCTGGCAGATGAACCTACAGGAAACCTGGACACCGTACGAAGCATTGAAATCATGGAGCTTTTATCCCTGTTAAATCGGGATAATAACCTTACCATAATAATGGTAACCCATGAAGAGGATATGGCAAAATATGCAAAGTCAAAGGTGCATTTTGTGGATGGACAAATAAAAGAGGAATCTGTATCAATTCAATAACCGGGAAACAGACTGCTGCAGGAGACCTGGTTTCCCGTTTATCGGGTTGACACCATCAAAAATGAAACATATAAACCTGATGGCATCGTAAAAAGTCTCCATATACTGTTTACATCGGTTTTACTTTTTACGAGTTTATCAACTATAAGCATACAGTAAGTTTTCGCAAACTTTCGGGTGAAATTGCTATTATGAGCCACCCTTTATCTATCAATTGAGGTGAAAATGGACACTGAAAATATCATTATTATAAATGGCTTAAAATGCAGCTTTTCCAAAAACGAGACCATTCTTGAAACAGCTCTTAGAAACGGAATAAAGATTCCGAGTCTCTGTTATCTTTCTAATACGGTATCTACTGGCAAGTGCAAGATATGCCTTGTGGAAATAGAAGGAGAAGACGAGCTGGTATTGTCCTGCCAAACCGTATCCCAGCATGGCATGGTCGTGAAGACAGATACACCAAGGATAGCCGCTGCCCGTCGTGCACGACTGGAAGAATTGATATCTTCAGGACACCATAACTGTCTTGTCCAGGAGATGGATATCAATTCCTGGACAGACTTTCAAAGGGATGCAATGGCCCCTGACATCCATCGAACCTTATGTCCCGCCTATGGTGAATGCCGTCTCCAGGATCTGGCGATCCAGTACAGGGCAAGGCCAGTAAAGGCTGCCAAGATTACAGCACCTCCGGTTGAAGATGTGAATCCCTTTATTGTAAGAGATTTTTCCAGGTGTATCCTATGTGGAAGATGTGTTAAGGCCTGTAATGAGGTCCAGGTAAACAGGGTAATAAATTTTAATGAATCTGAATCAAAGGTCATAACAAAAGATGACCTTCCCCTGAAAGATTCCAACTGTGTCTTTTGTGGAGAATGCGTCCAGGTTTGCCCTGTCGGCGCCCTTGTTTCCAAAAGGGATTTTGAGATTCATACAAAACCCAATACCACCAAAAAAATCCGGACAACCTGTTCTTACTGTGGTGTTGGCTGCCAGATATATATTCACGTTAAAGACAATCAGATCGTAAAGGTTACCGGAGTAGATAATTTTGGGCCAAACAGGGGCAGCCTGTGTGTCAAGGGACGTTTTGGCTTTGACTTTGTACAGCATCCGGCCCGGCTGACAACCCCGCTGATACGCAAGGGAAAAAAACTTAAAGAGGCGACATGGGATGAGGCGATTGACTACATAGCCAATAAGCTCGGCTACCTCAAAGACAAATACGGCCCGGATTCAATTGGCGTTTTGACCAGTGCACGTATAACAAACGAGGAAAACTATCTTGCCCAGAAATTTGCAAGGGCAGTTATAGGGACCAACAATATTGATCACTGCGCACGGCTCTGACACTCTTCTACTGTGGCCGGTCTGGCCGCAGCATTTGGAAGCGGTGCCATGACAAATCCCATCTCAGATATAGAAAAGGCAGATGTAATCCTCGTAATCGGATCCAACACCACAGAAAATCATCCTGTACTGTCAACCTATGTAAAAAGGGCTGTAACAAAAAAAGGGGCAAAACTGATCGTTGCCGATCCACGGAAGATAGATCTGACCCAATTTGCAACCCACTGGCTCAGGCACACCCTGGGAACAGATGTGGCCTTAATAAACGGTATGATGAATGTTATTATTGAGGAAAACCTTTATGACAAGGACTATGTTGAATCCAGGACAGAGGGCTTTAAAGAACTAAAAGAGATGGTTAAGACCTATTCCCCTGAACATGTGGAAGATATTACAGGAGTCCCTGCCAAACAGCTTGTTGAAGCTGCCCGCCTGTACGCCGGAGCAAAGGCAGGCTCAATCCTTTACGCAATGGGTATAACCCAACATATCACAGGGACAGACAATGTTAAATCCCTGGCAAATCTTGCCATGCTCTGTGGTAACATAGGGATAGAAGGAGGTGGGGTTAACCCGCTCCGTGGCCAAAACAACGTTCAGGGGGCATGTGACATGGGAGGCCTTCCAAATGTATATTCCGGCTACCAAAAAGTGGATGACCCGGCTGTCAGAGAACGTATGATAAAGGCATGGTCACTCAAAGACCTGCCGGACAGGCCCGGCATACCGGTAACAGAAATGATGGAGCTGGCATATGATGGCAAAATGAAGGCAATGTATATCATAGGTGAAAATCCAATGCTCTCGGATCCTGATTTAAGTCACGTCAAAAAGAGCCTGAAAAATCTGGATCTGCTTGTTGTGCAGGATATATTTCTTACAGAGACGGCTCAGCTGGCAGATGTAGTTCTTCCTTCTGCATCCTTTGCTGAAAAGGATGGTACTTTCACAAACACAGAAAGGAGGGTGCAACGGGTAAGAAAGGCAGTCTCTTCCCCCGGTGATGCAAAGGATGATTGGAAGATCATATGTAATCTGGCAGACAAAATGGGATATCCTATGAAATATGGGAATCCCCGGGACATATTCAGGGAAATTTCAGAGGTCACCCCATCATATAGTGGAATCACCTATGAACGTATAGAGCATGAAGGGATATATTGGCCTTGTCCGACCAAAGATCATCCAGGGACACCTGTTCTTCATAAAGAGCAGTTCTCCCGAGGGTTGGGGCTGTTCCATGCGGTTGAATATCTTCCCCCCGCTGAACTGCCTGATAAAAAATACCCCCTGTTTCTTACTACCGGACGTGTACTGTACCAGTATCATACAGGAACAATGACAATGAAGTCCGATGGACTTAATCAGTTGGCGCCTGAATGCTTCGTAGAAATCTCAAAAAAGGATGCAGAGGTATATCATATAGAAGACAACGACATGCTGAAAATAATCTCAAGACGGGGAAAAATAAAGGCAAGGGCAAAAATATCTGAAAGAGCAAAACAGGGCATGGTCTTTATTCCCTTTCATTATGTCAGGGCAGCGGCCAACAAATTGACAAATACCGCCCTGGATCCAGTAGCAAAAATCCCTGAATATAAGGTATGCGCCATCAAAATAGAAAAGGCTGCATAATTCAAAAATCCGACCTGTTTTAAATCGCACAAAAAGGCAAGCTAAATTTCAACAGCTTACCTTTTTTGATGCCATTAGATTGGTTAGTCCGTAAAAAGCGGGTTTATACTGATTCGCCACATCAAAGAGTGAACAAAAAACAGTGTTCATTATTAAATTGGCATGGGCGTATTCAAACCTGCCTGTGCGTCACTGCATGCAGACAGGTACAGACATAATATCCCGGCCACACACGGACATGAAAACACAGTATGGCTTTTCGGTAATAGCTCAACATCTTGTGGTGAGGGGAAACACTGTATTGCCCCACCTTATTGAGAAGTTACGGTAATAGCTCAATAATAATTAGGGGCAAGAGGGTGTTTCTGACGCGACTGTCGGGAGGGCGCCGTATCTTCGTGACTTATCAGTGGGGGAAGCCGCAGCCCGGCACTCAACTCTCCAAAAACCCTATAGAAAGTATAGTCCTTCATCAGGCGACCCAAGCCTCTCGGCAAACCATTTTCTGATTAATAGTTGAGTGCCGGGAATGCGGAGGGGGCCAGTGTCCCCCGCAGATAAGTCACTGAAGAGACCAGCCCGGGAGACTAGGAGCGGAAGAAAAATTCTCTTGCCCCCATAGTGTATTCGCTGTTATCCCCCTAATTATTGATGGCGTCGTAAAAAGTCTCCATCTACTGTGTTATAGTGTTTGGTCATATGTGTGACATCCTGTATGCCTTCACGCATAACCAAACGCTATGCCTTGTATATGAAGATTTTTACTTAGCCATCGGTTCTACTTTTTACGGGTTCATCAATTATTGAGGTGATACGTTTTTCAGCACGGTTTTGTGTATTTTAACGACAAATTAAAGCATAAAGTCACGGAAAGTCCTTTTCTCTGCAACAGTTGTTTTCATAAAAGATTCCCTTTTTCCCGATACTATCCTCACTGTTACATCTTCACCCTGTTTGGCATCACTGTACGCCGCTGTTATGGATCCTGCAACCTGAACAGATTCAAAAGGGTTGCGGCCTGTTACAATAACCGTAGGCCCAGGGATTCCTACGATGGAAAGGAGAAGGTCACTGTCCCGGGAATGAGCAACAATTGTCTTGTTTTCTTTTTTGTTTCTCCCCACCACGGCCTTGGTGCCAGGTGCCACCTTAAAATGTCTCCCAAGTTTCAACAGTTCTATATCCCGTATCAACACATCATCCATATTTTCAAAAAGATCTTTCAGCCTTCTTGAAAAGACCTTTTCTGTCAAAAGACAGCCACCTGCCGGAGCAGGATAATCCTTTATACCAAGGCGGCTTGCCATGGCCATCTGGGGTTTTCTTGATCGCCCATGAAAATCCAGCAAGAGATCCCTGTTGATCCAACCTTTTTCTTCCGGTAACGTAACAGGAAGCCTTCGCGCTGAAAGAGGGCGCAAAATAAGACTGGCAAAACCGCTTTCCTTTGCCGTTAAGTTAAGAGAGGCCATGTTCTGGGACATGGGCCTTTGCCCCAGCACTTCTCCTGTCACAATAAAACTTGCTCCTTCCTGACTTAACAGCTCCCCCGCTATTCTAAACATCAGGGCATGGCAATCAATGCACGGATTCATATTTCCACCATAACCATGCCTTGGCCGCCTGACTACTTCAAGATGCCGCTCTGTAATATCAATTACCTTGAAAGGCAGACCCATGGAGGCAGCAGAAATCACCGCCCGTTTTGAAGAAAAAAACGGAGTTTCAAAAAAAATGCCCAGGATATCTATACCTTGGGCACGTACAATTTCAGCGGATAGCATACTGTCCAATCCGCCTGAAAAGACACAAATAGCTTTCATGTTATAATAGCCTTTTTGAAACCTTTATTTGATGAAGGGAACAACTCCCTAGCCTATCTTACAACCCCACCTCTCGCAGGGCCATGACCGCCTCTTTCTGTTTTCTGTTGACCTTTTTGGGTACAACTATGCTCACTTCAGCATATGCATCTCCCCTGCCACCTCCTCTCATATGAGGCATACCATGACCCTTAAGCCTCATCTTGGCGTTTGCCTGGGTTCCGGGTGGTATCTTGATTTTAAGGCGTTTCCCGTCAATAGTCTGAGCTTCAACTTCAGCACCAAGCACTGCATCGGAGAATTTCACAGGGAGTTTAAAAAACAGATCATCACCCTCCCTCCGATAAACAGGATGAGGCAACTGCTTGATTTTTACATAAAGATCTCCAGGCTCTCCTCCATACGGACTGGGCTGTCCCTTGCCTTTAATCCTGAGTTTTTGCCCGTCACGGGCTCCGGCAGGGATCTTTACCGAAATATTTTCCTTGGACCCTCCCGTACTGTAGGAGATAACCTTGTCGGTAGTCCTGCAAAGATCCTCAAGGGTAACAGGCAATTCATAAACCAGATCCTGTCCCTTTGGCATCTGTCTTTTTGCATGCTGGGATCCGGAAAAAGGATCCTCTGAATAATACTGGTAGTGGGTACCCCCACCACCCATACCACCAAGGCCTTCAAATATCTGACTGAATATATCCCTTTTTCGGCCACGGCCGCTTGTTGAAAAGCCAAACCCTTTGAATATATTTGCAAAATCCGAATCCCGGAAAATATCTTCCTGGGTATATCTCTTTTGAAAACCCTCAGACCCAAACATGTCATACTGTTTTTTCTTTTCCGGATCACATAAAACAGCATAAGCCTCGCTGATCTCCTTAAATTTCTCCTCAGCCGAGGCATCTCCCTTGTTGCGGTCAGGATGATATTTGAGAGCAAGCTTTCTGTATGCCTTTTTTATTTCTTCAGGTGTTGCCGATTTGGAAACACCCAAAATTTTATAATAATCTTTTTCACTCATAATTTCCTCTGATTAGGAC
>JAGGTJ010000150.1 GCA_021163815.1 Deltaproteobacteria bacterium | reverse complement strand
GGGAGTGTGTTGGGCATCTATTGAGTCGACAGGTTAGGAGTTCATAAGGATATGGGCATTATATATTACAAGTCTTACGATAAAAACAACGGAGAATCAGAATGAAAAAGACAAATGTTATAGTTTGTTCTTTGTTTTTATTATCTTTTTTGTTTGGGTGCAGTGCCAGTGTTCCTGTCAAAAAGGATGATGCCATTGTCAAATTAGACAAGTCTGTCCATCCTGCTGTTTCAGTGCAGCGGCATAAAACTGTGCATAGACCCTCTGTCTCTAAAAGAGAGAGAAGAAAGGCAACAGAAGATACAGCAGGGTATCAGTTAAAGCCTGTAAATATTGAAATGAAGGAAGGTAGACCTTACCTGCCGGTAGGGGCGGAGGTGCTTTCAGATAAGGGCAAGGTGCCACTTAACGAGGTGATAAAGGAACTGGCAGATCTTCAGGGTTTTTCTGTGAGCTGGGCCGATGATGTGGACCAGAAACAGCTTGTGGATGTCAACATACGCCCTGAGGATGATTTCTGGGAGGCCATGAACAATGTCCTGAGACAGTTGGACTATTTTTATGAGATCAATAAGAATACAATTGTAATTAAACACAAGGAAACAAAGACCTACCATCTTGCAATGCCGTTCATACAGGAAAATTTCGATACAGATGTGGGAGGGGACCTTCTAGGTGGAGAGGAAACACATGATAAGATGAGCGGTAAGGTGAAGGTGACGGGGAAGATGACCAAACCCCTTGATTTCTGGGAGGGTGTGAAAGGCAATTTGACAAAGATCATTGGAGACAGCGGATCCATGGTCGTTGACCGTCCTCTTGGTATAATTACCGTTACAGCACCCAAGAAGATACATGCAAAGGTGGCGGCTTACCTTGATAATCTTAAAAAGGAGATGTACCGTCAGGTAACAATAGAGGCAAAGATAATTGAGGTCAGGCTGAATGATAAGTCAGAACTCGGCATTGACTGGAGCGATGTAATGCAAAGGGTTGTATCGTCTGGCCTTACGTTTGGAACCCTTTACCCTACCCACAGCCTGGTTAAAATGGCTACCTTTTATACTACAGGTACCGGTGATTTGGGGGCAATGAATCAGTTTTCAGTAGTGGCAGATGCTATGAAGACCTATGGTACAACCAACATCCTGTCCAGTCCAAAGATAACGCTTCTTAACGGTCATGCTGCAAATATCACGGTAGGTAAAAATGTTACCTATGTAAACAAGGTGGAAAGTGATGTAACAACAGGCACAAGCAATACCATAAGCTATACGGTTGAGACCAGTACCATCCTGTCAGGTCTTGGGCTTGCCGTGATGGTAAATATTATTGATGATAAAAATCTTGTTCTTTATGTTGTTCCAATTACTGCCGAGTTGACAGAACCAATGGTCAAACAACAGTTTGGTAGCACTGCTACCGGATACAGTGAGGTGGGCCTTCCGGAGGTCAAACTGAGAGACATGGCCACTATGGCAAAGCTGAAGGATGGGCAGATGCTTATTATCGGCGGATTAATTGACAAGACGGTAAATAAAAATGAACTAAAGGTGCCTATCCTGGGAGATATCCCTTTTCTGGGAAAGCTGTTTCAACATACAGTTGACCAGACTGTGAAAAGGGAGCTTGTTATCCTGTTACTCCCAAGGATTATTTCCCCCGATATTGATAATACACCTGTGGTTACGGCCAGCTATCAGTAGTTGCCGGATTGATAGTCAGATAACTGTTTTTACAATATTGCCGTCTGCATGCTGTATTCAGTATGGCATGTAGACGGCTGATTCATTTTGAAAATAGTTTATGCAGGTTTTGGCTGAAAAGAATCATAATGTACAAAATCCTTGATTTCTTTTCGTTTGGGAGCAGAGGGTCTTTTCTCCGGATATCCAATCGGAATCATAGTGACCAGATCATAACCTTCTTTTACGTTAAGCACCCTGGCGGCCATATCGTGATCAAACAGTCCTATAATAACTGATCCAAGCCCCTTGGCATATGCTGCAAGGCACAGGTTTTGGGCGGCAATACCTGTATCGAACATAAACCAATCACCAAATTTGGTTGCAACTTCGCCCTTGTAATAACCAGAGGTCTTTAATTTACTGCACAGTGCTATTACTACGGGTGCCTGTTCAACCGCATCTCTTGCGGGATTCCCTTTGCTTTTGAAACATCCCTTAAGCTCTTTTTTAATGGATGGATCCCTGACCACAACAATCTCCCAGCACTGGGTATTTGCCCAGGATGGAGACCACCGGACGGCTTCAAGGATCTCATTCAGATCTTCATCTGTGATATCAGATGTCTTATACTTACGAACGCTTCTTCTGTCCTTTATTGATTCCAGTACATCAGGCATTTTTTCCTCCATATTTTGATGGCGTTGTAAAAAGTCTCTTGTCCCTGTTTGTTGAGCTATTACCTAAGATCTCCTACAAGCGTCAAGTTCGTTCCTCATAGGATGCAGCGAAGCAGTATAAATCAGCTTTTTATGGGTTCATCAATCTTTTTTGTCAGTGTTCCTCCGTAAAGATGGGGGTTACAGACCATTTTTGCTTAATTCAATTGCATGGTCAATCTCTGCCTTCAGTTCGGCCGGCAGATCCGGGATGTCTACATTTAAAAATCCTCTTACTATTGCTGAAACGGCCTCATCTTCGCTGAGTCCGCGTGACATGAGATAAAGGATTTCATCCTGGGCAATTTTGCCTACAGATGCCTCATGAGACATCTCTACGCCTTCGGTCTTGCCTGTGAGTTCAGGGACGGCATGCATTGTCCCTCCATTCAGTATGAGCCCACTGCATTCCAGGTGTGCCTTTACCCCTGGAACTTCGCCAATCAGATCTCCACGGGCGGCAATGTTACCGCCATTGGTTATGGTTCTTGATATGATTTCGGCATGGGTATCTGTTTCCTGCAGAACAACTCTTCCTCCGATATCCATTTCTCCACCAGGTGAACCAGCGAGAATGGTATAGTAGCGGGCAGTGGCACCCTTTCCTTTAAGATATGTGGTAGGGTATGCCTGGACGGATTTGACGGGGCTCAAGCATATATAATTGTTAAGGAAAAGGCCACCTTTGTCAACTGTGCCTGCTGATCTGGTACGCACCATTACATCCTTTCCCCACAGGTGTATCATTGTATAGCTGAGTTTTGCGTTCTTTTTTACGTAAAACTCGGTAACTCCTATATGCAGTCCGGTAGTGACATGAGAGGAAGTAGCGCATCCTGTAATAATATGTATTTCAGAATCCTCTTCAGCAATAACTATGTTATGGACGTTTTGATTCATGCGATCTTTTTTTATGTACAGACATGATTGTACCGGGAACAGTACTTTCTTGCCTGGAAGGGCCCTTATAAGATAACCGTTATGAAGATTCGTAGCTACTTCAGCGGTATATTTATCTATGTCCGGAGCCACCATCTTCCAGTAATAATCCTGTAACCAGTCATACCTATCCAATGCATCCTTTATTGAGATCAGTTCAAGGCCCTCCTGTTTCAGGCCTATATGAACAACATCTGTGTCTTCCTGTATAAATGT
Organism: Deltaproteobacteria bacterium; assembly: GCA_021163815.1. Lineage (GTDB taxonomy): Bacteria > Desulfobacterota > DSM-4660 > Desulfatiglandales > Desulfatiglandaceae > JAGGTJ01. Next base: position 23,734 of record JAGGTJ010000150.1, on the reverse strand, counting down.
TCCGGCTCGGTCTTTTTCACTTATGTCTACCCCCGCCATGATTATTCTTTCTTTGTCATCCTGTGGCATGGCATTAAGGTCTTCAAGGTATTCCTTTGATTCGGTTTCAGAAGAAAACTCATTGAGATCAATATCAATTCCAAATTTTGCTTTTTTATCCTTTGCTTCTTTGGCCTTAGCTTTTACATCGAGCATCTTACACACTCCTTATATCCTACCTTGTTTATACATTTAAAAATCTCGATTGCATTTGTAGAGCAGGCCAACTCTCCTTCGTACAGAACCAGGCCCTTGTCCGCAGTGATATAATCAAGAATAAAACCGGTATGCGTTATGATAAGTCCCATTTTACGCCTTGAGGCCTTTTTTTCCTTCAGTGTCCTTCCGTTGCTTGTATCAAGATCATGTTCCAGCATCTTTGCGATGGTATTTCCCACAAGAGACATGTTTTCCATGTCAACCCCGGATTCAGGTTCATCAAAAAGTAGGAGTTGAGGATCTTGTGCCATTAATTGCAGGAGTTCAGACCTTTTGATTTCACCGCCGGAGAATCCATCATTTATATCTCTGTCAAGAAAGTCTGTGAAATTCAGTTTTTCAGCCATTGCTTTTATATCACATTCCTTTTTTGCGCACATTTCCACCATATGTGCTGTTTTGATTCCTTTTATTGTAGGAGGCCTCTGATATGACATGCCGATTCCTATTTTTGCCCGTTCGCTGATAGGAAGTTCGGTTATGTCCTGTCCGTTAAAATATATCCTGCCTTTTGTAACCTTATATTGAGGATAGCCCATGATAGTCATTAGAAGAGAGGTCTTTCCTGAACCGTTTGGCCCAAACAGGACATGGGTTTCACCTGTTTTGATTTCCAGGTTAATGTGCCTTAAAACCTCTTTTTCTCCCAATTTCACCTGTAAATCTTCAATTTGCAGCATTAAATCCTCCATAATTCAAATCGATGTGTGTTATGCAAACACAACATTTCTGTAATTCGCTGATATTAAAAGCATAATTTCCTCTTTGAAAATAGTTTATGCAGGTTCTATGTTGTACTATTTGAAGATGTGTCATAAAATAGAGACTGTATGTTCAAGTGATTGTTGTTGATGGCGTTGTAGAAAATAAAACCGGCAGGCCGGATTCAAAACATCCTGGCCATCCACGGTGGTTTTTCAACAGAATTTTGTGTGTCTTTACGGTAAAATCAGTCCCTGGTTATAAATCGATTCAGGATACGGCAGAGCTTTCAGCCCGGATGACTTTCCCTGTCCGGAGGGTATGGCTTTCCCTTAGAGAGAAAGACAGGGAATTGTGCGCTGGTATACCTGAAGTGTGCCGTATCTGTTTTGCCGTGTTTGATACCGGCAGATGCTGGCATTGTGAAGAAAAGGCCGTTTCATCTATGGATTGGCAGGGTTTAGGAAATCTGATAACAGCCTGTTAAATATTGTGGGCTGTTCCACATTTGAAAGATGTGCTGCATTTGGAATTATAGACAGAATGGAACCGGGGATTTGCCTGTGCATTGCCTCGGAACAGGCCAACGGTGTTCCATTATCGTATTCTCCCACCATAATCAGGGTCGGAAGGCCAATTTCGTGTAGCCTGTTAAGGTAATTAAGGCGCCGGATAGCCTCTGCGCATCCAACAAAACCCTGAACTGGTGTAGAGATAATCTGCTTACGTATCTTTGCAACTTCAGGTGGGTTTTGTTTAAGGAAAGGAGGAGTAAACCAGCGTTCAAGTATACTGTCTGCAAGTGCTTCCATTCCCTTTGTTTTTGCTGTGTTGATACGCTCTTTCCAAACTGGTTGTGCCTCCTCTTCAACAACAGCGGCTGTATCAGACAGGACAAGTGCCTGTAAGCGCTCAGAGTAGTTTAAGGCAACGGCCTGTCCTATCATTCCACCCATGGACAGCCCTACCCATATTACTTTCTCAATATTCAGGCTATCTATCAGTCCAATCGCATCTGCCGCAAGTTGTTCTAAGGTGTAGGGCGGATCAGGGACATCACTGGCTCCATGACCCCGTGTGTCATAACGCAGAATTCTGAACCGGTTTCCAAGTGGTGTTAGTTGCGGCTCCCACATATCCATACTGGAAGAGAGAGAATGACTCATCATAAGGACAGGTGCCCCATCCATACCTGAAAGTTCATAGTGAATCTTTATGCCATTTGCTTCGATTTTCATGTGTTGCCTCTTTCAATATGATTTTATGTAAATCTTTATTATATCTAACCATATTATGACATTTCTGTCAAAATGAAAAAGGTTTTTTCTCATAGTCGGTTCATTCGGTTAATGAGTACGGTTGAGAATGTAAATGCTACGGTTCCGGTCTAAAACAGGCGAGGAAATCTTTGCATAATCTTATCTTTTTTCCCGATTTTTGCCTTTCTTCAACCTGAATAGAAGTGAACGTTCTGCAAAGATCCGGGGATATAATCATATCTGTTTGCTGCTTTCATTTGCCGCCGGGTTTGGTGGAGGTAGGCGCAAGGGTTGCGGAACATAGTTGTTTGTCCTGAAAACACACAAGACCGTGCTGAAAAATCAGGCTGTTTTAATCCTTGACAATATAAGTGTGTAATGTTACTCAGCAAACTATTGAAGATTCTATTGTTCATGGATATTTGTTATGTGGCAGGTTCGCTTAGGGGGATTTTGCCATGTTTTTCCTGTTGCTCTTCCATAAATGGCTGTTTTTCCTGCTTTTGCCGTTATGTCCAAATTTTACCCCTTAAAACAATCTAATGTGGTTAAGATTTTGCGTACCTTGATCTTGGACAAGCTGTTTTGTGTCCGTTCACAGATCAATTTTGGGCAATAGCAGGTCTTTGGTTTTTTGCACCTGCTATGTGTTCAGTCCTACTGCATAGCAGCAGGTTTTCTCTTTTCAGAAATGATAATTTCTGCGTGAGGTCGGGAAAATCAGGGTTTGAGTGAAGACATACAGATGCTCCATATGTCTTCAGCCCGTGGCGGGGAAATGGTCCCGAAGGTAGTTCTGTTTTCCGTGTCTGCTGCTGCACAGTGCGGCAGGCGCAAAGTTTGTGGAGTGTGGTCATTTATGGATGAACGTTACCCTAAACAAGGCAGGTGCAATTATGAAAAAAGATAGAGATCTTCACAAAAAAGATGGTGTGTTGGGAGAAGAACAATCCCTTGATTTTAAATTTGAGAGTCCTGACGAAGAGATGTCTGACATAAGGGAAGATGTTTTATCAGATGACGAGGTTATTGAGCTTGTTGATATTGTTGATGATGAAAATGCCGTAACAGGAGATAATATCTCTGAAGAGGGGGATGTCTTTGAACTTGAAGAAAAGGATATCCCGGAAGAGGGTGGTCAGGTTGACCTGTCTGACGGTATTGAATCAGATATTGACAATGTCCTTGCTGATATAGAAAACAGCCTTTCCGATAATGAGTTAGCAGGAGATGATGCAGGGCATGATATTTCAGACGATGTTGGTGATGAGTCTTCAGAAGAAGAGATGGTGCTTGAATTTGATGAAGAAGAGGCAGTAAGCTTGTCTGAAATGGAGGATACTCCTGTAGTATCAGAAGTAATGGGGGAAAAAGCGGGTAATGAGATGTCGGATCTATTTGCTTCTGATACGGAAAGTTCTGCTGTAGATGAAAAGGAAGAGGTAAAGACAGCTTCTGACAGCGAGGAGGCAACAACAACTGGAATAGACGAGGAAAGGCTTGAAGCAATTATCACACGGGCAGTGGAAAATGTTGTGGAAAGAGTGGCAAGAGAGACCATGACTAATGTTGCGGAAAAGCTTATCAAAGAGGCGATTGAGACATTGAAGAAGTCATTGGAGTAGTTTTTTGTCAATTTAAGGTATGTAAACAGGATAGATTTGTTTGAGGATTTAGTTGTAGATGAATGATGAAATAATATCAAAAAGTTATGAGCCAAAAGAAGTTGAGAATAAGTGGTACGGGTTTTGGGAAAAAAATGGGTTTTTCAGGGCAGAACCTGTGTCTGACAAACCGCCTTTCTGTATTGTGATACCCCCTCCGAACGTTACCGGTAGCCTGCATATGGGGCATGCACTCAACGATACCCTTCAGGATATTTTATGCAGATATAAAAGAATGAAGGGGTTTAACGTGTTGTGGCAGCCTGGAACGGATCATGCCGGTATTGCTACGCAGAATGTTGTGGAGAGAGATCTGTCTGCAAAGGGAACGGATCGTCACGCCGTAGGCAGGGAAAGGCTTGTAGAACTGGTATGGGAATGGAGGAAGAAGTATGGCGGCCTTATTCTGAATCAGTTAAAGAAACTTGGATGTTCCTGTGACTGGAGCAGAGAGCGTTTTACAATGGATGAGGGCCTGTCCAGGGCGGTAAAAGAGGTCTTTGTCAGATTGTATGATGATGGGCTTATATACAGGGGGGACTATATAATCAACTGGTGCCCGAGATGCCGTACAGCTCTTGCAGATCTTGAGGTGGAATATGAAGACAGGGACAGCTTTTTGTATCATATACGTTATTTCATTGAGGGCAGTGACAGCTATGTTGTGGTTGCAACGACACGCCCTGAAACCATGATAGGTGATACGGCTGTTGCTGTTAACCCTAAGGATGAACGTTATACGGACCTGAAGGGAAAAAAGGTTATACTTCCCCTTGTTAACAGACACATACCTGTCATATTTGACAGATATGTCAGTATGGAATTTGGTACAGGCGCACTGAAAGTTACCCCTGCTCACGATGCAAATGATTTTAAGATAGGTAATACACATAACCTTGAGCGTATCAAGGTTATTGATGAAGATGGCCGAATGAATGATCTTGCTGGTCCATATAAGGGTATGGACAGATTTGAATGCCGTGAAAAGATTGTGGATGACCTGAAAAAGGGTGGGTTCATAGAAAAGATAGAGCCCTATGCCAATGCCGTCGGGCACTGTTATCGATGCAAGACCATGATCGAGCCGCTTCTTTCCAAGCAGTGGTTTGTAAAGGTAGGACCTCTTGCAAAAAATGCCATAGAGGCCGTTAAGAACAAACGTACCAGGATATATCCTTCTACCTGGGAAGGAGTCTTCTTTGAATGGATGACAAACATCAGGGACTGGTGTGTTTCAAGGCAGATATGGTGGGGACATCGCATTCCGGCCTGGTATTGCAAAAAATGTGGAGGTATCAATGTTGCAAAAGATACCCCTATTCAGTGCCGGTTCTGTGGTAGCGATGAGCTTGTCCAGGAAACCGATGTGCTTGATACATGGTTTAGTTCGGCGCTGTGGCCTTTTTCAACGCTTGGATGGCCTGATCTGACCGATGAACTGAAAACATTTTATCCTACCTCAGTACTTATTACCGGCTTTGATATCCTGTTTTTCTGGGTGGCAAGGATGATGATGATGGGCATTTACTTTATGGGTGATGTGCCTTTTAAGGATGTTTACATTCATGCCCTTGTAAGGGATGCCGAGGGAAAGAAGATGAGCAAGTCCAAGGGGAATGTTATTGATCCCCTTGACGTTATGGAACAGTTTGGAACCGATGCCTTTCGTTTTACCCTTGCTGCAATGGCAGCCCAGGGCAGAGATATAAAGCTTTCCACGGATAAGATTTTAGGCTACCGACATTTTGTAAACAAGATCTGGAATGCAGCAAGATTCATTCTGATGAATCTTAACCAACGTGACCGGGATCAGGATGATTCAAGGATAAAAGACGGCCAAAATCATTATACCCTGCCTGATCGTTGGATATTAACTCGCCTGTCTGATGTGAGCGGACAGGTAAGTGAGGCTATTGATACATACAGATTTAATGATGCTGCAGGTATTTCTTACCAGTTTATATGGCATGAGTTCTGTGACTGGTATCTTGAGATGGCAAAAGAGGCGCTGTATGGCGAAGATACTGCTGTAAGGGATGTTACGGCAAATGTCCTGCAACAGGTGTTTGGTGCCATACTGCAGTTGCTTCATCCTATAATGCCCTTTGTTACGGAGGAGATATGGCACAAGCTTCCTGAAACAGAGGGCAGTATTATGCAGTCATCTTTCCCGGAGCCTTCGGATTTTTTACATGACGAAGAGTCATTACGGGAAATGGATCTGTTGACAGGTGTTATTACCTGCATACGAAATATCCGAGGGGAAATGAACATCCCTCCCTCCAGTAAGGTAAAGATTGCCATTGATGTTCACGATCCGGAACAGAGAGAAGTCCTTGAACAGAATGTCCCCCATATCAAAAATCTTGCAAAGGTCGATGAGATAACTATCGGTTCTGGAATTCCAAAACCCGATGCTTCTGCCACTGCTGTTGTTGACCGCATTTCTGTTCATGTCCTTTTAAGGGGGCTGTTGGATTTTGAGGAAGAGAAAAAAAGGCTTAACAGAGAGATCAAAAAGATTGAAAAGAAAATTGATGCCGGCAGAAAGAAACTTTCCAATCCCGGTTTTTTGAATAATGCTCCTTCTCATGTCGTAGATGAGGTAAGGAACAAGACAGATCTCTTATCTGCAAAGCTGAAGAAGTTAAACCAGCACCTTGGCCTGTTTGAGGGAATAGATGCATGATGGATGGGACATAATAGATAGGCTTATTGATTTTGCCCTTGAAGAAGATATTGGATCAGGGGATATTACAACACGTGTAACGGTTGATTCTGACCTAACAGGAACTGCTGTGCTGATCGCCCGTGAAGAGGCAGTGCTGGCAGGCTTGGATGTCTTTAAGCGGGTTTTCAGGAAGGTAGATCCCGGAACAAAATTTGACGATAATTTTATGGACGGGGATATCATCTCCGCGCATCAGGTTGTCTCTACCATTCACGGTTCTATTTTGTCTATACTGAAGGCCGAAAGGACCGCCCTGAATTTTTTGCAACGTATGAGTGGTATTGCGACCATAACCCACCGGTATGTGGAAAAGGTCAGGGATTTTGATGTAAAAATCCTTGATACAAGGAAAACTGCGCCTGGTTTAAGGTGGTTTGACAAGTATGCCGTTCGGGTAGGTGGCGGGACAAACCATAGATTCGGCCTCTTTGACGGGGTGTTGATAAAGGATAATCATATCGCTGCTGCCGGTTCTGTTGAACAGGCGGTGAAAAAGGCAAAAAGTATGGCGCCTCACACACTTAAGGTAGAGGTTGAAGTGGAAGATATTGAAGGTGTAAAAAAGGCCGTAGATGCAGGGGCAGATATTATCATGCTTGATAACATGCCTGTAGAGACAATGAGACAGGCGGTGCAAGTAGTTTCGGGCAGGGCAATCATAGAGGCCTCTGGCGGGGTCAATCTGGATACAGTGGCTGATGTTGCAAGTACTGGCGTTAATTTTATATCTGTCGGAGCCTTGACCCATTCACCTGCAGCCGTTGATTTCAGTCTGGATATTTCATCTTGAGTGTTCCAATGAAAGAACTTGTCCTTACTGTTCAGGATCTCTGCTTTACCTATCAGCATGCCATTGTTTTAAAGGATGTAAGTTTTAGTGTGGAGCAGGGAGATTTTTTTGTAGTTCTCGGGCCAAATGGCGGAGGAAAGACCACCCTGTTAAAGCTCTGCCTTGGGATGTTGAAACCTGACAGTGGGACAATAAAGGTCTTTGGCCAAGATCCGCCTAATACCAGTCGTAGAATAGGGTATGTTCCTCAAAATACAGGGTTTAATGTTACATTTCCAATCTCTGCGCTGGAAGTTACATTGATGGGAAGGCTTTCAAGGTCTCGTCTTGGCCGGATATATTCGGCATATGATTATTCTATGGCGGAGGATGCGCTTAAAAAGGTAGGGATGTGGCAGCACAGGTTTACTCCCATTGGCCATATGTCCGGAGGACAAAGACAGCGGGTTTTTATTGCAAGGGCATTGGCTACTGATCCCGAGATACTCTTCATGGATGAACCAACCGCCGGTGTTGACCCTGAATTTGAAACACACATCTATGAGTTGTTCAGACAGCTTAATGAAAGGGTTACCATAGTGCTTATTACACATGATATCGGGGTGATCTCACAGTATGCCAAAACAGTGGCCTGTGTTAATCGTACCATAGAGGTTCACAGGGAGGGACAGATAACCAAAGGTATGCTGGAAAAGGCGTATGGGTGTCCAGTAGAGCTGGTAGCTCATGGAATCCCACACAGGGTTTATCCTGTTCATAAGGGAGGACATTAGTATGTGGCAGGCCCTGCACTTTGAGTTTATGCGCAATGCCCTGATAGCGGGCACTATGGTGAGTATAATTTGCGGGGTTGTTGGAACACTTGTTGTTGTAAACAGGCTGGTGTTTTTATCTGGAGGGATTGCGCATGCAGCTTATGGAGGAATTGGCCTGGCCGTTTATTTCGGGTTTTCCCCCGGATTTTTTACTGCAGGCTTTGCATCGGCAGTTGCTTTTGTAATGGGGGCCATAACTGTAAAGGATAAACACCGGGCAGATGCCGCTATTGGCGCTTTATGGGCCATTGGGATGGCCCTTGGCATCATACTTGTCAGTCTTACACCAGGTTATAATGTTGATCTTATGGGCTATCTCTTTGGGAGTATCTTGACCGTTGTGAAATCAGATATCTGGATGATGATAGCCCTTAACGTGGTTATTCTTTTAGTGGTGTTGCTTTTTTACAAGGAGTTTATTGCCATCTCCTATGACGAGGAATTTGCCTTTGTCGTTGGCATACCGGTAACCCTGTTTTATTTTATACTGCTGTTAATGACATCTCTTGCCGTGGTGGTGACCATAAAGGTGGTTGGGTTGATCCTCGTAATTGCCCTGTTATCAATACCTCCCTCTATTGCGGAGGATTATACGCATTCCCTTGGGGGTATGATGTTGATGGCCTCATTATTTGGTATCTTTTTTACGGTCTGCGGATTATATCTTTCCTTTAATTACAATCTTCCCTCAGGGGCGGCTATTATAATGGTTGCCGGAGCTGCATTTTTCCTTTCAAAGATCCTGCGTTGGATTGGCAGAAGATCTGTATCTTCTTCCTCTATGTATGATACCTAAATCCTGCAAGCGTCAGGTTCGTTCCTTATAGGATGTGTGTTATGCAAGCACAACCTTTCTGTAATTTATTGATATTAAAAGCATAATTTTTTTTGAAAATAGTTTATGCAGGTTTTAGGTGATAAAGAAAAAGAACCATTACAATAAGACTTGCTACACATCCTGCAATATTTGAAACATCTGGTGGCAAACCAAAACCTATTTTGACCTGAAGTATAAAGCAGATGTTCACTGCAGTTATAAACATGGCAGGTAGTGATGCAATCCAATGTTGTTTTTTGTTTTTGGCAAGATATATTGCTGCTGACCATAAAACCAACATGGAAAGTACCTGGTTTGACCAGCCAAAATAACGCCAGAGCACATCGAAATCCTGGAGCGTCATCAAGAATGCAATGATAAACAGTGGGATGGCAATAATCAGCCGTTTGGCTGCCGTGGACTGACTGATCTTGAATGATTCGGCGAGTATGAGCCTTGTGCTGCGAAAAGCAGTATCTCCGCTGGTAATGGGCAGGACTATCACTCCCATGATTGCCAGAAATCCGCCAATGCCCCCCAAAAGTTTGTTACATGCCTGATTGACCACTGCAGCAGGAGAGCCTGTGGATATAACTGCGCCAAGTTCTCTTGCATTGGGATATAAGGATAATCCAACCGTTGCCCAGATGATTGCGATAACTCCTTCTATGATCATGGCCCCGTAAAATACAAGACGGCCCTTGGACTCATTTTGGATACAACGAGCCATAAGTGGTGACTGTGTGGAATGGAATCCGCTGAGAGCTCCGCATGAAATGGTAATAAAGATCATCGGCCAGATAGGTTTATGATCCGGATGAGTGTTAACCATTATATCCATGTTGGGCAGTATGTTATAACCGTAAAAAATAAGCCCTGCTACAATGCCAACGGTCATGAAGAGCAGCAAGGCCCCGAAAAAGGGGTAAAGTGACCCTATGATTTTGTCGATAGGGAGAATGGTTGCCATAAAGTAGTAAACAAAGATCAATAATATGAGGATATTGATATTTATACCAGTCAGACTTGCAAGTAGTTTTGCTGGCCCGAGTATAAAGACCACGCCAACGAGAACAAGAAGAATTACGGAAAAAAAACGCATAACATAACGTGAAAACGGCCCAAGAAAATCCCCAACGATTTCGGGTATGCTTTCGCCGTCATTGCGGACAGAAAGCATGCCGCTGAAATAGTCGTGAACCCCGCCCCCGAAAATGCAGCCAATAACAATCCATATCAATGCCGCCGGACCGTACATGGCCCCCAGTATGGGGCCGAATATCGGGCCAAGACCGGCAATGTTTAACAACTGAATAAAGTATACCCTCCATGTTGGCATGGGGACATAGTCTATTCCGTCTTCCATTACATGGCAGGGTGTAGGCCGATGCGGATCGATGTCAAAGACTCTCTCTACAAAAGTGCCATATACAAAGTAACCTAAAATAAGAGCCGCTATGCATGCAAAAAGATATGACATGATTTTTCACCATCAAATTTGAGATGTCCTGTTATGGGCGAGTCTGTTCAAATATGCTTCTGCCCGTTCGTATGCCTTCCTTAGCTTATCAGATGCTTTTGGCAAAACATCCCATATCTTTTCAAGATACCTTTTTTCCCTGATGATCTCAAATGTGCGCGGAAAATTTATGTCGTATATCCAACCTATCTGTAGCAATTTGAAATCGTTTAAGGTCTTGACATCGGTCATCTGGACGAGCTGTCCCCGCATAAGGGCGCTGCATACCAGGTCAGACACTGCTGGAGTATTGGGCAGATCCAGCTCAATGGCCGGATTGTGTCTGTTTGCCTTGTTATGGTAGTAGTCTGTCACTACACGCCATATATCTATTTTGTCGGCGTCTCTGACCATTTTCAGAAAGAATATACAACGTTCGTCTTCATGTAAAGGCAGACTTGCCCGGTTGTGGTATCTTGTTATCCGAACAATCATATCGGCCTTTTTTTCTTCAAGACCATCCAGAATACCGTGATCTTGTATGACCTTTGCCCCAAGAATGCCGTGATCTTCTGATTTAAAGTCAGAAAATGTTCTATAACGTTTGTACTGTTCGAATCTGCCGATATCGTGCAGCAGGGCAGATATTTCTGCTATACAGAGATCCTCCTTTGATAGACGCAAGCTGTTCCCTATATCAACAATAGCCTTGCATACCCGTATGGTATGGTCTTTTTTGAGATCCATATTTTCCTGAACAACGGGGTCATCAGAGGAAAAACCCTGAACATAATCTTCAAACCATGCCTTTAGTTTGACAATATTTGCGGTGCAACTGTCTTGTTTTTCGTGTGTTTTCATAACTGTCTTATGTTTGTTTACGAATCATCTTTGGCCTATTAACAATTGACACTGAAGGAACATTTACATATTATCTCGTCTGTGTCCTCAGCATCTTGAATTTAAAGAGGATCTTTTTCAGCCTCAAACCTGTACAGACTATTTTCAAAAAAAAGAAATTATGCCCTTAATATCGGCGAGTCATAAGGAACATTGCGCTTATATGACACGCGTCAATTAAAATATGGCCATAAAGGGTCATGAAATATTATGGATCATAAAGATATCAGTCAATGGCGTATATGTACAGCTATAATGGCATCCAATACTCAGGATGCACTGGTTAAGATGAAGGCAGCAGAGGCTGATGCAGATCTTTTGGAGATCCGTCTTGATGCCATGCAATCCTTTGACCTCGATCTTCTTATAGAATCATTTCCCCTTCCACTTGTTGTTACATACAGGGACCGTGATCAGGGAGGTTTTTCAGATACAGGCTGTGAAAAAAGAACGTCTGTACTTATAGAGGCAAGTCTTAAGGGGGCAGACTTTATAGATATAGAGCTTACAATGCCGGCAGACTTAAGAGAGGAGATTTTGTCTCGAAAAAAAAAGGAGACAAAGGTCATAATATCTCATCATCTTTTTGCGCCTTTGCCCTTTTCTGAAGTGGAAAAACTGGCTGATGAGGTCTTTGAAAAGGGGGCAGACCTTGGCAAGGTCATAGGGTATGCCTCTGATTGGCCCAGTAATCTTGATTATCTTTCTCTTGTGCAGAAAAAGGTCAGCCAGGGCCTCCCTCTGATATCCTTTGCAATGGGAGAGTTTGGTCGTCCCAGCAGGATAATGTCTCCTCTTATGGGAGCGCCGTGGACTTATGCCTCCCTCTCATCTGAGCAGAAATCTGCCCCGGGCCAGCTTTCTGCCGGTGACATGCGACGTATTTGGAGGGATATTTATGGACATTAATCCTGAGACAAAGGTGTTTGGTGTGACAGGCTTTCCTCTTGGACACAGCCTGAGTCCGCTTATGCACAATGAGGCATTCAGAGTCAAAGGGATAAATGCCGTTTATCTGTATTTTCCCTCTATGAGTATCAGGGGAGTTATTGAAGGCATGAGGGGTTTATCCATACAGGGGTTGAGTGTTACCATACCACATAAGGAGACTGCCTGTGCCTATGTGGATGAGCTGGATCCCCTTGCCTCAAAAATTGGAGCCCTGAACACATTGTTTAACAGGGATGGCCATATAGTTGGGTATAATACCGATGCATCGGGAGCGCTTGACGCCCTTAAAACCGTGGCAACCGATCTGCGTGGCAAAACTGTCCTTATAATCGGGGCAGGCGGTGCTGCACGTGCCATAGGGTTTGCTGTTGTGGAAGAGGGATGTCATGTCACGGTGGTAAACCGTTCAGACAGACGTGGTGAGGCCCTGGCACGCGATCTTAACGCTGCCTTTTGTCCATTAAAGGAATTAAATTCCATATCTTCTGATATTATCATTCAAACCACACCGGTTGGGATGTATCCAAAGGTGGATGACTCTGTTGTTCCGGAAGGGGTCCTTTCAGAGGGTATGATTGTAATGGATGTAGTGTACAATCCGCTTGAAACCCGATTGATCAGAACAGCACGGACACGCGGATGCAAGACTGTAACTGGAATTGAAATGTTTGTCCGTCAGGGTGCGATTCAGTTTAAACTCTGGACAGGACAGGACGCCCCCTTTGATCGGATGATGGAGATCGTAAAAAAACAGCTTCTTCATGGCTGAATAGGACAGTTTCTCATCAGCAACTGGCTGTTTTGCCGTTGTTATACCTGACCTGAAACCTGTATAGACTGTTTTAAAAAAGGAAACTGTTCTTTTAAGATCAATAGATTAAGTGTTGCGCCTGTGCAGCATGAATTTGAATGCAGAAGTTAGGAGTGAAACAACCCTGTGAATATATTCCTGTTTCTTTGACTTGAACGAATCTGAACATTCTTGAACATTCTTGAACAATCCTGAAACAAGACTGTTTTTAAGGAGCAATTTCATGAAGGAAATAAGACCGCTCAGTAATGTAAATACAACCATATCTCTTCCGGGCTCAAAGAGTATAACGCACAGGGCCTTTGTTATAGCCGCCCTTGCCCTGGGACAAAGCCGGATAGAGGATGCACTTATTTGTGATGATACCATGTACACACTTAACGGCCTTAAACAGTTGGGTGTGCAGATTGAACAGACACCGGAGGCAATAATTATAAACGGTGTTAACGGCAGGCCTGTACCTGAAAAGCCTGTTACGGAGATATATCTTGGAAACTCAGGGACATCTCTTCGCTTTTTGGCTTCGTTTGCAACGCTTGCAAGAAAAGAGGTGATCTTGACCGGAGATGAGAGGCTTCAGCAAAGGCCAATGGAAGATCTGTTGATGGTACTTAAAAACGGTACGGCACAGGTAGACTTTAAGGGTGAAGAATGGCATGCCCCTGTATCAATAAAGGGGCCATTCAGGGGAGGACTGGTTAAAATACCTGGACATAACAGCAGTCAGTTTCTTTCATCTCTCCTTTTGATATCGCCATGCATACCATACGGCATGGAAATAGTTGTTCAGAATGTCCCTGTCTCTATATTCTATATTTCCCTGACTCTTGATGTGATGCGCAGCTTTGGTATGAGTTACAGGGCATCCGATGATTGCCGATGGTTCAGAATCTCGCCTCAACCATACCGGGGTCGTACATATAAGGTTGGTGTTGATGCATCAAGCGCCGCATATTTTTGGGCCGCAGCCGCGGTTACGGGTGGCAGGGTGAAAACCCCCAACATAAATCCTGATTCCAAACAGGCAGATATGGGTTTTTTAAAGGTCCTGGAAGAAATGGGATGTAAGGTTGAATGGGATGATACAGGTGTTGCTGTTCAGGGGGGTGAACTTCATGGTATTGAAGTTGATATGGTAAATATGCCCGATCAGGTTCCTACTCTCGCTGTTACTGCACTGTTTGCAAAGGGGAAGACCGTAATTTCCAATGTCTCACATCTGAGGACAAAAGAGAGCGATCGCCTTGCGGTTTCTGCACAGGAGATTGCCAAGACAGGCGGAAAGATCACAGAGCTTGATGACGGGCTGGTAATAGAGGGAGGTACGCCATTAAATGGTGCAGAAATTGATCCTCATAATGATCACAGGATTGCCATGAGCATGGCTGTGGCAGGTCTGATGACCGAAGGGATAAAGATCAATAATGAAGAGTGTGTTACCAAGTCTTTGCCGAATTTCTGGGAATTGTGGGAGGAACTCTATAGATGATTGAATTGGATTTTTCCAAGGGGAACGGGTTATTGCCCGCTATTGTACAGGAATATGATACAGGAGATGTCCTGATGCTTGCCTATATCAATGAAGAGGCATGGAACAGGACACTTGAAACCGGGGAAGCGCATTTTTTCAGCCGTTCTAGGAATAAATTATGGCATAAAGGAGAGTCCTCCGGTCATGTTCAGAAGATAAAGGCGGTTTATGCGGATTGTGATAATGACACTGTCCTTTTTCAGGTTGAACAGCTTGGCGGAGCAGCATGTCACATGGGTTATAAATCCTGTTTTCATAAGAAAATTAACAAGAATGGAGATGTTACCATAGAAGGGGACAAGGTCTTTGATCCAGAAAAGGTGTATGGGAATGAATAAATTAAAGTTTGGTATTCCAAAAGGGAGCCTTCAGAAGGCAACCTTAAATCTTTTTGAAAAATCAGGGTGGAAAATAAATGTAAATAACAGGAGCTATTTTCCTGATATCAATGACGATGAGATAGAATGCAATATATGTCGTGCCCAGGAGATGTCAATATACGTAGAAAAAGGGACACTCGATGCGGGGCTTACCGGTAGGGACTGGATAGAGGAAAACCGTTCCAATGTTATAAAGGTGGATGATCTTGTATATTCCAAGGTCAGCCAAACTCCGGCAAGGTGGGTTTTGGCAGTAAGGGCTGACTCGGATATAAAAACGCTCGAAGACCTGAAAGGGAAAAAGATAGCCACTGAACTGGTAAGATATACCAAAAGATTTTTTAAGGAAAAAAATATAGACGTTGAAGTGGAGTTTTCCTGGGGAGCTACTGAGGCCAAGGCCGTTTCAGGTCTGGCTGATGCTATTGTAGAGGTTACTGAAACAGGCAGTACTATCAAGGCACATGGCCTTAAGATTATTTACGAATTTATGCAGACAAATACCCAGCTTATAGCCAACCCCAAATCTTATGAAGATCCCTGGAAAAAGGCCAAGATAGAGCAGATTCGTTTGCTTTTGAAAGGTGCATTACGTGCAGAGAATATGGTGGGTGTCAAAATGAACGTTTCGGAAAAAAATCTGGACACCGTGATAAATTTGCTCCCAAGTCTGAATGCTCCTACAGTGGCAACCCTTTACAAGTCGGACTGGATGTCGGTGGAGGTAGTTGTTGATGCAAAAAAGGTGAGAGACCTGATTCCTGTCCTTATAGATGCAGGGGCTCAGGGAATTATAGAATATCCACTCAATAAGGTGATATGAACGTATCTTTTGTAAAAAGCGCCTTCAGGGAAGATCATTATCCGCCGGCCGACAGACCTGAAATAGCCTTTGCCGGTAAATCCAATGTTGGAAAATCATCCCTCATAAATGTGCTGGTTAACAGGAAATTGCTGGCAAAAACAAGTTCCCAGCCAGGAAAGACACAGGCCATCAATTTTTTTGATGTAAATAACAGGCTGTATTTTGTGGATCTTCCCGGTTATGGTTTTGCAAGGGTACCGATGAAGGTAAAAAAGTCGTGGGGAACAATGGTGGAGAAGTATCTTTCCGGAAGGCAAACCCTGAAGGCAGTAATTGTCATGCTGGACATAAGAAGGGATATCAGTAAGGGCGATATAGATATACTGCACTGGCTGAGACATTACAGTATAGATTCTATTGTTGTCCTGACAAAGGCGGACAAACTGTCACGGCAAAAGGCAAGACAACGGGCTGTGGATATTTATGGGGTGTTGCATGATTTTTTGCCAGAACCCCCTGTGATATTTTCCTCAAAGACGAGGCAGGGCAGGGATCATATATGGAAAAAGATAGAGGAGGTTGTTAGCAGGTCATAATATTGCCTAAATCCTGCGCGTTGATTTTATTGGATATACTGTGTGGAAACAGCTGTATCTTAGGCAAACTTGGTGTTTGCAGGATTTTCCGTGAAAAAGCACAAGACCGTGCTGAAAAACCAGGCTGTATTTTCATATTCGTGGGTGGCCAGGATATCCTGTCTGCGCCTGTCTGCGTGCGTTGGCGCACAGGTAGATGCGATGATGCACAGGCAGGTTTGAATCCGGCCGTGCTGATTTTGTTTCAGGGCAAGATATATGGAAGATGATTTAGGTTTATACTATTATCCGATATTGGAAAATAAAAAGATCAGGATGTATGTTCGCATGGGGCCTGATGATATAGAGTTCAGACTCTGGAATGCAGATGACCAGAATCTGTGGAATGATCATGGCTGGATAGAATGGAGGGCTATTCAACAGGCGGCCAGGTTGTATCGTGAAGAACAAAGGGAAGGGAAGCCTCCTGTTGGGTTTTACGATATAGAGATAGCAAAACGCCTTTTGAAAGATGCCATTGGAGATCACCCCTCTGTATAAAGTGTGATCAATTCCTTGCCAATGCCGCAAATTTGGTAACATTGAGGCTTCTGGCGTATTTTCTGGCCTGCTCCCCTTGCTGTCAAGGGGATTCTTTTTTTCTTTTTTGGCCTCAAGGACAACAGGGGGAAACCCTTTTTTATATAGAAGCAGAAAGTCAACGAGGCTGTTTTTTAATGATTCAAAATCTTCACCAAAGGCATCAATATCTTTTTCATTGATTTTGATATTTGATTCAAGTTGAATTATTGGCCGGGCCGTTTTCATCATCAAAAAAACGCCATCCTGCTTCTTCGAGCAATTTATTGATTTTGATTCGAGCTTTTGCCTCTTTTTCTGCCATTTTAGGTTTCTTATCCCTTTGGGTTTGGCACAGTAGTTAGTTGAGCGTTATAACGGCAGGCATCACCAGTTGCCATGAAGCTGTAACGTAATGGCAATCTGGTGCATGCCTTGGTTTATTGAAGGCAATTTATTCTATGGCCTCGGCGATCTTGATGCCGCACTTGAGAAGCTCGTTTACTGCTGAGGATCGATCAATCCCTTTCTTCGAAGCGATTTTGTCAACAAAAGCTGAAACATCCTCATCAAGATAAACAGGAATGTTCAGCTTCATATCCGGATGATAAAACTTGCATCTTTTTCCTTTTGAAAAATCATACTCTTTTCTCATGTTTATTCATCATATGTCTTGGCTTCTTGTTTTGTTGCCTTTCGGCTTGAAATAATTCTGATTGTGACAGCATCTGCACTTTCTTCTCGAAAGGTATGAATCACAATCAGCAACCTTCCCTTCTCCGAGATACCCATAGTTATCCATCTGTCTTCAGCTTCACTGTAGTCTGGATTATACGGTATTTTCGGCACTCATTTGGTTTAGTAGTAAAGCCGAATACTTTATCAGGCAAACATTAATTTCCCCAGTCTTTTCCGATTATCATGTCCCAAACCGGTTTTGTCAATAAACAGGTTATCCTTACTATAGAAGTTTCAGCGTGTTTGAGGTTTGTTTAAGTTTGAACTAAACTGGTATGGCCGGCTTAAAAATATTCTGGTCACCCACGGGTATGAAAAGACACCCTGGTTTTTCAGCACGATTTTGTGTATTTTTACGACGCCATCATGTTTATAGGGAAACATATTCCATAACCTTCAACATCTTCAAACCATATAAAGGACTTGTATTGTATGACATTTCCAATAGATAAAGTGATCCGTATCCTGGAACAGGATGTAAAAAGATATAGGGCGCCTATAGTTGACCTGATTGCGGTACAGACCAAGGATCCATTCAAGGCCCTGGTGGCAACCATACTGTCTGCCAGGACCAAAGACGAAGTAACGGCAGTGGCATGCCGCAGACTCTTTAAGTATGTAAATACGCCAGAGGATCTCAATAGACTTGATAAAGAGAGTATAGAAAAGATTATTTACCCCGTAGGTTTTTACCGTAACAAGGCGCGTTTTTTAAGTTCCCTTCCTTTGGCCCTTGATAACCTTTTCAATGGCAAGGTTCCCGATGATGTGGATTCTCTTGTGAAGCTTCCCGGTGTGGGGAGAAAAACTGCTAATCTTGTGGTCTCTGTGGCCTTTCAAAAACCGGCTGTCTGTGTTGATACACATGTCCATCGTATTGTGAATATATGGGGCTATGTCAATACAAAGACACCCATTGAGACAGAGATGGCACTGAGAGAAAAACTGCCTGAGAAATACTGGATCAATTTTAATTCCACACTGGTTGCCTTTGGGCAACACATATGTAAGCCAGTGCGACCCCTATGTGACAGATGTATTATTTCTTCCATTTGCCCCAAGATTAAAGTGAGATCACCTGTAAAGACCAGGAATAAACATACAAAAAACGATCATGAGCGAGACATGAGGTATAAGCGCTTTTTTTCATGGAATGTTAATGGGTTGCGTGCATTAGTGAAAAAGGGGTTTATAGATGTTTTTTATCAGTTGGATGCAGATGTTATTGCCCTTCAGGAAATTAAGGCAACTCCAGATCAGTTGCCTGATGAGATACTGAAAATTCCTTCCTATGAAAGTTACTGGTTCCCAGCCAGTAAAAAAGGATATGCAGGTACGGCCTTCTATACCAGATTAAAACCTGTCAGTGTTAAATATGGACTTGGGATAGACAGTTTTGACCGTGAAGGAAGGGTGATTACACTTGAGTTTGATGATTATTACCTTGTTAATACATATTTCCCAAATGCACAGGCGGAATTGAAACGGCTTGACTTTAAACTGAATTTCAATGAGGCCATTTTTACATATATGCAAACACTATCGAAAAAAAAGACAACCATAGTGTGTGGGGATTTCAATGTGGCTCACAAACCTATTGATTTGGCCAATCCTGATGCCAATGAAAACAATCCCGGATATTCGCGACAGGAAAGGGCATGGATGGACAAGATAATAGATGCAGGTTACATCGATACATTCAGAAAATTTAACCAGGAGCCTGGCAGGTATACCTGGTGGAGTTACAGATACCGGGCAAGGGCCAAAAACATTGGCTGGCGTATAGACTATTTTATTGTGGATCCTTCAGGTGAAAAACGTATCGTTGGGGCAGGCATACATGATAATATCTTTGGCTCTGATCACTGTCCTGTCAGATTGGATTTTATATCTTGAAGATAAGCAGTGTGAGATTTTTTATAAGTGCTGTTCTCCTTACAAATCAGTTTTTGGGTACAGGGGTGGTTCACTTCTCTTCTGGAGGGTATTGGTTGCATCCCTGAGAAAAATGAGAAGGTTGAAGTGCAGTGCATACAGGCTACCTATTATCTGGCAGAGAGTAGATGTCTTACATGATTATGGAACAAGTTTCTCGTTTGGGAATTTTTCCTATAAAAATGAGGTGATCTCTCTATAGACAATCAGTTTTAATGTGTGGATACTGATAATCAAGGTCATACCATATTGGCAACTTTCAGATTGCTCTCTTTCTTACTTTTACCATGAAAACACACAAAACCATGTTGAAAAACCAGTCTGTATTTTTCATATCCATGGGTGGTCAGGATATTTTGGATTCGGCCATGCCGGGTTACCTGTAATTTTTTCTGCTGTGTAATACTTGTCATTTCCTACTTTTTCTTTTCTATTCATGTTGCTTTTTGTTCGGCAAAGGTTTTGGCGAACCTCATATCTGTATACAGGGCATTTTTCTACCAATAGATATGATGGCATCGTAAAAAGCCTCCATATACTGTGAGCGTTTGGTCGTACGTGTGACATCTTGTATGCCTTTATGCATGACCAAACACTATGCCTTGTATATGAAGATTTTTACTTGGCCATTGGTTTTACTTTTTGCGAGTTTATCAACTTTAACAAGGAGGTTAACGACTATGAAATCAGGAATTATTTTTAGTGGATCCGGCCCAATACTTATTTTGACCACCTACGATGATTTTTCAGATGAGAAGTTTTGTCAAAAGCTGGCTGCAAAAGGGATTAGAAAATTTTTGGCTTTTGAGGTCCCGGAAGAGCTTTGCAAACAAAAATATGGACGTCAGTATGATATTATAATGAATGACGTAAAGCAGGAAGATGATTTACGTGTACTTGACTACAATGGTTTTAATGTCTTTTACAATTTTCCTTTTAGCACATGGGAAAAAGAGTATCGTCATGAAGAACCAGAATAAATATGGATGCTAAACCAGTTTTAAAAGACCCGTGCTGTTTTTCTTGGGGTGTTGCCTTATGCCTTCCAAAGGGGGAATGTCATGTCTGCCAATTTTAAAGTACTTGTTCATAGAAACAGCGAGAATATTCATCTTAAGCTGGAGGGGGATTTTGATGGAGACTCTGCCCATGAAGTAATCGACATGCTTAAATATTACTGCACTGGTTCTTCAAGGGTTTTCATACATACAGCCTGTATTGACCGTATTGACTCTTTTGGCCGGCATGTGTTTTTGAGCCATCTGAATAGCATTAAGCAGAAGCTGGCCTTTTTGGTGGTTACCGGGGAAAAGGCTTTTGAACTGATACCCGATGTTGATAGCTCAGACCTGTGTGTTACTGTGCATTGATATGCGTGAGTCTGTAGAAATGCTTCTCATCTCTCTTTGGGAGATTTGATGCACTTGTTGTTTTGCTGGTCCAGACCTGAATTGGTATTGAAAATTGTTGAACTGCTTGGAGTAACGTGAATATAAGGTATTACAGTTTTGCCATGATTTTGACCCTATGGTGAGATTACAGGAATAGTTTATGCGGGATTTAGGCCTCAATTTCTGTGCCTGCCTGGTGGCAGACAGGTCAGGCTCAGATTTTGATCCTGAAGATATATTTCTGTGGTTAAAATTTTTGTCTCTCCTGGACCTGAACAAAACTGAACATTTTGCAAAGGTATCGGGGTTTTTGCTGTTGAGGTATGTAGCAACTATGAAAAACAGTGAATTTGAAGACAATAATCCTCTCGATGCAGTCAGCGCTCGATCTCATTATGTCAAGGGTAAGGATAGAGTAGATATTGTGAGATTAGTCAGAAGCCTGCAGAAACTGGATCATCATTCTCCCTGTTTCAGGGGGCCAAAGAGTAATGAATGCAGTGAAACGGATTGTGTATGGCGTGCGTATTGTCTGAAGAATGAAACCTGACTTAATTGTTTAATCTTGGTGATGTCTGTCTATGTGCAAATACTTACAGGCAAGTGAGGCAAGGCTCAGATTTTAGAAGTGTTGTGTTATCTTGATGAAGTGTAGTTTCTGTAAACAGAGGGCTATCGGTAACTTGCGGGTTTATCATATCTCAGGTTTTTACAAGATGAATTATAATAAGATAATAGAAAAAGCGGAGGCGATGCGGATCAAGGCATATGAAATAGAAAAGCTTGCAATTATTCGTTCCATTCAAAGGTTGGATGGGCATGAAGAGTGTTATGGAACACAGAGATTAATTATGTGTCAGGACTTTGATTGCCCGTGGAAAATGGACTGCCTGTCTTGTTACCTTAACCTCTTAGGCTTTGAGAATACGTATTAAGATTTTTCCACTGTTTTTCGTAGGTGTTCAATGTTTTCATTTGATCCGATAATAATAAGGATATCGCTGTCTTTAAGGACAAATTGACCGGTAGGAATCAAATTTACTCTATCAGGAACCACTTCCTTTATTGCAATTACCTGGACACCGTATTTGTTGATGAGGTCAAGTTCTCTAAGAGTTTTGCCAACAAATGACTTTGGCAAAGATAGCTCTACTATACTGTACCCCCCTATAACAGGTAAATAATCTAACATGTTTGGATTATTTAGTTTCTCTACAAGAGATATGGCCATATCTCTTTCCGGAAAAAATATATCTGTTGCCCCCACCTTATCGAGAATCCGACCGTGCGCTTCACTTATTGCCTTTGCACAGATACGTTCAACTCCTATTTCTTTCATGTTAAGGGTTGCAAGTATTGAATCACTCATGGATGATCCAATACATATTATAACTGCATCCATATGTTTTATGCCAAGGGCCTCTATAACCTTGCGGTCAGTGGCATCTGCCATTACAGCCTGACTTACCATGCCCTTTATTGTCTGTACCTTGTCCGGGTCCTTATCTACAGCAACCACTTCATGTCCTTTATTGTACAGACCAAGAGCCAGATAGTATCCAAAATTACCAAGACCAATAATTGTAAACTGTTTCATTATCCTGTCCCAAAGATTATCCTACCATGACGTTTTCTTCGGCATACTGATAACGGGGGGCTATACTGCGACTGATTGCCATAACAATTACTAATGGTCCCAAACGGCCTATAAACATTATTATCGTTAGTATCAGTTTTCCCACTGTAGTAAGACCTGCCGTAATTCCGGTGGAAAGACCCACGGTACCAAAGGCACTGACCACCTCGAACAGAAGTTTAAGGAAATGTCCTCTGCTCAGCGGTACAGGAATATTTCCTCGTTCTGTTATAAGCATTAACATAGTTCCCACTATAATAACAAGCATACTGGTCATGACAAGACTTATCGCCTTGTTCACGCTTTCCTGTGATATTGTACGATAAAACACCTCAGGCTTTTCAAGTCCCTTAAGTTTGGAACTGCCAAGTATAATCAGTGTGGCAAAGGTGGTTGTTTTGATGCCACCCCCGCACGAACCTGGAGATGCCCCAATAAACATGAGTAAAATAAGGATAAAGAGTGTTACATTTGTAAAATTACCTACTGGGATGGTGTTGAATCCTGCCGTTCTAGCAGTTACGGCGTGAAAAAATCCAGCGAGGAAACGATCAGGGATTGATAATGATCTTAAGGTATTATGCCATTCCATTGTGGTTATCATAATACCGGTTGAGATTATTAAAATCAGTGTAGTAGATATTACCAGCTTGGAATGAAGACTTAATTGGGATAATGTCCGCAAATTGTGAGGCCTTTTTTGTTTTAGTTCAGACATTACAAGAAATCCGATCCCTCCACTTATAATCAGAAGGCATATCACGATGTTTATTAACCAATCGGTGCTGTATCCTTCTAACCCATGGGAAAACAGGGAGAAACCTGCATTACAGAATGCGCTTACAGAATGAAAGATGGAAAGATAGATGGCCTGGCCTGTGCCATATGCAGGCAGGAATCGGAGAAACATCATGGCTGCTCCCAGTCCTTCAATAACAAAGGTAAATATCACCATGTCTCTGAGGGTGGATTGCAGGTCCCTTTCACCTCCCCCTGTGAGGGTATCC
>JAGGTJ010000147.1 GCA_021163815.1 Deltaproteobacteria bacterium | reverse complement strand
ACCCTGGCCCTATGCGGCAGATAAAAGAGACCGTACTTGAAGGTATGGCAGAGGCCGGGGGCAGGGGGAGTGTTACCGTTACCGTGCATGTCCCGGATGGCGAAAGGATTGCCCTGTCTACAATGAATCTGCGCCTTGGAATAGTTGGCGGCATATCCATTCTTGGTACGAGGGGTACGGTCATTCCCTTTTCCAATGAGGCATATGAAAGTACCATAACAATGGGTATGGATGTGGCCATATCCGCCAAAATTGATACTGTTGCCCTGAGTACAGGAGGAAAGAGCGAAAAGTTTTTAAAGAATTATGAGCCTCTCCCTGAACAGGCCTTTGTTCAGATTGCTGATTTTTTTGCTTTTTCTATGAAAGAGGCTGCGCACAGGGATTTTGCCCGTATTGTCGTGGCATGTTTTTTTGGCAAGCTTGTCAAGATGGCACAGGGTTTTGAATATACCCATGCCAAGGAATCGCGGATCAATTTTGATATGCTGGCAGACTGGTGTATGAGTTTTGGGATGAGAGATGTAAATGGAATAAGAAAGGCAAATACTGCACGGGAGGCCTTTGATATAATTACAGGATCTGCCAATCCGGAGCCTGTTTTTGCCGGTATAACATCAAAGGCGCTTGATGTTGCATGCAGGTTTGCAGGTAAAGGTCAGTCTGTCTCCTATTATCTGTTTGATATGGACGGAGAACTTGTCTGTCGTATGGACGGAAGGCCTTATGGTCCCCAAAAACTGATATCTGGATGGGCAAAAGGCATGAATGTATCAGGGATGCCATAATGACTGTACGTAAGGGAGATATTGTAGAACTTGAAATAACAAAGATGGCCTATGGAGGAAAGGGCATTGGCAGGGTAGGGCAGTTTGTTGTCTTTGTAAGGGGTGCTGTTCCCGGAGACAGGGTTTTTGCGCGTGTTTACAAGAAAAAAAGGGGTTATGCCGAGGCCGCAATAGAGGAGATATTAGAGGCATCGCCTGACAGGGTGACTCCTATGTGCACATACTTTAATTATTGCGGGGGATGTCAGCTTCAAAATGTCGCCTATGATGCCCAGCTCAGGTATAAGGGGGAACAGGTAAAAGAGGCCATAAAACGTATTGGCGGGCTTGACATCCCTGTTCATACCGTTATTGCATCGGATGATATATTTGCCTACCGTAACAAGATGGAGTTTTCGTTTTCAGATCGAAGATGGTTTATGCCTGAGGAAGTGGCTGTGCGGGATCATGACAGTGCCGGTATCTGTCCTTGTGGTGGAGACCGTTTTAATGCTGTAAGAAAGGCAACAGGAGGTTTTGCGCTTGGCTTTCACATCCCCGGTTCTTTTAAAAATGTTATTGATATAGATCAGTGCCTTCTTCAACAGGACAGGGGAAACAGCATCCTTGTAGCTGTAAAGAGATTTGCAAAGACGAGCCATATCCCGGTTTACAACCTTAAGACACATGAAGGGGTATGGAGATTTTTGGGTATACGTTATTCCACTGCCTTTGATCAGTTTATGGTAAATATCGTTACCTCGCGCAGTATATCTGATACAGCATCTGTTTTAATAGATATGATTTCAGATGTGGCCGGAGATGCAGATGTGACGGTCGTCAACAATATAACCGGAAAAAAGGCCGCTGTTGCTATTGGTGAACAGGAGATTATCCTTAAAGGCAGGGGTTTTATAGAAGACAAGATAGGTCCTTTTATCTTCCAGGTATCTGCAAATTCTTTTTTTCAGACAAATACACGTGCGGCAGAAAAACTGTATTATAAGGTGATGGAATATGCGGAACTGACAGGAGATGAAATAGTTTTTGATCTCTACAGCGGTACAGGGACGATCCCGATTTTTCTGTCACATATGGCAGAAAAGATTATCGGCTTTGAGATTAGTACAAGTGCGGTGCTGAATGCACAGGAAAACTGTGCAGCCAATTCCGTTAAAAACTGCCGTTTTGTGTTGGGGGATATAAGGGAAGAGTTATCAAATGTAAAGGTCGTACCGGATGTCATCATTATTGATCCCCCACGGGCAGGGATGCACAAGGATGTGGTGAAAAGGATTCTTGCCCTGGCAGTGGAAAGGGTTGTGTATGTCTCGTGCAATCCAACAAGTCTTGCCCGTGATCTTGCCATGATGGCCGACAAGTATGATATCCTGGATGTGCAGCCAATAGACATGTTTCCACACACGTATCATATTGAGACCGTGGTCAGATTAAGGCGCAAAAAAAATTAATATTACAACTTGCATATAATCCGAAAACCAGGTCTTTGTCGGTGAGGTGCAGGCAGGGGTGGCCTTACAAACGCCATCAATGTTTGGTCATCATGTAGGATACCGCCTTTTCCAGACCGTCTATGGTAAGTTCAAACATTGGAAAGATATTTCTTATTGCATTGATTGTGTGAGTATAAGGCCATTCGCTTTCCATCTTTGGATTTAACCATATGGCATAGGGAAATGTCTCAGCGATAAATTGCAGCCTTCTGTAGCTTGGAAGCGATGATCTTTCCTCAATGTGAATAGAGCCGTCGGTGGCAGTAAGCTCATAGGGAGCCATACTTGCATCTCCTACAATTATAAACCGCGTTTCAGGATCTAATCTGGCCAGGTCATCCACCTTGAAAGGCTTTCTGAAACGTGCAGGATCCTCCCATAGGTAATCATATATTGTATTGTGAAAGAAAAACGTTTTTATGTCCTTAAACTGGGCCCTTGCGTGGTTGAACAGGGTCTGGACCAGGTTTACATACGGTTCCATTGACCATCCGCCGTTGTCTATGGCCAGTATTACCTTGAGACGGTCCTTAAGACTTCGATCAAAGACTATCTCTATTTCCCCTCCCTTTTTCATTGTTTGATAGATAGTTTCATCTACATTGACCACATCCTTGGGCCCTACTGGAACCATGTTTCTGAGCCTCTTTAGGGCCTCTCCTATCTGGGATTGGGTAAGGGGCCCTTCCTGGGAATAATCCTTGTATCGCCTGTCCATGGCCACTTTTACTGCAGATTTATTTCTGGACTTGCCCCCCACTCTCATCCCGCCGGGGTGATATCCTGAATGGCCTACTGGTGATGTGCCTCCTGTACCGATCCATTTGTTTCCTCCATGATGTTCCTCTGTCTGTTCCTTCAGTCTGTCCAGAAAATATTGAAGCAGCTCTTCAGGGCTCAGCTTGCTGAGTGAATCCTCATCAATGCCAAGGGCCTCTGCCAATTCCCTGGGGTTTTTCAACCACTGTTCCAGCATGCTTCTCGCTATTTCTGTCAGTTCCATTTCTTCCGGTTCTTTCAGGTCAGCACCTTTGAAATAGTGGGCAAATACCTGATCATATAAATCAAAATATCTTTCATTCTTTATAAGAATACACCTGGCGTCTGTATAAAAATCATCAAGAGATGTGATAAGTCCCATACTCAAGGCCTTTTGTAGCCTGAGAAAGGATGTGGGTGACACAGGAATTCCTACCTGTTTGAGTAGATAAAAAAAACCTGTAAACATGATTATATCCTCATCCGATTCATATAACTTTTTGCAATATTGTAATCAGGGCTCTTTTTAAACAATACGCCAAGATAGGGGATATCCCCTTTTAGAAGATGCTTGGCCTTGAAATCAGGATCAGCCTTAAGGGCACGTATCCAGTTAATCAGTTCCCTTGTGGCAGGTTTTTTTTCAATTCCTCTGAACTCACGCATCTTGTAGAATACCTTTATGGAATTTTCGAGAATATCCCTGCTTATATCAGGAAAGTGAACATTTATGATTCTTTTCATCATGTCAGGTTCAGGGAATGCTATGTGATGAAAATTACAACGACCCAGAAACGGATCGGAAAGGTCCTTTTTTGAGTTGGATGTGATGATTATTACGGGCCTGTGTTTTGCCTTTATGGTGGCATCTATCTCGATAATATCGAATTGCATCTGATCAAGGACGTCTAACATGTCATCCTGAAAATCCGTGTCGGCCTTGTCAATTTCGTCTATCAGTAAAACCACCTTTTCTTCTGAGGTGAAGGCCTGACCGATTTTACCCATTCTGATGTATTCTTTTATATTGCTTACATCCCTTTTTGAATCCCCGAAACGGCTGTCGTTCAGTCTTGTAAGAGTGTCGTATTGATATAGTGCGTCAATAAGTTTCATGCTGGATTTGACATTAAGGACAATCAGTTTCATGTTTAGTGCCTCTGCTATTGCATATGCCAGCATGGTTTTTCCTGTTCCGGGTTCTCCCTTGAGAAGCAGTGGCATTTCCAGTGCCATGGAGATATTAACTATTCTGGCCAGTTCATCGTCAAGGATGTACTTTGAAGCGCCTGTGAATTCAGCTACATTGTTTTTGGGCATGGTATTGCTCCTTATACAAAACTTGTTTTAAGACATTTGCATAATGTCTTCTTTCATTCATTTTCTGTGCCTGCCGGCAGGCAGGTCTTCGGCAAACTCGACGTCTGCAGGATTCAGGTTTAACATTAATCATTTTTTTTATATGGTCAAGAACAAAACCTATGCGACGAGATTATGGCCTTGGTTTGGTTTTTACGAGAGAAGGTATCAGATTGACAGGGAATTGCTTTAAAAAGATATTGACATATTAATATTGTTCGGTGTAATAAAGATTGATGATCTTGTAGAAGGTCTCCATATACTGGGCCAAACACTATGCCTTGTATATGAAGATTTTTATCTATCCATCGGCTCGACTTTTTACAGGTTCATCAGATTTTATAGGCAAAAACTTAAAAAATTCAATCAGCATCTCGGAATACGGTGTAAATCCGTAACGGTCCCGCCGCTGTAACTCTCTGTTTAAGAGACAACTCTTTGGCATTTCTGGACATTTTTATAATGTTCAGATTTAAAAAGTCACTGCCTTGGATCACCTGTCTTTGTGCAGGTCTCATTATCCAAGGTGGGAAGGCAAGCCATAAGGGGGAGAGAAGTCAGAAGACCTGCTGAATGGATTTGGTGAGGGATATGTCCTGATGGTAAAGGGAACCCGGTATACAGTGATGTATGCTGGGTTTTTTTTGTGGTTATTTCTTACCTTGTGTGGGGAACGTCTGTGAGGCATGGACAGCCCTAACCTTATAGGATGGGGAGTTGCTGCGGGACAATGAGACTGAAGTTTCAATGGGTGTAAAGAATTGGGATTTTGCTGATGTACGAATCTGTTTTTACAGATAAATCTATTATACAAGGAGGTGAAACAAATGAAGGCACATAAGATTATTTCTTATCGGAGACTTTGCAAGGGTCTTGCAGGAACCGGATTGTCACACTATATTCTGCTGACTCCAAAGGCAAAGGAAAACAAGTAAATCTGTTGTCCGAGGTCGTCCGGAGATGTTTTTGGTCCTGGACGGCCTCCTTTAAATGATAAAACCTAAAACCTGCATAAACTGTTTTCAGAAATGAAGTTATGCCTTTAATCTCAGCGCATTATGGGAACGCTGTGCCTGCATGTTACCCATCGGTTATGATGTGGCCATAAGGGGTAAAGATCTTTTGAAAACAATTTTTCTCTCAGGTAGTGCTGATATATTGAGTAATTAGACTCTATAGGGCGCTTTTTGAGAAGGTTTTACAATAAATAGGAAATATTAGCGATGAATAATACAATAAACAGAACGGATTCTATCTATGCAAATACCGGGTATGGTCCTCATTTTGATGTCTTGGAAATTGGTCTTCCTGATCGTGTTGCAGTTGTTGAACCAGATACCGCTTTTTGGGCCATTGTAGAAAGGGATGCCCTGCCAGATGCCCTTTCCGGAAAGCTTGTTCAGGACTTCAGGAACCAGTCTGAAATATTTGCAAAGGAAATGGATCACATGAGGTTTGGGCTGACTCCTTCTGCTGTATATTTTAACCCTACAGAACGGTGTAACTTTAACTGCACTTACTGTTACCTGCCTGAGGAGATGCGCAGAAACGGCAAGAATATGACAACACAGGAGCTGGAAGATGCCCTGGCCCGTTTGTTGAGCTATTTTCGTGGCCATCTGCCTGAGGGGATGAGGCCACAGGTTATCTTTCATGGCAGTGAGCCTATGATGGTCCGTGATGCCATGTTTGCAGGGATAGAAAAGTTTAATGATGATTTTGTTTTTGGTGTGCAGACCAATGCATCATTGCTTGATGATGAGGCAATTTCATTTTTAGGGGAACATCAGGTTGGGATAGGAATATCGCTTGATGGGCCAAAGGCTGATCTTGCTGATCTGACAAGGAAAAACTGGAACGGTACAGGTTCCTTTTCCCGTGTGGTAAAGGTGATGGAGAAGTTGTCCTCTTATCCTGCCTTTAATGTTATAGCGACAGTGACAAAAAAGAATGTCCAGGCCTTGCCGGAAATGGTCGATTTTTTTTCAGATTTTGGTGTGGGAATGGTGATGTTTAATCCTGTCCGTTGTACCCGCCAGGGGGGACTGGATCTTAAACCTGATGATCTTGTTTTGGCCAAACATTTTTTTGATGCATTGGATAAGACATATGAACTTTATGAAAAGACAGGAAAAAAACTGGTTGTTACCAATTTTGCCAATATCCTTGCCGCAATTATAGGGCCTACATCGAGACGGCTCATGTGTGATATCTCTCCGTGTGGCGGTGGAAGATGCTTTTTTGCCCTTTCTGCACATGGTGATCTGTTTCCCTGTAGTGAGTTTATAGGTTTTCCTGCATTTAAGGGAGGGAATATATACGAGGATGACATAAAGGATGCAATTGCAAGCCCTGCCTTCATGAAAACAACGGGTAGAAAGGTAGAGGATATAGAACCCTGCTGTTCATGTGCCATAAGACATTTTTGTGGATCTCCATGCCCTGCGGAGGTGCATGCCTTGCACGGAACCATGAAGGCGCCTGCTCCATACTGCCGATTCTATGAGGAGCAGGTACGTTATGCCTTTCGTATAATTGCCAACGGAAGGGAAGATGCCTATTTGTGGGACGGATATAAAGACGAGACAGAGGAATCGTTTTGCTGGGCAGGATAGATAATATGCCTGTACAGGTCATGGTTTCATGGAATGGATGGGCTTAATAAGGAGCGGTAGAAGAAAGATTCTTCTACCGCGGTCTTTTCCCCCTGTTTGTTGAGTTGATAAGATGGACTGTAGATGTCTGTAGGTTTTATTTTACCATGAAAAAACACAAAACCATGTTGAAAAACCAGTTTGTATTTTCATATCCGTGGGGTGGCCAGGATATTTTGAATCCGGCCATGCCGGTTTACGGTTTTGTCTTTTTAATGATCCAGATAAAATCCCTCATATATCGTGGATCAAGGTCTTCGATTAAAACAGATTCAAAGGCCTCTTTAAACATATTCCAAAGCCTTAAAAGGGCGTCTTTTAATATGTCGATGTTAGCTTCTGTTGCAGGAAGATATTCTGTCATGTCAGATATAAATTGCTGTTCAAATTCCTTCATTTGAAAGGGAGGATGTTTGTCCCCTACACGCAACATGGCAAACATGTCTTTTGCCTTTTCCATGCTTATCCCTGAAAAGGATGGTGCCATTCCAAGAAATTTACGTGCCCAGAAATTAAAGATAAGGGGAATGAAGGTGGCATCTTTAGGAATATTTAAGGTGTCTTCTGCCTGCATCTCCAAAAAACTTAACAAGTTGTCTATGGCAATGATTTGTTCCAGGATGTCCTTGCACTTTTCTGTCTCCGACAGGCTCTCAAAGCCTCTGAATTCCTCTTTTTGATCCTCGATGCTGTAGAACATTGGACGTTCACGCAGGATGCCGGAAAGGATACCTCCATACAGATCACCCCAGAATGTGTTATCCATACCCTGTTTTTTGAACCAGCTTTTTTGCAGCCACTGTTTTGCCTTCCATTTCAGTTTCATGGCCATACCGAATCCTACCCTGAAAACAGAGTCCAAAGGATTGTTTGTTATTATTTCCACTGCAAGTCCTATTTCTTCTCCACATATGTGTTCCAGCGCAAGATTCAGGTATCCTGCTGCCTGTCTGCATATTTTTATTAGTGTGTCAAAGTTGTCTACATGCTCTGTGTTTGCAGAAATAATTGTATTGCATAGGGCGGCAAATTCCATTTTAAGTTTGTCTGAGTATCCCTGTTTGTGAATCTCGTAAAAGGCCTTGACCAATGTGGTGAAATCCTGCGCATAAAAGATAGGGAGTATGGGTACAGGTTCGTCTGTTTCCTTCTCCTGAATCCATGTACTGCCTTTTAAGGTCTGTTCTTTCTGTTTGAGGGATGCCTGTTCCAGAGGGCTGTAAATAGCTATTGCCTTGTCATATGGAAGAAAACCATGTTCGGCAAGCCTGACATTTCTGAGCCTGTAAAGTTCCTCTTCTGTTTCAGCAGGCAGAATTCCCGTAAAGTTTAAAATCAGATTGTGATAAGATTTGAGGTCAACCCTGGCCATGGCCCTGCACAATAGCTGGATATCCTCATTCATACTTTCATCTACAGGTTTGATATAAAATGTTCCATCAAGCGTAAAAAACCCCTCTTTTATATTGTAGGGTTCGTCTTCCTCTCTTATATCTAATTGGATTGTTCTCAAAAAAAACAATGCCGCTGTTTTTTTCAGATCATCAAATATCCATTTTGCCAGTCTTTCAGGATTTGACAGCAGTATTATGTGTAACCAGTTGAATGTGGTACCGATATCTATCCGATCTTTTTTCCATATTTCAATATCGAGTATGTACTGTAACTGATTTTTTGATGCCAGTTCAAGGAGAGGCAGGCAGTCCTTTTCACCGATCTTTTTTACAAGCCAGTAAAAATCACCTTCAGGGAGATTCTGAACTGTCTTGCGGGAATCTGTCTGTTCCAGAAAAAAATCAATGATCTCTTGGCCATTGAGGAGGGAGACTTTCTGCCTTAAGATTTCATCTTGTGTTGATTCCGATTTTTGCACTGCGAGTGTTTTTTTATGGTTATGTTTCCTGTTTTGCAACGTAACCTCCTTTGTTTTGTTGCTATCCTGTGTTACACTCCGTGTTTTAACAAATTCATTTACATCTTGGATTATATTGTTAATTGGCAGTTATCCGTAAACAAAATGGCTATTTTATCCATATCGTCATATCCGGATTTTAACCTTCGAAACATCTCGTGTCCGGATCAGGATTCAGGTTAAAAGAAACTGTTCTGGTTATAGCCGCCCAACAGGCCACTGTAACCCGATCTTTAATAATCGCTGTCTTGATAAATATATATAATAATCATATAATTATTATTCAACAAATGGAATTTTTTAATCATATGTCTATGGAAAACATAAAAAAAGAAGCAGAAAAACTCAGGGAGCAGATAAGACATCATAACGAGATGTACTATGTTCTGGATTCGCCTGAGATTTCAGACGCAGAATATGACAGACTTTTTCACAGATTGCTTGAGATTGAAAAGGCACATCCTGAGCTTGTAACCCCCGATTCTCCTACGCAACAGGTAGGGGGTGCACCGCAGAAAACCTTTGCTCAGGTCAGACATAGTATCCCAATGCTAAGCCTGGACAACGTATTTGATGAAAACGGGATCAGGGATTTTGATGCCAGGGTCAGGAAGCTTTTACCGGAACATCCTGTTATTGAATACACGGTAGAACCCAAGATGGATGGTCTTGCGATTGAAATTGTCTATGAGAAAGGTCATCTTGTTGTGGCCTCCACAAGAGGGGATGGCTATGTTGGAGAGGATGTAACCCGGAATATAAAGACAATTATCTCTATACCGCTGGTATTGCAGAGGCATGATAAAGACCTTCCCATACCTGACCTTCTCGAAGTCAGGGGGGAGGTATATATGGAAAAACATGCCCTTGAAAGCTTAAACAGGGAAAGGCTGTTGAAAAACATGCAGCCTTTTGCAAATCCGCGCAATGCCGCTGCCGGTTCTTTGAGGCAGCTTAATCCCAAAGTAACAGCAAAAAGGCATCTTGACATGTTTTGTTACGGAGTGGGCAGGGTTATTCCCATGGTTTATGAGACTCAATATGAGTTGATGCTTGATCTTCAGGCCCTTGGCCTTCGGGTAAACAGACCTTACATAAATCTGTGTAATTCTGTTCATGAGGTTATTAGCTACTGTCACCATCTTGAAGATATCAGATTGGATTTGCCATATGAAATAGATGGCGCCGTTATTAAGGTAAACCGTCTTGATTTGCAGGCAAGGCTGGGACATAAAACCAGGAGCCCAAGATGGGCCGTTGCGTATAAGTTCAAACCTATCCAGGAGGTTACCCGGATATTGAAGATTGATGTCCAGGTAGGACGTACCGGTGCCCTTACACCGGTAGCCCATCTTGAACCCATTGAAGTTGACGGTGTTGTTGTAAAAAGGGCTACTCTTCATAATCAGGAGGAGATAGCACGAAAGGATATTCGTGAGGGTGATGTTGTTATTGTCCAGAGGGCAGGGGACGTGATCCCTGAAATTGTCCAGGTTGTAACGTCCAGAAGGACAGGGTCTGAAAAAAAATTTGTTATGCCGGACAGGTGCCCCGTATGCCATTCTTTGGTTGAAAAGGATGGTGTGGAAAAAGTGGTAAGGTGTCCTAATCCTGACTGTCCTGCCCAGATAAAAGAGACACTTAAACACTTTGTATCCAAGGGGGCAATGGATATTAAGGGGTTGGGTGAAAAGACGATAACGAATCTTATCCGGAATGGTTTGATATCGGAAAAAGCTGATATATACCGCCTGGACCGTGATACCCTTATGAAACTTGACAAGGTCGATGTAAAAATGGCTGATAACCTGCTTAGGTCAATAGATAGAAGTAAAAAGACGACCCTTGCAAGATTTATATATGCCATTGGCATCAGGCACGTAGGAGAATATGTTGCAGATCTCCTTGCAAAGGAGTACAGGACCTGGGAGGCCTTTCAGGAGGCAGTTTGGGAGTTGAGGCTTACCTTGTTTGTTGTTGAATTGATCAACGGAATTGACTGCATAAACCGGTTAAGTGATGATGATGTCCTGTCAGAATCCTTTATTTCAAAAGACAATCTCCTTGATATTCTATCTGACTGCTGTTGCAGATTGTTGCGTTTCATCGGCTTTATATCTGTTATAAGATGGCCTAAGAGGCCCTTGATGACGATTAAGGGCCTGGGTGAGAAGATTGCTGTTAGCCTGCTTAATTTTTTTGATGATGATTCTAATCTGGAAGAGATACGCCATTTATTTGATGCAGGTATTACTTTTGAAGAGATGGAAGAAGAAAAAACAGATCTTGACACCTCTGTTGCGGGCAAGACCTTCGTCTTTACCGGCAGTCTTAACAGTATGACAAGATCAGAGGCTAAGGCCCTGATCAAGAAAAAGGGTGGAAGGGTTTCTTCTCAGGTGACATCTTCTACAGATTACCTTGTTGTAGGTAAATCACCAGGCTCAAAACTTGAAAAGGCGAAAGAACAAGGCGTTACTGTTATTGATGAAACCGCCTTTCTGAATCTTATTGAATCTGCACGGGCGGATTAAACATTTTCTGCCTTACCCACTGTATCGGTTTTTGGGCATGGTTTGTACCTAAGACCTGCAGGAACCATTTTCAAATAGGAAGTTATACCTTTAATATCAGGAAGTTATAGAAACGTTGTGCTTGTGTGTTCTGCCAAATACTGCCTGTCCCAGCCAGGTCTTTGGCAAACTTGATGGCGTCAGAAAAAGCCTTCTGCCCCAGTGCTACGTTCGCTGTTATTCTCCTGATTATTGAGCTGATGCCGCTACGCCTTGTATATGAAGATTTTTACCTATTCATCGGTTTTACCTTTTACAGCGCTATCAAACCTAAACCGGCATGGCCGGATCCAAAATATCCTGGCCACCCACGGATATGAAAATACAGACTGGTTTTTCAACATAGTTTTGTGTGTTTTCATGGTAAAAGGAATGGTGAGATGTCCTCATTTTATAAACGAATCACTGCATTAAGGGAGAGGCTCTCTGTGGTAGAGCCGGATACTGCATGGATAATTGTGCCTGAGAACAGGCGGTATCTGTCGGGATACAGTGCAAAGGATTCAATGTTGACTGAGTCATCCGGCTGTCTTTTGATAAATAAAGACAACTGCTTACTTGTTACAGATTCGCGATATACCGTACAGGCCAAAAATGAGGCAGCAGATTTTGACATAAGGACCATTAATCAGAATATGGTTGAGGGCCTTGGCAAGATTATAACCCTGATGGGCACAAAAAATCTGGGTTTTGAAGAGCAGTACCTGACATGGAAACTATACCATGAGATATCTGATGTCCTGTCTAAGTCCTTTGAACCTGTTTGCCTCAGCCCCCTGAACTGCATTGTAGAGGATATGCGGAAGATAAAAGACGAGCAGGAGATTCATGCGATTGAGGTCTCTGCTGCCATGATTTCTAAGGTCATGGATGCAGTTATTGAGGATCTTGAGCCAGGTATGTCAGAAAAGGATATATCCTGGAAAATCCAGGGGATGATACATGACTCCGGAGCTGATGGCCTGGCCTTTCCGCCAATTGTTGCATCGGGGCCGAACAGTGCATTGCCCCATGCTGTTCCCACTGATCGAAGGATCAAAACTCACGAACCTGTTGTTATCGATATAGGGCTTGAACATAAAGGTTATTGTTCGGACATAACGAGGACAGTCTTTCTGCAGGATGCCACACCTGAATTAAAGAAGATTTACAGTACGGTAAGACAGGCACAGTTGCGGGCCATTGAAGGCATAAAACCCGGTATGAGTACAGATACAGCAGATGCCCTGGCCAGAGATGTCATAGAAGATGCCGGCTATGGCAAGTTTTTTAGGCATGCCCTTGGCCATGGCGTAGGCCTTGCTGTTCATGAAAGACCACGCATTGCGGTTACAAAACCAGTAACCATTAAGGAGGGAATGGTGTTTACTGTGGAACCTGGAATCTATATCCCTGATCTTGGTGGTGTAAGGCTTGAAGAGATGGTTTTAGTGAATGCAGATGGCGTCAGAATCCTTACCAGTGCGGGTCATTTTTATGATTTCTAATGGCTCTGTAAAAACTTCCTCTTTGAAAACAGTTTATGCAGGTTTTAGGTGGTAACCTAATCGGTTTCCATCCATAAATGGCTCTTTTTCACAATCCCAACGTCAATCTGCGGGATTACCTGCCTGCCTGTGCGGAGCACGCAGACAGGTACGGTGTACCGGATATATGCCTCCGCACAATCCCTTGATTTCCTTGACCTTGTAAAACAGTACCCAAAATTGATTCGTGGATAGGCACTATAACTATATTTTTTGTAACGCTCGGAAGGAAGATCAGGCAATGGATGAGCTGGCAGACCGTTTTTTTTTGTACCTGAGGATCGAAAGGGGCCTTTCGGATAATACTGTTCAGGCATACAGCAGGGATCTCGTGGAGTTCTTTCATTTTCTTAAGGGCAGGGCTGCTTCAATAAGATCAATATCAGATGTTTCTCAGTATGATATCAGGGATTATGTCTCTATCCTTGCTGGTAGGCTTTCCCCAAGGAGTGTTGCAAGAAATATCTCTTCTGTAAGAATGTTTTTTCGCTTTCTTGTTGCAGAGGGTATAATAAAGGCTAATCCGGCCAAACTTATCGACACCCCTAAACCGACGCAGACTTTGCCTGGTATCCTGAGTACAGAAGAGGTGGAAAGGCTTTTGGCCCAACCTGATATATCTACTGTAAAGGGACAGAGAGATGCGGCCATGCTGGAAGTTCTTTATGCTACCGGTTTGAGGGTCTCAGAACTTGTACTTCTTAGGATGTCAGGACTCAATCTTGAGTCTGGTTTTTTGATTACGATGGGTAAGGGTGGGAAAGAAAGGGCCATACCAATGGGGCAAAAAGCTGTGGAAGCGCTTAAGACCTATATATCAGGTGCCAGACAGATTCAGATTAAAAAGGGCCCCAATCCTGTTTTTGTTTTTCTCGGTTACCGGGGACGGCCTCTTACAAGACAGGGATTCTGGAAGATTATAAAACGTTATGCCTTAATGGCAGGTATATCCAAAACAGTAACACCTCATACCTTGAGACATTCTTTTGCAAGCCATCTTCTTGAAGGAGGCTGTGATCTCAGGTCAGTGCAGGTTATGTTGGGACATGAAGATATATCAACTACTCAGATATATACTCATGTAACAAGGAAACATCTGATTGAGTTACATAACAAATGCCACCCAAGGCCTTAGGAGATGCCTGCATTTGCTGTTTGAGCATATGTCTTTGCCGTTTGTCAAAATGAGCCTTTGCAGAATGTTCGGTTTTGTTCAGGTTCAGGGAAGGCGAAGAATTTAACGCAGAGATATATTTTGAGGTTTTTAGGTTGAACCTGACCTGTATGCCATCAGACAGGTGCAGAAATTGGATAAAAGAGGATGATAAGGGTCCCAAGATAAAGACCTGTATGTTATATGGATTAAGACAGTGTTTTTTTGTGGTTGTATACAAATACTGGAATGTGCATGCTTCTTTTAGTGGAATGGATTTTGCATGACATTTTGTAAATGTTTATTCTTTTTTTATGGAGAAAGCATATGAAAACAAAATGGTATATATTTTTTTCTTGCGTTGTTGTACTGTTGTTTGCAGCATCTGCCTTTGCAACAGATGTCCATTTTAAATGGGATGCCAGCTCCGGAACTGTTGAAGGTTACAGAATTTATTATGGTTCTTCTCATGAGGGACCTTATTCTAACCTGTTGGGCGAGGTTGGAGGGACTACAACTGATTATGTCGCGACATTAGATCCGAGCAAGACATACTATCTTGTTGTGCGTGCATTTAACAGTTATGGTGAGAGCGGTAACTCCAATGAGATTGTGTGGCCTACTGCTGGAAGTGATATTACACCGCCTGGTGATGTTGCGGGTTTTACTGCCATCCCCGGTAATGGTAAGATTGTCCTTACCTGGACAAATCCGACTGATACGGATTTCAAGGGTGTTATGGTGCGTTGTCGGACGGATAAATACCCAACTGACCGCAATGATGGAGAGTTGGTCTGTGACAAAACCGGATCGCCAGGAGGTACAGTCAGTTTTACGCATACTCAGGTACAAAATGGCATGACCTATTATTATTCTGCCTTTACATATGACACCTCTGGTAATTACAGTCACACCGCCCATGCTTCAGCCACGCCTCATCCAGCGCCGACTGTCACTATAAGTGCAAATCCTACAGCAGGTTATGCCCTGTTAAAAGTGACTTTTGGCGGAAGTGGACAGGCCTATTACAGTACAATAGCATCCTGGAGCTGGGATTTTGGTGATGGTCATACAGCAACTGGCCAGAATGTTACCCATACATATGCCAATGTGGCTTCAGATACTACATATAAGGTTACTCTGACCGTAACAGACACAGATTCATTAACAGGGCAGGCAACAACCTATATCACTGTTAAGCCTGGGATTCCTCTGCCTCCATCAAAACCTACCGTGCAACAGTAAACAAAAAATCTCTCCTTTTCTTCCTCCTTTACCCGGAATGGTTTCTGTGCCTTTCCGGGTTTTTTGTACAAAAAATCTCATTACCTCTTACATCTCCCTGATAGATTATGCAAGTTCTTTGAATAGATTAAGAGCCTTGCCATAAAAAACATACAAAACCGTACTAAAAAACCAGACAGTATTTTCATGTTCCTGGTGGACATGATATCTTGAATCCGGCCATGCCGGTTTATGTAAGTGACTTTTCCCTACCTATATTTTCTGATCTCAATGTCCCTTAGACGGTTAGCAAAGATTTTTATTTCATTGCTTGATAAAAACTAATATCTTTGTTAAATTAGTCAAATTAAATGGATGAATCTTACGATTTAATCTTATCCATAAATGGCCCTGCAATATCGGTACTTAGTTTGTGCCGGATACACATGAGTCGATAGTGGATAGTTTTGGGGAAGATTGGCTATTATCGGACAGCCCCTGTGTCTTGCAGGATATACTTTTTTGAATATAATGGTCCAGTTGTAAAGGTTGTGAAAAAGAAGAGAGAAGGAGGAATATGTATTATGAGTGAAGTAAAGGCTCCCATGGGTGGTAAGGTAATGGATATTAAAGTCAATGTCGGTGATTCTGTTAATGAGGGAGACGAGGCTGTTATTATTGAGGCCATGAAAATGGAGCTGCCTGTAGTTTGTGAAGTTTCAGGCACAGTAAAAACTATACAGTGTAAAAAAGGAGACACCGTTGAAGCAGATGCTGTTTTAATTACCATTGAATAATGGTGATGTTTCTGTCTTGTTGTATTGCTGGGGTGTGTATAATAATAATATGGACATTAACTGGGAAGAAGAAAAACTGAGAATAGAAAAGGAGGCATTAGAAAGACATGCCAAACTTTCTGCACTGTTTAAGGAAAATAGATTTTTATTTGAGCTGGAACGAAAACGGATGATTAATGATTTTATAAACAGTGTGGAAGACGAAAAACGCAAAAAAGATCTTATGAAGATTCAGGCTGACTGGGATAGAAAAATGAAGGGTGCTGGTTCCAGTCATAACAGGTTGGTTCTTGCACAGACCTTTTTTTGGGAGCATGTTCTTAATGTATGGCAGCCTTCCATAAAAAAGCTATCAAGCCTTCTTAAAAGCTAAGAATTTGACAGATAGACTCTCTCCGACATAATCCAATCAGACCATACAAAAAGGATAAGTAGGCGGGTTTTCCGTGACGTGGGTGTTGGGAGACTATCTGTTTTTCCCTATTTTATGGTAAATAAAAGGCCTTTCATTCTTGAAAAAATCAAAGAATGAAAGGCCTTTGAAATTATAAATATCTCCCACGGAAGGTGAGATTTAAATATGGAGTTTTTTACAGTTAATCTATCTTAGGCCTGGGTAGCATTCCTGCCCTTTCTGCAATCTCAGGTACCCTATGTTCCCATTCAATTGCCATGAGATGCACGCCTGCAACACCTTCCATCTCCTTGAATTCTTCAATCTGTTCTATCGCAAATTTAATACCTTCTTCTGCAACCTTACCTTTTCCTGCCCCTTTAAGCCTTTTTATTAATGACTCGGGCACATCCATGCCTGGTACCTGCGAGGCCATATATCTTGCCATACCCACACTCTTCATTGGTGTAATCCCCGCAAGAATATAACATTTTTCGTGCAGGCCCATATCTACAACCTGTTTCATGAACTTCCGGAACCTGTCCATATTATAGATGGATTGAGTCTGTATAAAGTCAGCCCCTGCATTGATCTTTTTTGCAAGTCTGTATGGTCTGAATTCTGTAGGGTCACCAAAGGGGTTGGAGGCTGCTCCTATAAATATCTTTGGCGGAACATCGATCTCCTGGCCATTTTGAAATTTACCCTCATCCCTCATGTTTTTAACCATATTGATCAATTGCATTGAATCAATATCAAAGACATTCTTTGAACCCGGATGGTTTCCGAATTTTTGATGATCTCCGGACAGACAAAGCATATTGCGAATGCCGTGGGCATATGCCCCAAGGATATCACTCTGCATAGCAAGTCTGTTACGGTCTCTGCATACCATCTGATAATTGGGTTCCAAACCTTCCTGAATGAGAAAAAGAGACGCGGCCCAGCTTGACATCCTTACCACTGCCGTCTGATTATCCGTTACATTCACTGCATCTACACAGCCTTTCAGATGTTGAGCCTTTTTTTTAAGGACATCAATATTGGCTCCTTGAGGAGGCCCGCATTCGCCGGTAAAAGCAAAGGTTCCTGATTTTAATACCTTTTCCAGATTGCTTCCTGATTTATAATCACTCATTTTACCAGTTCCTCCCTGACCAATCTTCTTGGTCCTCCATCTCTTGCAGTAGTCCAGTCCTTAGGTGGTCTGAATTTCAGAAGGTCATCCAAGCGACCTTCCTTCATCAGCTTTTTGACAATCATGTCCCAAACACAATCGATATCTTTGGATACCTCGCATTTACCACCTGCAGATCCTCCGCAGGGACCATTCATCAAGCTTTTGGAACACCTTGCTATGGGGCACAGCCCTCCAAAATAATGTATAACGCATGTTCCACAGCCTGCGCATCTTTCTGCCCATATCCCATGTTCGACTGCGCCTCCCATAAATTTGGTGTTTACACCCGGAAAGATCCTCTTTTCGGGATAACGTTCAGAAAGGAACTGAGGCCCTACTCCACAGGCAATCGAGATAACGGCATCATATTTATCTATAATATCTTTCAGTTCATCCACATACTCCGGATCACATTGACGTTCAAGGGTGTGTTCTCCAACCTCAATTTCTCTGTTGTCTTTTCTTGCTGCAATCCTGAGAGTTGATGCCAGTATACCGACCTCTTTAGCACCGCCAACATTACAGACCGTTACGCAGCCCTTACACCCTACAACCAGGATTTTTTTGTAATCCCGGACCATTTCCAGAATTTCCTTAATGGGTTTTGGTTCAGCGACTATCATTTATTATACCTCACAAAAATCTAAGAGGTTGTTAAAGAACAGGTTTTTCCAGACCTTAAATAAATTATCATAGGAGTTTTCCCCCTGGCAATTTTTTAAAGACCTTTGATATTGGAAAAATTACTGTTCCTGCACACAGCCTCCTAATGGTTGATTTGGCTACAGGGTACCCATTGCCTTTATTTTATCTGTCATATCCCGTGCTATCTGAACAAATTCCTGCCCTCTTGCAGCAGATAGACTAAAGGCCTCTATCCTTTCAGGTTCTATTCCAAGTTCGGATAGGATCTTTTTCACATGCTGGACACGTTTTTTGGCCTTGGTAATGCCACTGATATATTGACAACTGTCTTCCTGACAACCGGCTATGTAAACACCATCCGCACCATTTTCAAAGGGCTTGAGCATGTGCAGAACTTCAATACGCCCTGTACATGGAACCTGGATTACCTCTACATTTTCAGGGAGAGTCTCGTTAAGTTTATGTGAGATACCCGCTGCTGAAGATGCACAGTTACTGCAGCAAAAAGCTATAATTTTTCTACTATTCTGATCGTTCATTGTTATTGACTCCTTACCTGCAACCCATCATAAGAAAAGAGGGTGCCTGGTTTAACATTTCGTCACTACAACCTCTCATAACAATAGCTTTTCCGGGACATTCTGCTACACACATACCACAACCCATGCACATGGCGGGATCAATATAGGCAGCCCCCCGGTTATGATCGATAACAGGGACATGGAATGGGCAGGTCCTTACACATGTACAGCAAACTGCACATTTCTCAGGATTTACCTCTGCCACCAGTCCGCCTGTCTCTATGGTATCCTGCTTGAGTATTTCCATCATTCTTGCAGCGGCACCCCTGGCCTGGGTGATGCTTTCGCTAATGTCTTTGGGATAGTGGGCAAGCCCTGCAAAGTATATCCCTGGAATAGACGCCTCCATGGGACGTGTTTTTTGCGGAGAATCAGCTATGAAACCATCAGGATCCAGTTGAACACCGAAGATATCGGCCAAATCCCTGTTGTTGTTCGGTACGATTGCAGTCTGCAGAGAAACAATATCTGCATTAATGGTGATATCCCTGCCAAGAACAGGGTCATAAGCCGTAATTTTCAATGAGTCTTTCAGAGATTCCACCACCGGCTTTCTATCGAGATCATAGCGAATGAAGATTATTCCTTTGGCTCTGGCCTCCCTATACAGGGCCTCCCTCTCACCAAAGGTGCGCATTTCCCTGTAAAATATAAAGATATTCATGTCAGGATTTTTGGACTTCATATCTATGGCAGTTCGTACCGAAAAGGTACAGCATATATTACTGCAGTAAGGATGTTGAGATTCACGGGAGCCAACGCACTGAATAAAAACCGCACTTTTGACCTTTGATAGGGAATCAGCATCATCAATAAGTTTTTTGCTGAGTTCTTCCCATGTATAGATGTTATCATTTGTCCCGTATGCATATTCTGATGGAATTGATGCCTTGGCTCCTGCTGCGATTAATGTGACCCCATGACTTACATCTATAACCTTTTCTCCCTGAATCACCGTGGTTGAAAAATTTCCGGCAGAGCCTCTGCTGTCTTTAATTCTTGCTCCTGTGATAACATCAATATCGGCATTTTTTTCTACCTGAGAGATCAAGGAATTCAAATAGTCTTGTACATCGTCTCCATCCCATGTGCATTTCACATGTCTTGCATTTCCGCCCAATCTGTCTTCTTTCTCTACCAGGGTGACGGGAAAGCCGGATTTTGTTATGGCAAGTGCACCTTCAAGACCTGAAATACCACCTCCAATAACCAGCGCCCTTTTTTCTACAGGTATATGTCTTAACGGTGTAGGGGTAATAAAGGAAGCCTTTGATACGCCTATCTCTATTCTCCTCTGTATCTGTTTTGAGGCGGGTGTTGTATCAACAACACGCAGATCCACCATTTCGTACAGAGATGGATTCAGGCCGGAGAGCCTAAGTGCCTCTTCTACAAGATTCTTGTGTGTAATTGGCGTACAGCTTACAAATACCAGAC
Organism: Deltaproteobacteria bacterium; assembly: GCA_021163815.1. GTDB lineage: Bacteria > Desulfobacterota > DSM-4660 > Desulfatiglandales > Desulfatiglandaceae > JAGGTJ01. The sequence continues at coordinate 7,508 of JAGGTJ010000147.1, read as the reverse complement.
GGTTAGCCTTGCTCTCCTTTATACCTTTAACAATATCATCCAGTATGTCTCCATTTACGGAAGCAACTGCTGTAACTTTTGATAAGGTCTTTGCATGATTTTCAATAGCAGACCCTATTGCCTCATCCATGCCGGGACACAGATGGTATGCAACAAATATCTTTGGGGATTCTGATGATACATCAGATATTTCAGGGTAGGTCTTTGGCTCGGAAAAGGCCTTTGGATCCAACGAGGTAATGATTTCTGAAGCTGCGGAGCTTGCCTGCATTAAAGATTGTGCCATGTCTAACGGACCGTTGATGGCCCCACATGCGTATATTCCGGGAATACTTGTGGATACAGGTGAAAAGGCATTTGTCATGATATAGTTGTCATCGTTTGATTTCAGTCCGATTTTTTTGGCAAGTTCTATACCTTCCCTTGACGGTCTGAGACCAACGGAAAGAACAACGAGATCAAATTGTTCTGTTGCAATTTCACCTCTTTCATTTACATATGTGATTTCAAGCTCGTCACTACCTGCAATAGGGAGTACAGAATGTATTCTGCTGCGAATGAACTTTACCCCTTTATTTACTGCATCATCAAAATAACGTTCATATCCTTTTCCATGAGTACGCATGTCCATAAAAAAGATAGTGGCATCCGTATCGCTGTTTGATTGTATACAGTTGGAAGCCTCTTTCAGGGCGTACATACAGCATACTGATGAACAGTAGGAGGCATCGCAACGGTTAATATCCCTCGATCCTATACACTGAAGCCATGCAATTTTCTTGGGAACCGTGCCGTCAGAAGGACGGGTTACCATGTCACTGTTGCCTCCTACAGGCCTTTGCATCTGTTCAAATTCAAGACTGGTAACAACATTTGGCAGTTGTCCATACCCGTATGTATCCAGATCACCTGGTTGAAAAACTTCTGTGCCCGTGGCAAGTATGACGGCCCCTGCCTCAATGGTTTGTTTGGAGTCCTGGTCTTCTGTTTCAATCTGGAAGTTTCCGAGATCGCCAGATATGTTCAGCACTTTTGTGTTTAACATGACCTTGATATTAGGATCCTGTTCACAGGCGGCTATCTTTTGATCTGTCTTACAGCATGAACATACAGGAAATGTTCTGTGCAGGTTAGGAATCATACCGCCCAATGCAGACGAATATTCAACGAGGTATGAACCAAACCCTGCTGAAGAAAGGTCGAGGGCAGCCTGCATTCCGGCAATGCCTCCTCCTATTATCATTACCGGGCCTCTATATTTTTTTGGGGTCATAGTATATGTCTCCTGATAAAGATTAAAGTGCAAAAACAGTTGATGGCGTCGTAAAAATTTGCCATATACTCTGTATAGTGTTGGTCATATGCCTGACATCATGTATGCCTTCATACATAACCAAACACTATGCCTTGCATATGAAGATTTTTATCTATCCATCGGTTTTACTTTTTACGAGTTCATCAATTTTAAGCTGTCCAATTTTTTTTATACACATGGAACATCTTAAAACTAACCCTATAAATTTAACTTTTCTTCTTGCCATATGCATATAGTCCTGTCAAGTAAAATATCTCTTCGTTATCAGTATCCCTTTATGCAATCTTATATTTTATTTTCATCTGTGGATAGAAATCAAAAAAAAGAGTTGCCATTCAATATAATACATAATAAAAATTACAGCTTATTCTCATCCATAGATCAATTTTTGGGTACTGTGTATTTTTTACCGCAAAAATATACAGTACCGTGCTTAAAAACCAGACTGTGTTTTCCCGTGGGTGGTCAGGATGTTTTCGGCCATGCCGGTTTAGGTCCATAAACGAGAATCCTTGCATAATGCCCTTTTTCGCCCAATTCCTGTGCCTGCCCTGAACCTGAACAAAACTGAACATTCTGCAATGGTCTCGTTGAACAATAACAATTATGTAGATTGACCCGTCTACCGTGTCCGGTATGAATAAAATACAGGGTGATTATGCGTTGTAATTTTCTGCCTTTTTTAATTTTTAACGGAATCAGATTTCTTAAGATTGTAAACAAAAAAAATATTTTCCTGTTATCTCTTCCTGTTATTGTTTTTTATTCTCACAACCTGTTTGCCAGTACGGTTGAAGATCAGATCAATAACGGGAAAATTGTATGGAATATGCTCCTTGTTACTCTCTTAGGGGGACTTGCCCTTTTTCTCTATGGTATGGAAAAAATGAGCGACGGCCTTAAGAAGGTGGCAGGAAACAGTATGCGTTCCATACTTAAATCCATTACAAGAAACAGGTTGGTTGCTCTTGTTGTCGGGGCAATTGTTACTGTGGTAGTACAGTCCAGCAGTACTACCACAGTAATGCTTGTAGGGTTTGTCCAGGCCGGTTTGATGGGTTTTATGCAGTCCCTTGGTGTTATTCTTGGCGCAGATATTGGTACTACGGTTACGGCACAGCTTATTGCCTTCAAGATGACAGATTATGCATTACTGATAGTGGCCACAGGTTTTGTCATGCGGATATTTTCCAGGGATGACAATATTTGTAATGCAGGGGATGTCGTTTTGGGCTTTGGTCTGTTGTTTTTCGGCATGAATCTTATGAGCCATGCCATGGAACCTCTGCGTTTCTGTGAAAGATTTGTCAGTATGATGAAAGGGCTGGAAAATCCGTTTGTCGGTATTATAATCGGGGGCGTTTTTACTGCAATTATACAGAGCAGCGCTGCATTTATTGGAATAGTAATTGTTTTGGCTCAGCAGGGTAATATCACCCTTAAAGGAGGAATCCCCTTGATACTGGGGGCGAATATTGGAACATGTATTACGGCTGTTATTGCAAGCTTAGGCGCCTCTCGTGAAGCAAAACGTGTTGCAGTAGCCCACGTTCTGTTCAAGGTCTTTGGCGTGATAGTTTTTGCGTTCTGGATTCCCCTGTTTGCTTCCATTGTTCGTTATATTACAAACCCTTTCACTTCAAGTACTGTTCGTCAGATTGCCAATGCCCATACAGTATTCAATGTCAGCCTGGCGTTTATACTGCTGCCGTTTACGGACCTTTTTGGTCGATTGATCATGATAATACTGCCAAAAAAGGAATGGGAAGAGGCAAGAAGGCTTGAAACATTTTATCTCGATGAAGACAGAATTATAACTCCTTCAATAGCTATTAATCTGGCACGTTCAGAAATGGCCAGGATGGCAAAACTGGTATGGCAAATGCTGTCAATCGTTATTTTTCCCTTTATATCAGACAGAAAATCAGAAAAGACTGACTATACCCACCTGATTGAAACTATAGACCTCTGTGAAGACAAGGTAGATTTTCTTGAACATAAGATTGTTGATTATCTCGTCCACATAGTAAAAGAAGAGCTGTCAGAGGAAGAGAGCCTTGAAATTTATGGTATGATGTCCATAGTCAAGGATCTTGAAGGTATTGGAGATATTGTTCACCGGAATATCCTGCCTCTTGTCAAAAAAAAAGAATCTCTTGGTACGGATTTTTCACCGGAAGGAAAGAAAGAGCTGATCATATATCATGAAAGGGCCTGTGAAACCCTTTTGCAGTTAAAAAATGCGCTTGTAGAGGTCGATCCTGATAAGGCGTTTGAGATTGTACAAGGGGCCAAGGATGTCTTAAGGCTCGAAAGCAAATACCGCCTAATGCATTTAGAACGTCTCGGTTATCATAACAGGGACTCTGTGGCTACTCATGAGATCCATATGGAACTTATGGATATGATGAAACATATAGTTATATATCTGACTAATATTGCAAAGACATTTATTGATACCAATGTACGTGACCATAAGCCTGGCAGCATTGCTTATTAAAAGGATTGATATAACAGCTCAATAAGGAGCGAGAAGGTCTTTTCTGACCGTGCTGAAAAACCGGGTTTATTCTTCATGTCCGTAGGTGGCCGGGATATCTTGAATCCGGCCATACCGGTTCAGGGGTAATGCTCTTTTGTTCAGTGAGACTGAGACATAAACTGGGCAAAAGGGAGTGTCAATGCAAGGATTTTGGTACAGTTTAACTGCGGGGAGATTTTGCTATGAAAGAGGTTTTGAAAGAGCATGAATATGCCCGTTATACTATAGAACGGTATACCGGCTGTGAGGCCCAGGATTTTCAAAGTCATATACTGTTGACCAATTTTAACAAGTATGTTGAATGTTTTAGCAACAAGACAGGTGCCACAATACATGACGCGAATTTTCATACGGTACATGTTCCGGAAATGAATTGCACCTTGATCAATTTTGGCATAGGTTCACCTCAGGCTGCCCTTGTTATGCATTGCATTGCCTTTCTGGATAATATAAAATCTGTTGTTATGCTTGGTATGTGTGGTGGTATCGATGATGTTTTGAAGATAGGCGATTTTGTAATTCCTGCCGCCTGTATAAGGGCTGAAGGATCAAGCAGGCATTATCTTCCTCCCGAGTTTCCTGCAATACCTACCTTTGCCATAAATAAGTTTTGTTTCAAGACGGTCAGAGATATGGGTCTGTCTCCGAGAAGTGGACTCTTTTATACAACGGACAGAAGAATGTGGGAATTTGACAATGATTTTGTGGATTACCTCAGGAAGCACAGGATTATGGGTATAGATATGGAGCTGGCCACTATCTATGCCATTGCATATGCATATGAGGTACCTACAGGCAGTATCATGCTGGTGTCTGACATGCCTCTTCAAAGAAGAGGAATAAAATCCAGGGATAGCCAGGAGGATGTTTTTTCCCGGTATATGGATTTGCACATTGATATGGCAATCCGTACAGTTGAGGCATTTAACCGTAAGTGGGATGAGGTTGAACGGACCCTTAACAGTGAATGGTAGTATATGAGCAGATACATGCCTGAATCTGCATGGACTGTTTTCAAAAAAGGATGTTGTATCTTTTAATATCAGCAAGTTATAGGTAGTGAAAGAGATTTGGTTACAAACAAGAAAGGTATGAAAGGGGAAAATATGGATAAAAGAATATATAATTTTAATGCCGGACCTGCTGCGCTGCCACTTCCAGTGCTTGAAGAGATTAAGGATGAGCTTTTAAATTTCAATCATTCAGGTATGTCAATATTGGAAGTCAGTCATAGATCAAAATGGTTTGATGATGTTATTAACGAGGCTGTCTACCGTACAAAAAGACTTCTCGATATTAATGATGACTTTCATGTCATATTTATCCAGGGGGGGGCAAGTATGCAGTTTTGTATGACCCCTATGAATCTTGTGCCTGACAAACAGATTGTTGATTTTATAAACACAGGAGTATGGTCTACAAAGGCTATCAAGGAGGCCAATATTCAGGGCAAGAATGTACATGTTATTGCCAGCTCCGAGGATGAGGGTTTTTCATATATTCCGGACAATTTTCAGGTTGATAACGATGCTGCATATCTTCATTTCACCTCAAACAACACCATTAAGGGAACCCAGTGGCACAGATTCCCTGAGGCTGGTGGGGTTCCCCTTGTATCAGATATGTCGTCAGACATTATGAGGAAGCCGTTTGATGTTCCTCCTTTCGGCCTGATTTATGCCGGAGCACAGAAAAATATAGGCCCTGCCGGTGTTGCAATGGTTATAATAAGAAAAGATATGCTGGAAAGGGTCCCTGAAAATTTGCCCACCATGTTGAAGTACACCACCTTTACTGAAAAAAATTCCATGGCCAATACTCCGCCATGCTTTGCGGTATACACAATAAATTTGGTTCTTAAATGGCTTGATGAGAAGATAGGTGGATTGCAGGAGATGAACAGGATAAACAGGGAAAAAGCTGAGATATTGTATGACCTGATTGACAGCTCTGATTTTTACCGGGGTACTGCACGCAGGGACAGTCGTTCCATGATGAATGTCACATTCAGACTTCCCAGTGAAGAGCTTGAAACCATGTTTGTAAAAGAGGCTATGGATGCTGGGTTTGGAGGTTTGAAGGGGCATCGGTCTGTAGGGGGATGCAGGGCATCCATATATAATGCTACGGATCTCGATGCGGTAAAGGCCCTGGCAGAGTTTATGGGTGATTTTGAAAAAAACAGGGGATAATTTTATACCCAAATCCTGCATAAACTATTTTTGATAACGTCGTGGATATGTACTATCTGATTGATACAGGTGAAAGTTTATAGGGCAGGTGGTCTTGTTGGGGCCTGTGGTTTGTCTGATGAATGTATAGGGTGGTATCGTGAAAGAGGTTAGAGTAGCTGAAGCACTTAAATCGGTACAAACAGGTATCTCATTAAGGGTAGCCGGCTGGGTCAGAACAAAGAGAGATTCAAAGGCCGGCTTTTCTTTTATTGAGCTAAACGATGGGTCATGCGTAACTAATCTTCAGATAATTGCAGACAAAGGTCTTCCTAATTATGAAAATGAGATTATGAGGTTACAGACTGGCTGTTCCATTGTTGCAGAGGGTCTTTTATGTGAGTCTCCGGGCAAAGGACAGAGGGTAGAGTTAAAGGCTTCTGCCATAAAGGTTATGGGCTGGGCTGATCCCGGCAAATATCCTCTTCAGAAAAAACATCATTCATTCGAGTTTTTGCGGTCCATAGCATATTTAAGGCCAAGGACAAATACCTTTGCAGCAGTTGCAAGGGTAAGGAGTGCCCTTTCCTATGCAATTCACAGCTTTTTTCACGACAGGGGCTTTGTATATCTTCATACACCCATAATAGTGGGAAATGACTGTGAAGGGGCTGGAGATATGTTCAGGGTAACTACCTTGGACATAAACAGGGCACAGGAAAGGCCATTTGATTTTACAGACGATTTTTTCTGTACCCAGTCCTTTCTTACGGTCAGTGGTCAGCTGGAGGCAGAGGCATATGCCTCTGCCATCGGAGATGTTTATACCTTTGGCCCTGCATTCAGGGCAGAAAATTCCAACACATCGCGTCATCTTGCAGAATTCTGGATGGTAGAGCCGGAAATGGCATTCTGTGATCTTGAAAAAGACATGGATGTAGCAGAAGAACTTATTAGATATCTGTTTGATTTTCTTCTTAAGGAATGTAAAGAGGATATGGATTTTTTTAACCGGTTCATAGATTCCACGCTTATTGATACCATCAAGATACTGTCTGATAAGAATTTTACAAGGATTACCTATACCGAGGCAGTTGAAATTCTTTCAGGGTCAGGGAAAAACTTTGAATTTTCTGTGTCCTGGGGGGCTGATCTGCAATCAGAGCATGAGAGGTATCTCAGTGAACAAATTTTTCATGGACCTATAATAATAATTGATTACCCTAAGGACATAAAGGCCTTTTATATGAAACTTAATCCTGACGGGAAAACTGTAAGGGCCATGGATGTAATTGTTCCGAGGGTAGGTGAAATAATAGGAGGGAGTCAAAGAGAAGACAGGTATGACGTCCTTTATGACAGGATGCAGGAAACGGGTATTGACCCGGAGAAATACCAGTGGTATCTGGATTTGAGGAGATATGGTTCCGTTCCTCATTCAGGCTTTGGGCTTGGTTTCGACAGGTTTGTACAGTTTGTG
>JAGGTJ010000095.1 GCA_021163815.1 Deltaproteobacteria bacterium | reverse complement strand
GTATTTTCATATCCGTGGGTGGCCAGAATATTTTGGATCCGGCCATGCCGGTTTAGTAAAAAGAGCGCAGAAAAGTACTGACAAAACCTCAAGCCCTTGCGCCAAAGACCTGCCTGCTACAGGCAGGTCTTTGGCATACTCGATGCTTGCAGGTTTCAGGTAATATGTAATCTGGCTAAAGACAGACTCAAAAACCGGCAAAAGAACACACCCGGCAAAGGTCTTGCACATTATTTCCTGATGCCAAGACTTTTTATAACAGTTTTATATTTTTCGACATCTTTTCTTTTCAAATAGTTAAGAAGCCGTCTTCTTTTACCTACCAGTTTTAACAATCCCCTTCTCGAATGATGATCTTTTTTGTGAACCTTAAAATGTTCTGTAAGATATTTGATCCTGTTGCTTAACAAGGCAATCTGAACTTCAGATGAGCCTGTATCTTTATCATGAAGCTTGAATTCATCAATAATATCCTTTTTGGCCTCTGGTGTTAAAACCATCTTTCTCTTACCTCCCCTCTTATGGGTATTTATCTCTGAAATTTGGCAACCTGCCAATAACCTTTACTACATTTTATCGTAAAAACACATAAAACCGTGCTGAAAAGCCAGGCTGTATTTTCCTGTCGGTGACCAGAATATCCTGTCTGCGCCTGTCTGCGTGCGTTGACGCACAGGCAGATGCATTAACACACAGGCAGGTTTAAATCCGGCCATGCCGATTTAAGATCTTTAATAGAATATCCACTTTTTGTCCAATATCAAAGGCCCTTTTTTACCAATATGAGTTTCAAAAATTCTGTTTCTTAAAAGTCTTGTAAATTTTTAAACCTACCCCTCGTGTAGCAACCTCTTTTTTGTTTAGCGCAAGACTTGTGGTTAAACAGAAGGATGAATCTTCATGCAACGAAACCGACGGTATAGCCCGAACATTCTCACCCCGGTCCACCTGCAAAACAGCCACAAGATCTTCGTTCATAACCAGTCTAAGATATCCTCCCTCAGGACACATCTCCCTGCTGACACCTATATCCTGCCAAACAGGCTGGTACCCGTTTCTTATTTTATGTGCCAAGTCCTCACTGATACTCACATCAGGTATATCAGGCAAAGATGAAACAAGGGGAATAACGCCTTTGAACAGATCATTCCTGTCTGCTTCCTGGGTTATCTTTTTAGAGGGATAAGCACCAGCCACATCAAAGACTCCACTTTTCAGCCTTCTCAACGACCTAAGATGGCCCACAGTACCAAGTGCCTTGGCAAAATCATATGCAAGAGTTCTTATATAAGTGCCACTGGAACATTTTACCCTAAAAAAGATATCAGGAAGCTTAATATCATAAACTTCAAAAGAGTGAATAAAGACCCTCTTTTTTTCAAGTGCTACCTTTATTCCTTTTCTGGCCAGCTTATATGCCCGTATTCCCTTATGTCTCACTGCAGAATAAACAGGCGGAACCTGTTCAAGTGCCCCTGTAAAAAGACTGGTGGTTTTCTGTATTACCCTTTCCTCTATCTCAGGCACCCTTTTTACACAGGTCACATTCCCGGTAGGATCAAAGGTATCCGTCTCAATCCCAAGACGTATGACACCTTCATATACCTTGTTCCGAAACATAATCAAATCAGAAAGTCTGGTTCCCTGACCCAAAAGGACAATCAGAAGGCCCGTGGCAAATGGATCAAGCGTACCTGCATGACCTGCCTTGCTTATACGTAAGAGTCTCCTTACACGTTTTACAACCCCGTAAGAAAACTCTCCTTCCTCCTTGTCCACAAGAAGGATCCCATCAATCGGCCGTTTCATTGAATATCCGGGCAGATTCATTGATAAATCTCATTTTAATACTGTCGATATCTCCTTCACAAGCAAAACCAGCAGCCTTATGGTGCCCTCCGCCACCAAATAAAGAGGCGATTTTCGCTACATCCACATTGCCATTTGAACGAAGGCTGAACTTGTATGCCCTTTCATCTGTCTGACGTATAAGGGCCGCGATTTCAACCCCCTCAACGAACCTGGGATAATCAACAAATCTTTGAGTATCACTGGGAAGAGCACCGGTTTCCCTGATCATGTCAGACGATACATACAATATCCCTATTTTGCCATCACAAAAAAAATCGAGCGTGCCAAGCGCCAATCTCAACAGTTTCAACCCTGCAACAGTATATCCAGTCATCAAATTACGATATATTTTCCATGGCTTCACACCGTAATCCATAAGCCTTGCTGCTGTATTAAAGGTAGATATCCTTGTATTATCATAGGCAAATGAACCTGTATCTGTCTGAATAGCAGCAAAAACATTTTCGGCAATTTCCCTGTCAACAGAAAAACCCGCTGCATCAATGAGTTTAAAAACAATTTCACCCGTTGAAGAACTTAACGGATCCACAAGATTCATATCCCCAAACAACCTGTTTGTTATATGATGATCTATGTTAATCAAAGGAACATCCCTGACAATTTTATCAATATGCAGGGCAGACCCGGATATTCTATCCACATCACTGCAATCAAAGGCCAAGACAGCAGAAAACTCCTGGTCCGCATCTATGGTATGAACTATATTGTCAGAACCTGTCAAGAGAGTCAGGGGAGGCAGGAGAGGTTCTTCCACAAGACAAACGATCTCCTTTCCTGCAATAGACATTGCCCTTCCCAGGGCAAGCATGGAACCTATTCCGTCTGCATCAGGATCCTGGTGGGAAACAAATAAAAATCTTTTTCCTTCTTTTAAAAGAGAAACAATCGCATTCAGCGAGGCATCAAAGGTGGATAAGCCCGTAGGTTCATTAGAAAATTTCAAGCGGTCTTTTCCTCCCTGTGAATATTTTGAAGAATTCTATCCATATTACTGCCATATTCCAGAGATGGATCATATACAAAAAGGATCTCGGGCATGTATCTCAACTCTATCCTCTGGCCAATCTGCCTTTTTATAAAACCTTTTGCACTATCCAGTCCGGCCTGAGCATTTCTGATAACAGTTTCATCTCCTATAACACTGTAAAACACCTTGGCCTGTTTCAAATCTCCCGTAACATGAGCACCCGTTAAAGTAACATTCCTGATCCGGGGATCACGCACCTCCCTAAGCAAAAGGATAGCTATTTCTCTCCGTATGTTGTCAGCAACCCTGACTGATCTCTTGGTCCCAAACATATCATGACCTCTCTTTACCAGAAAAACACACAAAACCGTGCTAAAAAACCAGTTCGTATTTTCCATATACGTCAATGGCCAGGATATCCTGTCTGCACCTGTCTGCGTGCGTTGGCGCACAGGCAGATGCGTTGGCGCACAGGCAGGTTTGAATCCGGCCATATCGGTTTAGGCAGTGCCCATCCACAAATCAATGTTGATGAATGAACTTCTTAAAAATTCTGACCAGCTCAGAGATTAAAAATTTCCATTTCTGTATTGATCATTTCAGCAAGACAGAGCTTTTCTATATAGGTCAAGACATTATTCAAAGATGAATCGATATGGCGCCTGTCATTTCCTGCAGCAGTAATTCCTATCTCTATTTTTTGCCATTTATCATTCGAACCCACCTCTGCAATAGAAACATTAAACCTGTTCTTGACCTTATCCACCATGCTTCTGACAATCTTTCTTTTTCCTTTCAGGGAACGGTTCTCCGTCAAAAGGAAATCAATCTTTAATACACCAACGACCATATTGTATAACACCCATACACATATAACCTAAAACCTGCATAAACTATTTTCAAAAAGAAAATTATGCTTTTCATATCAATGAATTATAGAAATGTTGCACTTGCGTGGCACGCATCGATTTGAATGCGGGTATATACAGTTTTTGGAAATAGTTTACCCTTCGGTAAAGTCAACGCTTGCAGGATTTAGGTATAAATATTTTTTGCATAATGTTCAATTCTGATAGCGCTGCAAAAAGTATAACCGATGGCTAAGTAAATTGAAAAAGAACAGAACGCTATGCAAAGGTTTCCGCCTTACAGCCTCTTGCAGATGATGCCTACTACAACTCTGCAACGACCTCTTCAACCTGATAGACCTCAATTACGTCATTGACTTTAATATCATTATAGTTCTCCAGTCCAATACCACATTCGTACCCAGCTTGCACTTCCTTAACGTCTTCCTTAAAACGTCTCAATGATGCCAGCTTACCGTCAAAAATAACCACATCGTCACGCAACAACCTTACATTTGCATTTCTTTCCACCTTGCCGTCAGATACTATACAGCCCGCAACAGTTCCAACCTTTGGGATATGAAAGGTCTCCTTTACCTGGGCATGGCCCAACAGTTTTTCTTTATATACAGGTTCCAAAAGGCCTTGCATAGCCGCACGTATTTCATGGATAACATTATATATAACATCATAGTATCTTATATCCACATTTTCTCTTTCCGCAAGTTCTGTAACACGGCGGTTTGCACGCACATTAAAACCTATGATAATGGCATCAGATGCAGCAGCAAGCATCAGATCAGATTCTGATATTCCACCGGTACCACTATGAATAACCTTGATTTTCACCTCATCTGTATTCTGTTTGGACAATGAATCCTTAATTGCCTCTATAGAACCCTGAACATCTGCCTTCAGAACAATCCTTAACTCTTTTATGCCCTTTTCCTGTATCCTGGCATACAGATCATCGAGGCTTATTACATCTCTTTTTGCAACATGGGCTTCTGCCTGCTGCATACGGTGTTCTGCTATCTGTCTTGCCTGTCTTTCAGAGTCAACAACGGCAAAGCTGTCTCCAGACGAAGGGACACCAGAGATACCAGATATCTCTACCGGCGTGGAAGGAGCTGCGGAATCCATCTTCCGGCCTTGGTGGTCCAACATGGTCCTGACACGACCATAATGCTCACCACAGACAAAATATTGACCTCTTGAAAGAGTGCCTTTCTTGATAAGAAGTGTTGCAATAGGCCCCTTGTTTTTGTCAAGCCTTGCCTCCACAACCGTCCCTACGGCAGGCCTGTCAGGATTAGCCTTCAGATCAAGCATCTCAGCCTGTAAAAGGATGAGATGCAACAGTTCATCTACCCCCTCACCTGTTTTAGCGGAAACATAACCGTAAAGGGTATCACCTCCCCATTCTTCAGGAGACAGGTCAAGTTCTGCCAATTCTCTTTTTATCTTTTCGGGATTGGCCCCCGATTTATCAATTTTATTAACTGCAACAATAATGGGTATATCAGCGGCCTTGGCATGATTTACAGCCTCCCTTGTCTGAGGCATAACCCCATCGTCTGCAGCCACAACAAGAACTATAATATCCGTAAGCTCCGCTCCTCTTGCCCTCATGGCAGTAAAGGCCTCATGGCCAGGGGTGTCGAGAAAAACTATATCCCCCTGCTCTGTCTTGACATAATATGCCCCTATGTGCTGTGTAATTCCTCCGGATTCCTGCCCTATTATGTTTGACTTCCTTATATAATCAAGCAGAGAGGTCTTGCCGTGGTCAACATGCCCCATAATAGTTACAACTGGCGGCCTTGGCTTGAGATCTTCTTCACGGTCTTCTGCATCCATGGCATCTGAACCGCTTACGTCAAAGGAAATCAGTTCCAGTTCATAACCAAAATCATCCGCTATCAAGGCTGCAGTTTCAAAATCTATAGACTGATTGATATTGACCATCATACCATTATCCAAGAGTTTTTTTATCAATTCAGCTCCCTTCACACCCATTGCCTTGGCCAATTCAGAAACTACAACCATTTCCGGTACCTTCAACTTTCTTTTTATGGCCTTGGGGACAGTGATCTCTGTATGCTTAAAGGCCCTTTGCTTATCCTTGTATTCCTTGGAACCTTTTTTAGACCTACGTCTGGATGAAGATATCTTATCATAAAGGTCTTTCTTTTCATACACCTCTACTTTACGTTTGCCACCACGTTTTAACGCCTCTGCCCTACCCGCCTTTTTTTTGCCCTTTCGTACCGGCTTACCCTCTTCAGGAATTGGTGGATAAGGATGCATTTCAGGAACTGTGACTGTGGGTTTCTTCTTCGATTTCTTAACAAACGTAGCCTTTGTTCTTGATTTTTCCTCTGCTCGTTTTTTTAAAAGTTCAGCCACCTTGCCTTCGGCCTTCTTTATAATTTTTGCGGACGTGGCAGAGCTCTTAACCTTTTTATCTTTTTTATCTTTAGAATCCTTAGTTTCTGTCTGTTCCGGATACAGTTCAGGTTCTGATCTGTCTTCCTGTACCTCTTCTCCTGCATCTTTAACAACATCCTCCGGTTCTGATTCAGGATGTGCAAGAGATAATTCTTCTGTTTCTGCCTTTTCAGACTCCAAGGCCTCTGTTTCTGTAATCTGTTTGATATCAGGAGGTAAGGTTTCTGTTTTTTGGGGCTGTACCGTATCAGGTTGAACAGACTCTGTATCTTTAGGCTCTTCTTCCACAGTAACCGTAGATTCTACGGCTTCATTTACCTTCGTCTCTTTCTTTTCTACTGTTGGTTCTGTTTGCTGTACTACAACCCCTTCCTTAGAGGGCTCTTCTGAAACATCCTGTTCCTCTTTTATATGCTTAATAATCTCCTGAACAGGCGATTTCACACGTTTTTTTCTACGACGAATAACCGTTGGTTTTACCCGCTTTTCTTCTACAACAACAGAGGCGCCTTCACCGGCAACAATTTTTTTTGCCTTCAAGACAGCGGCATCATCCAATGTACTCATATGATTTTTTATACTAAGGCCTGCAGCTAACAGTATTTCTGCGAGCTTTTTACTCTCAATTTTCAGTTCCTTAGCCAGTTCATAAACTCTGACCTTAGCCATAAACGCCCCCAAAATCATTAAATATAAAACCCATGTTTCCTGAGTTGTCTTACGTTCCTATTATAGATTAAAAACTCGATATATATTTGTACCTAAAACCTGCATAAACTATTTTCAAGAAGAAAATTATACTTTTAATATCAACGAGTTATAGAAATGTTGTGTTTGCATAACATGCATCGATTTGATGCGGTCATAAATGTTGTGATTTTTGAAAATAGTTTACCCTTAGGGGAACGCCGATTTTACCGAATCTGCGGTGTTGGCAAGGACTTGAAGTACCGTAGTACGTCTGCGCCCTTGCCGCCTTGCATCTTCGGCAAACTCGACGCTTGCAGGATTTAGGTTGTAAACAGAGATTACACCTCTGAAACATAGCCTTCTAATCACTCAAACCATCATCCGAATTATTGTCCTCGGAATCTTTATTGATTTCCTCAAATTCACCACGTTCAGAAAAAACTTGCTGTTTTATCTCATTATCTCCGGCTTTTTCTGCAGAAATGCACCTCAATGCATTCTCAATAAGAAGTGCACATTTATCTTCTGTCATACCCTCTACAGCAAGGATATCTCCTATATTTGCCCTCGCCACATCTGCGGGAGACTTAAAACCCATATTACACAGTCTTAAGGCCAGTTCCGGATCAAGGCCCTCTATACCAAGCAGGGCATCATAGTCATTTTCAAGAGATTTATTATATTTTGCCTCGCTTGTCACATTCAAACGCCACCCTGTCAACTTGGAAGCAAGTCTTACATTTTGTCCTCTTTTTCCAATCGCAAGAGATAACTGATCATCCGAAACAACCACCTCAACGGAATTATCTTCCTCGTTGATCACCAATCTGGTTATATCCGCTGGAAGCAGTGCATTACAGATAAACTTGGCAGGATCAGGATCCCACGGAACTATATCAATCCTTTCTCCTCGCAACTCCTGGACCACAGCCTGAACTCTTCGGCCTTTCATCCCCACACAGGCACCCACCGGATCGACGTCCGGATCCGTTGAAGATACAGCCACTTTTGTCCTGCTGCCTGCCTCTCTTGCCACATACATTATCTTAACGATCCCTTCAGATATCTCAGGGACCTCATTCTCAAACAGGGCAGAGACAAAATTCGGATGTTTTCTGGAAAGAATAATCTGAGGACCACGGCCATGCTGTTTTACATCAATAATATAGACCCTGATACGATCGCCTTGCGTATAAGATTCCCCTGACACCTGTTCCCTGGCCGGGAGCTCAGCCTCTGTTCGCCCAAGATTAACAATAATACTGCCCCTCTCAAAACGCTGAACAATACCGTTAACGATTTCTCCGCGCCTGTCTTTAAAGCTATCAAAAATAACATTACGTTCAGCCTCTTTGAAACGCTGCATAATAACCTGCTTGGCCGATTGGGCAGCTATCCTTCCAAAGGCAACAGGATCCATTTTCACACCCAAACTGTCACCCACTTCACACTCAGGGTCTAATTTCAAGGCCTCATCGAGAGATATTTCAAAATTTTCGTTCTCTATTTTTTCAACAACTTCCTTAAACTCAAATACCTCTATTTCACCTATCTCTTCATTAAACCTGACCTCCAAATCATAGTTTGGACCAAATTTCTTCCTTGCCGCCGCTCTGACAGCATCTTCAAGTGCCCCGGTCAGGATATTAGGATCAACACCTTTTTCACGGCTTACCTGAGTTATTGTTTTGGCTAAATCTGAAACCATTTTTTTGCTCCATAAATAAAAAAACAGACAGGGATAAAACTGAGAATTGAATCTCGTTTGGACTTAAAACCGGTATAACCGAATTCAAACCTGCGTGTGTGTCACCGCACCTGCCTGTGCGCTAACGCACGCAGACAGGCGTAGACAGGATATCCTGGCAACCGACGGGAAAATACCGTCCGATTTTCCAGCAGGATTTTGTGTGTTTCCACGATAAATCAGAAAAATCAGCATCCAGGATCACATCGGACAAATATCAATGAAGACAAACACCACAGACCGGCTCTTTACAGAACCATCAGGAATCAAAGCTATATACGAGATTAGCCTTTGCTACATCCGCCCTTGGTAAAGAAAAGATATTACCCTCTACTTCAACATACAGTATTCCTCTTTCGTATCTGCGAAAAACACCTGTAAAATTTTTACGTCCACATACATCATGTTTCATCCTGACTTTAATTTTTTCCCCTACAAAACGTAAGAAATCTTTTTCTTTTTTAAGTGGTCTGTCAAGCCCTGGAGATGAAACCTCCAGAACATAATGTACAGGAATAATATCTTTTACATCAAGCAGTGTCCCAACCTCGTTACTTGCCTCGACACAATCATCTATGGTAACTCCGCCAGGCTTGTCTATATAAATACGAAGTACCCACCTGCCCCTTTCCGTCAAATATTCAACATCTACAAGCTCCAGCCCCATATCATCCAAGAGAGGAGAAACAAGCATTACAGTCTCATTAATAATAGCATCAACTGCCTTTGCCATACAAACATCTCATTCCCATAAACAAAAAAGCGGGTCTTAAAAAAACCCGCTTAAAAGTTGAGAGCCAATAAAAGTTCAGCAAAAGCAATAAGATCGTCGCCGAACTCAAACCAAACAGGGCCCCTGAACATAATCCCTAAGGTAAGACCTTCTCATAAGGCCCCTTTCGCCCAATTTCTGTGTTAGTCTCAAATTTTAATCCTCAAGATATCCAATATATTCCTTCGGTTAAAATTGTCGCCTTCCCCGAACTTGAACAAAGCTGAACATTCTGCAAAGATCTCAAGGCTATTGTTATGTTGAGCTATTTTCAAAGCATTATGATCAAAGACATTATTTTCTGCCATTCAAACAAAATGTTTTGTAACCGGCTCAATCTAAGCAGATAATATTTGGAGCGGGCAACGGGATTCGAACCCGCGACACCAAGCTTGGGAAGCTTGTACTCTACCAACTGAGCTATGCCCGCATTCAAGATAAACATTTTTATTATATATCATAATTTATGTAAAGTCAACTTTTTAGCGTGAAGACAATACAAGCCATGCTCAAAAAAAGATAATGCATTTCTGAAAAAACACAGGTTCAGAAAAAGAGGTAAAAGGATAATTTTCAACTATTTCATGCCATAGGTCTCTCTTTTTCTACGCCATCAAATTCTTAACATCGTGGGTATTGTCTTGATATTTAATTAGCACGGTTTAAGAAACTGACAAAGAATACGTTTTTTGCCAATCTCATGGATATCTGCAAACCCATTGCTTACATGAAAATCGAAGATATCCTGTTTAAACCATCTGAATGTATCAAGGCCCACCGCAACATCCTGTGGAGAAAAAACAGCGGCTATTTGGGCAATAAAGGCAAGTCCCAGGCCGGAATTAAATGGAGAACTCAAGACAGGCATTATGTTTGCCTTTTTTGCATGTTTCATGATGGCAACAGTCTTTTCCACCCCTCCTGCAAAACATGGCTTGATGACAACTGCCTTTATTCCACGAACTTGAACAATAGAATCAAAGGGGCAAACAACTATTGTTTCATCTAAGGCAGTGGAGATCTTTGTCCGTTGGTGAAATGCCTCCAGCATTCTGCAATCATCAACAGGTTCTTCAATGTAATCAATACCTGTGTCTGATATGGCCTCTCCAAAAAAAACGGCCTCATCAAGCGTCCAGCTCCTGTTTGCATCCAACCTGATGGATATATCTGCAGAAATAATTCTTCGTATATTCCTGATCAATTCAATTTCAGAGGCAATATCCCCCCTTCCAACCTTGATTTTTATTGAAACATATCCCTGCCCGAAAAGATATTCAGCCTGTTTCAATATCTCATCCCGGTTTCCGCTCAACAGCCCGTTTACAGGGACAAACCTGTTAAATGGCAGACCAAAAAGTTCATGGAGAGGGCATCCCTTAGAAGAGGCAACAAGATTAAGCACTGCCATTTCAACACCAAAACGGACAGTAGGCAACATATCAAGGGAATGAAACAGTTCATCCATCCCGCCATCCAGTTTTACAACATTATCCGGGATTAAAAGACCGGTCAAAAAAGGTTCTGTTGCAAGTAGTTGTTTAAGGACATCCTCAAGCGTCTCCCTGTGAAATCCGGCAAGAGGGGCTATTTCACCATAACCAATGTTTCCTTTCTCGTCGGTAAGCCGCAGAATAAGGCCTGTCCTGATCGCCATGTTGACAGATTTTACCGTTAACGGTCGCACCAAAGGTAAATCATAACGTAGCAACCTTACAGAAGTTATTCTCATAACAGCCATCCTGCAGAAAAAAGCACACTGTACACAAACATAAGCAACCCTGTTGAGGCAAGCACCCTGTTATATACAGGACCCGGACTTTCCCTTAACACAATTTTCAAAGAGGGTACTGCCAAAAAAAACACCAAGCTGGCTAACAGTTGATACGGATGTACATGTGATACCATGTACAACGCCACAGGTATAAGACATGCAAACAATATACATAAAAGGTATTCCAATCGGGCAAACATACTGCCGAAACGCACCGCAAGCGTCTTTTTGCCGGTTTTCCTGTCCGTATATATATCCCTAAAATTGTTAACAGTAAGAATCGCAACAGAAAAAAGGCCCGGGGCCACCCCGGCTATCAAGGTATTCAGGTTAAATCTGAGGGCCTGGACATAGTAAGTTCCTGCAACAGCAATCGGCCCAAAGAATAAAAAGGCAAAGACATCTGCCATACCCGTGTATGCAAGGGGAAAAGGACCTGCAGTATAAAGGATGCCAAGCATCACAGAAAAAAGACCAATAACCAGAATAGGCCAACCTCCCCTGCAAACAAGATATATGCCGCAAAGGCACGCAAGTATAAAGGAACAGACAAAACCCCTTTTTATTGTTTCAGGGGGAATGAGTCCCGACTGTGCTACCCTTACAGGGCCCAACCTTTCTTCAATATCTACACCGTGAACAAAGTCAAAATAGTCATTCGCAAGGTTTGTCCCTATCTGAATGAACATTGCACCAAGGGCAGCGAAACAAACGGACGGAAGATGAAATACCTTGTTTTCTAAAGCCATGGCTGCCCCAATAATAACAGGAGAAACAGAGATCCACAGGGTCCTGGGACGACAGGCAACAAACCAGGCATTAAACATTTCTCTATTAACAATCGGTATATCTTCTGTTTTCATTACATTATGAGCTTATTCTATGGCTTGAGCCATTTCCAGGAGTAAACCGGTAAGGCCGGATTCAAAACAACCTGCCACCCACAGATATAAAAACACAGTCGGGTTTTTCAGCATGGTTTTGTGTGTCTTTACGGTAAAATTTGAGCCTGACCTTGACTTTATCAATATTCATTAATATTTTTGACATAGAACAGTCGTTATAGTAAGTAGAGGATAGGATCATTCGCATACGGTTTTTTAATAATTTTTTCAAAAAGGAGGTACTATCATGCCAACACCGCAACATTGCCCAGGATTTGAACAATTCAGAGACCTTAAATCAATAATTTTTAAATGTCCTAACTGTGGCACAGAGGTGGAAATATTTTCTGATGAATATGACAAAACCCACCTTTGTCCCAATTGTAAACAAAAGATTGAGTTTAGCAAAGCCGAAATAATAAAGAAATAATATATCAGAAAAATCGTTCAAAGATCTGATAAGGACATCTTAATTACACATCTTAAAAGACTTACCTTCAAACAAATCACATTTATCTGCATTCCTTTGCGCCTGTCTGTAAACAATGATAACCTCATAATGCGGACAGGCCAACTTCACTTCCTGAAATATATCTCAAGACAGTTTTTCAACCGCAATATCAAACTGTCATTAGAGATAGTGGCTCATTATCATATCATGAATCATTGGCCTGAACAGTCTTATCTTTTCATTAGAACGGTTAGGATGAATTCGGTTGGTCAACAGGATTACCTGAACATCCCTGTCCAGATCCATCCAAACAGAGGTACCGGTAAAACCGAGGTGTCCAACGCTGTTTCTGGAAATAAACCTGCCCGCACTGGAACCCTTTGCTGAAGGGGTATCCCATCCCAAGGCCCAAGAAGACCCTTTTACAATATTCTGCCTGGTAAAAAATTCCAGCACTGTATCCCGGGATATAAAATCTTCTCTTCTCCCATAAAAACATTCACGCATAAGATTGATAATCCCATAAACATCCCGTGCCCTGCCAAACATGCCTGCATGACCTGCAAATCCGCCAAGGGCATATGCATTCTCATCATGCACCTCTCCCTGAAGGATCCGTTTCCTCCACCTGCATTTCTCAGTAGCGGCAAACATATCCCTTGCCGGAAAAGGTAGCCCGTTGTCATTGAAAAAACCACCAGAAAAAGAAATATCCTTAACACATTCCTTTAAAACAAGTTCATCCATACTCTTATTAGATACCACCTCAATAATCCATTCAAGCATCATAAAACCAAGATCACTATAGACTGTTTTACTGGCAGGAACACAAATAAGAGGCAGTTCAATAATCCATTTCCTGAGGAGGACTTTTCTTTCCACAGACGGATACATTACCAAATCCAGATAAAAAGGCCTCCATGAAGGGAGCCCGGAACAATGATTAAGAAGCATACGCGGTGTAATTCCCTGTTTATCTTTCGGTAGTTCCTGAGAAAGAATATCTGCAATTGACTGATCCAGACTGAAAACCCCTCTGTCTGTCAGCATCATGACACACATAGTGGTTGCCAGGACCTTTGTAAGAGAGGCCAGATCAAAGAAGATGTCTGTATCCATGGGAAATGTATGGGGAAAAAATGTTCTGAACCCTGCCGCATCCAAAAAAACCACATTTCCCCCATGTGCTACAAGAAGAACTGCCCCTGGATAACATCCTTTCTGTACACCCTCCAAAAGCATAGCTTTTATGTCATTAAACATTGATGAACCCGTAAAATGTAGAATAGCTAAGCAAAAAAATCTTCATATACAAGATGTCACACGTATGACCAAACGAACACGGTATATGAAGACTTTTTACAACGCCATCAACATTGATTCACCTGTGTCCGGTACAGGCATCTACCATTACAGAAAATATCATCTATGGATAAAAAAATAGATAGCTTTTACAGCATACTTTGAATACGTTTTACACGGCTAACCGTTTCTGTTATCCTTACTCCGTATCTTTCTTTTTCTACAACAACCTCACCCTTTGCTATCAAGGTATTATTAACAACAAGGTTTACAGGTTCTCCTTCCATATTGGGAAACTCAATAACAGATCCATTGTCTATCTTGACAACCTCATCTATTCTCTTGCTGGTTTTGCCAAATTCAATCTTGATCTCTAACGGAATATCAAGAACAATATCCATGTTTTTGTCTTCTGATACTGACCCGCTATCAGATTCCTGATCTAAATCATCCTGAACAGACTGCTCATCTTCAACCTGTGCCTTTACCTTAGGAGATTCCGATTTTACAATATTGTCAATTTCTCCCTGAATCTCCTCGGCAGATGGAGTCTCGCCCTGATCTGTTTCAGGTTTGGATGCCTCGGATCTTAAAAGGGCATCAATATCGTCCTGAGATATTACAGATTCAATACTGTTAGCATCTTCCTCTCCAGTGTTTGCGGTAGCGGACATATTGGCTGATTCTGACAGCTTGATACCTGCTTCTATATAAAACTCCTCATCTTTATGAACGAATTTAACACGTTCATATGCAGTCATATCCTGCCGTTCTACAATAAAATCTGTTCCAGACGTGTAAGAAGGAGTAGACAGTGTACAAAACATTCCGGCATCATATAATTTTGACTTAAGGTTCCCGCCAATAATATTACACAGCTCACTTATAACATCCTTAACATCCTCTTCACCTTCCACTTCATCCGGTTCTATCCCAAGCATTGATGCCGTCATAAGCCATGCAAAGTTTTTAGTGATATACAGACTGACATTACCTGTAATAAGTCCAGCCATGTTTACAGCGCCTACTATCCGTTCCTCCTCAAATGAAACATCATCACCCGAAGAATCTTTTTCTTCTATTTCCATAGAAAGCATGGTGTCAAACAGTTCAATTGTTGAGCTAACCAGCGGATCTCTGATATTAAAAGCCTGAATTGCCTTAATATCAACCTGTTCATGATCCCCATTGTCTTTTCCCAGAAAATCATCGCTCTCTGCCTCATCTGCCCTTACTGCTACTTCAACTATAACAGGATGTCCTTCATACTGGAAAACATAACGCTCATACCGAGCAGTATTTAATGATTTAACCTCAAAGTCTGTACCCGTAGTAAAAGAGGGAGGGGAAAGTTCACAAACAAGACCGGCATCACAAAAAAGCGACTTAAGATTTCCTCCAACTATATTACACAACTCACGAATAACATCTTTGACATCTTCATTATCTTTAATCTTATCAAGGTCAACATCCTGCATGGAAGCCGTAATCATACGTGCAAATTCCTGACTGACCTGTACAAAAACACTACCTTTTATTTTCCCCGCCAGACTTACAGAACCTACAATACGACTATCTTTATCAAGTTCCAAATCATCCTGGGCAAGTTCAAGCTCCATGGAAAGCATGGTTTGAAAAATTTCAATTAATGAATCAGTGACCGAAGTAGCAATATCAAAGTTTTTTAGTTCCTGCATTGTATAACCCCTTTTACCCTTTATCTAAACCGGCATAGCCGGATTCAAAATATCCTGTCCATCCACGGATATAAAAACACAGCCTGGTTTTTCAGCACGGTGTTGTGTGTTTTCATGGTAAAGCTTAATTTTTTTCTCATGTCCGAGGCTGTTATACCCGAAATAAAGAATAAAAAGCTCCGAGGATACATTTCACAATTCATCTTCTCACGGAAGCAATAAGACGAATCCTCCTCTCTACATCATAACCGGTATTGTCCGGGCAAGAGAATCATCAAAGAGATTGCCGCCAATATAGCCATTGGCAAAAGCCACATAGCAACAACGGATGAGCCAAGACCTTATGTCAAACAAAAGGTCTTCTACTTGTTTAAGCAAAAAATGTGCCCTTATTAGGAGGGATGAGCACAGTATAATATGCCATACCTGATACCATATAAATAACGAACCAGGCTCATATATTGCGGGAAGGCTGTTTACATATAAGACAATCTTTATTCCAAGTGGGTGATAAAGATTGACAAATATTACATGATTTTGTTAGCCTTACATTTATTTTGGTTGCCATTTATAATTGAGACTAAATCCTGCAAACGTCGAGTTTGCCAAAGACCTGCCTACAGCGGCAGCAAGGGCACAGACGTACTACGATATCCAACTCCTTGCCAACGCTGCAGATTGTCTTTTTTTGACATAAAAACGGCAACTTCATCGTATCCTGAATTTATTTATAGGCTGAACACTAACTAATGAAGCTTACAACTCACTACAGACTATACAGAGTTGCTGCTGTTTTGTGGATGGCAGTGATATTTTTTTTGTCTTCACAATCAAAACTGCCTCTGCCGAATGTGATCCCCTCTACAGACAAACTTGCCCATGCTATTACATTCGGAATTCTGGGAATATTATTTGCCTGTTCATTCAAAAGAATACCGGAAGACAGGCATGCGTTAATCAAAAGGATCGTACTTCTAACTGTTATGGTGACGCTTTACGGGGCATCGGATGAAACTCACCAGCTCTTTGTAGAGGGCCGTGACGCATCCATAGCAGATCTGATTGCTGATACAACAGGCGGGCTTATAAGCGTAAGTGTATTTTATTATATATCTTACAGAACAAGACATATAAACACATAAAGGCCAAAACATAAAACATTATCAAAAGGGTTAAACAAAATCCTGTTTTTAAGCTGTAAGACATACAACCTAAAACCTGCACAAACTATTGCCAACCAGGGGATTATCACCTTTAATATCAATAAATCACAAAAATATTATGCTTGCATAATATGTGTCAATTTAAATAAGTCCACAAAGGCTGGAGTTCTTGCAGTTTGCCCACAGGGAGTGTTGAATTCAGGTATAATAAAATAATGGGCACTCAATTCCTTAAGGCTAATCCATAAAGGAGGCGTTATGATAAAAAGACAGCATGTTTCAATTATTTTATTATTCTTATTAGGCTTTTTTTTATTATCTACATCACCGATCTATGCTGCAGATACCGGTGAATCTGATGCATCGGGTTTTGAATCGAGTGATATCGCCGCTCTCGAAAAGGACTTTGAAAACCAATCTTCCAATGTCTTTGATCCCCTTTCAGGTTATAACAGGATCATGACCACCGTTAACGACAAAATTTATTTTTGGTTTCTGAAACCTGTTGCACAGGGATACAATTATGTAGTACCTGAAATAGTAAGGACTTCTATAGACAGATGTTTTACCAATGCCCTTTTTCCTGTCCGTTTTGTAAACAATCTCCTGCAGCTGAAATTTAAAAGGGCAGGTATTGAGATAAGCCGATTTGTTGTTAACACAACTGTGGGAATAGGCGGACTGACTGATCCTGCCATGGCATGGCTTGATCTTCATCCTTACGATGAGGATCTCGGACAGACATTGGGATATTACGGGCTCGGAGGAGGTTTCCCTATTGTGTGGCCGGTATTTGGGCCATCTAATGTGCGGGATACAGTAGGAATGGTTGGCGATTTTTTCCTTGACCCAATAAACTATATAGACAATATGTATATATCGACCGGAATACAGACCTACAAACGATTAAACCATACATCCCTTCATATTGGAGAATATGAAAGTATCAAAAAAGATTCCGTCGATCTGTACATCTTACTTAGAGATGTATACGAACAAAAACGTAACAAAGATATAGAGGAATAAAACACCATGAAAAGATTTAAGCAACTTTTTTTTATCTTCCTGGGATTCTGTCTTGTTTCTACAGCAGGCACTGCTATAGGTAATGATACGACCACAGTAAAAGAGATGTTAGTAAGCAAGGTAAATCAGGTAATAACAATCCTTAAACGTAAGGACATTACAGATAGAGAAAAAAAAGAACAGGTAGTAAAGATCATTACACCAATGTTTGATTTTAATTTAATGGCAAAGCTATGCCTCGGTAAAAGACATTGGATGGAACTTTCCACCGAAAAACAGAAGGAATTTACAAAGCTTTTTGTTAAGCGTTTGAAAAACTCATATATTGACAAACTGAGTTTTTATAACGGGCAAACAATGAAGTACGGAACACCAATATCAAAGAAAAGAATAATTCTAATGCCTTCCACCATAGTGTCCAAAGATAACCAGGACAATATATCCATGCTGTACAAATTTTGGCACTCTCCAAAGGGATGGAAGATATATGATATAGAAATAGAGGGGATCAGCATCATAAAGACATACAGGTCACAATTTAACCAGGTTCTACGCAACAAAACAATAGATTACCTTTTACAGGAACTCAGGAAGTCTTCTATAGAAAAGCCTGTCAAAGACTCTTGTTCTCCTAAATGCCAATAGATTAAAGATCAAGGAAGGTGCATAAATTAACATTATATAAAATACGTGGGATAATTTACGGATAAAAACTGATTAACGTATTCCACACCATGATATATATTTTATAACATCGTCAAATTTAAATTTTGCGTTTGCAAAAGGGTCTGTCGTAATATCCATGCCATGGTACAGAAAAAAACAAGCGGATAACCTTTATATGTTTAATATACATCTGGGCCATACTTTGAACAAAAACATCTCTCTTCATAAAAGAAGATGCTTATTGATCACACTGTTGTTGGTCAGTTGTCTCTCCATGGTCCTTACAGCCAAAAACAGTATTTCAGCCCAAATGAGTCTGAAATGCGATGCCTTCAGCAACGGAGATATGATACCGGTCAGATACACCTGCAATGGGATAAATATCTCTCCTCCAATGAAATGGAATAATCTGCCAAAAGGAACCAAAAGCCTTACAATTATCTGCTATGACCCTGATGCACCAGCCGGCACATGGACACACTGGGTTTACTATAATATCCCTCCCCAAAAGAGCCGTTTACCAGAACATATCCAGAGAACAGGATATCTGCGAGATGGAAGCATACAGGGAAAAAATGACTTTGGGAAAATAGGTTATTGCGGTCCCTGCCCCCCATATGGAATCCATAGATATTATTTTAAACTTTTTGCCCTTGATACTGTACTGAACTTACCTGAGGGCATCAGCAGGGCAGGTCTTCTAAAGGCAATGAGGGGGCATATTATTCAAGAGGCTGAACTTATGGCAAGATACGGAAAAACAAGGTAACAAGACTTTTGTTAT
This sequence comes from Deltaproteobacteria bacterium, assembly GCA_021163815.1. Taxonomy (GTDB): domain Bacteria; phylum Desulfobacterota; class DSM-4660; order Desulfatiglandales; family Desulfatiglandaceae; genus JAGGTJ01. Next base: position 11,109 of record JAGGTJ010000095.1, on the reverse strand, counting down.
AGCGTTTGGGTCATACGTGTGACATTTTGTATGCCTTCACGCATAGCCCAACACTAGACCTTGTATATGAAGATCTTTACTTGGCCATCGCTTTTATTTTTTAACAAGTATGAATTAAACAAATCTGAATTGCTGCTATATCCAACCATGCTGACTGAACGGCAAATTCTGGTCAAGACATACAAACATAAGGATAAAACAGATAACCGCTGCAATCACAAGAAGTATCACAGGGATAAGCAAGGCCATAATTACTCGTAAAACAGACGTCCCGTGAGCCTCCCGCAACCCTACAATCAAAACTATTATCCCCCAAATCCCGGATATCAAAGATCCAACAAAAGGAATAATACCAAAGATCTCGGTTGCCTGTGTATAGGCTACTACCCTGAAGGTTGTTTTATAACCATTTTTGCCGGCATTTACAACAAAAAGGCCAAAATGTATTATACAGCTCTTGACAAACAGCCCTATGACGACGAGAAGAGGAATAGCCACCATAACAACCAAAAAGACTATTCCCATGGCAAAATGGCTGAAAAATGGAATAACAGGAAAGAAGATACCACTAACAGCCATGATGACCTGCCAAAACAGACCTAGCATACTTCCAAGAGAACCCAGCAAAAGGCCAAAGGATAAAGAATCCTTGATCTCTTCATCAGGGGGCAGGTTTTTAAAGAACCTTGCAGGTTCAAACAGAACATCTTTTACCTTAAAAAAAACATCCTGAAAAAAGCCTCTCTCTATTGAATCCTCCCACGGTGAATCACCAATATTCTCCGTTTGATTGCGTATTTCAGCTTCGGCCCTATCCGATCCCTGTTGTGCATTTCTTTCATAGGAATAATCATCGCCTCCTGTCAAATCATCCAGATCAATTTCAAAGCCTTGCCCGCATCTCGGACATGTAACCTTTTTTGCATTCGATGGGATACTTTCTATTGGTACATTCTTTGAAAAATTACAGTAGGGGCAGGAAATGAGGACATCCATATCTATATTTATCACCTTATATGAAAGAGACAAAAACAGGAACTGTAAAAAACAACTATAAGATATTCATGTAACAGCCCAATAAAGAGCATTAGAAGATTTTTCTTGCGTGACTGTCAGGAGGGTGATACCCCCTGTTATTGTGCTGATACCCCATTCATGAAGATTTCTTGTTTATCTTGCTGTTAAGGATCTTCCTTTCTGACCATTTCTTCAACCACCCAACAACCCCTTCAGCAGGAAACCTGTCTATAATCTCAGAACGAAATTCAAGTCCATCCCGAGTTTCCAATGCCTTTTGAAGACATTCTTTTTTATACTGACACTCATAACAGGCAGGAACAACCTCTCTCAAACCATGTTTCCCCATAGGGAAGACCTTATCCAATATACCAAAACATGGTGGTTTATGTGAGCCTTCACGTGATTCTGTCATATAGGATACCCAATAAAACTTTTTATGCAGGTTCAAACCCCCGGGGCACCTGCTTGCAACCCAAATAACAACCTATAAACCTAACTAAGGCAGGGCCCAGGCAATATACAACCCCGGAGAAAGACCTTCAATGGATAAAAACTATCTTGCCCTTCCGGCAAAATACCTGCCAGGCAGCGATGGAGTAATCCACTTGCAACAACATGACGGTGTAAAGTGCAAGGTAGTGGCATGCTGGCTTATATGATCAATAATGTTGGTAACATCTTCGTGAATAACCCCTGTTTCAGGTTCGCACACAATGTTTTTCATCCATGTTCGCCATAACCTACCCTCCTGATCATAATTTTGTATATGCAAAAGAGTAAATGTTTCGGCATCGAGATAGAGAATCCTCTTACCATAAACGTAACTCGGATCCTTCGATTTTATCTCCAGTACATACACAGGCCTTCTTTCAAAACAGAAATAATCCCTGCCAAGCCTTGGGTAATGCCTTACATATCCGTACGGAGCAGTAGATGGCAGGAGGTATTCCCTAAAATCTAGCAGCTTATATTCATTTGGAAAAATTGTTGGAGACAGTTTCTGCCAGTAACTTCTGTAATCTTCCCAGATCATGTCAGAACCCATAAGCGGATCAAACAGGTCTGTACCTGACATCTTCCTTACCCTTCTCATGGAGGGGATATATGCCTTCATCGTATCAGGTTTACGGGTATCAAGATAATGCACCCTGAAGAGGGTCATTCCCTTTATATCCTGGGGATAGCTGAAATAATTCACCATCCACTCAAATATTCCGTCCCTGTTGTCCCCATAAGTAGGCATGGGATCAATATGGGTACGCCCTGTTGCCCTGAAGTACCAAAGATTAAAATGATAGGTCCGTTCATAAGAGCCATCTGATCCGTAAAGATCCCAGTACATAGGCGCAAATCTTAGACAGTCCCCCACGATATCTACCTTGTCATGGTTCCAGGCAAGCTCCACTCCTTTTTTTGGCCTGGGAAAGGGTGTGCCAGCAACCCATCCGTTCAGGGAAACTCCGTCTTTATCTATTTTACATCCCCTGCTATGTTGACGTGTGTATGCTGTCCACATCTTTGAAGGATATATACTTCGTGTAGGGACTACCTCTATCTGGGGAAAGGGAAGATAGCTTTTTGGATCCAAACGGGCATAGATATCAGAAGGCATCAATTCCTTTAAACCAGGATACTGCTTGTAATTACTCCCGTTAATTATCATGCCGGGTTTTATTTCAGGGGCAATCTTGCCCACTTTTTCAGGAGCCCTGAATCCTATTACCTCATTCCATTCCTCCTGAAGTCCCTTTGCACCTCTCGGATGCAGTAGTTTTTTGATAACATCCGGAGGTGCAATTTCATCGGTAGTCGGCCATTTCCAATATTTATCCCTGGTTTTCCACACCTTTCCGTCATCGAGCGGCAGTTCAAGTATACGCGGCGTTTTGTCACGATCACTTTCCACCGCATAATACTCTGTAACCCCATCCCACGGTTTGGATTTATCCCGCCATATATGGGAAACAGTCCTTGTTCTGCCCGGAAAATCCTCTTTATCTTCCATGGAGGCCCATGCATTTTTTAACAGTCCCACACCGGACAACTGAGAAGAAAAACTTATGACTCCGAGACCCAATGCCCCCATATATTTAAAAAACTCTCTTCTGCCTACATTTTCCATATCCATCTTATCCCCCCTAACAAGTGCCATAACAGACACATCCATAAACGAGATAGTTTATTCAAGATCACGGCGTACAAAAATTTTAGGTACAGGAAAACATATCAAGATATTTCGAAAAATCAGAATTTGATAAAGCCGTAAAAAAACAAAACCGTGCTGAAAAACCAGGCCGTATTTTCCCGTCACTATCCAGGATATACGGACAAAAGATCCATCTATGGATGGGCAGTTATTAAAAAAGCATCAACAGGATTGTATTTAATCTCATTAACCAGGCGAAATCCCTCAGAATTGATATGCGAGTTTCATATATATCTCATCCCTGTCTGCCCAGTGGCCAAATTCTCTACGATCATCATTATGACTTGTAAAGATAAATATTCCTCCCACCTCTGGTCTCCAATGGTTTCCTATCTCAAATTTCACCTTGGGTTTGATCCATGATGTGCCATAAGTCCAGTCCATGACGCCTAAGACCTGAGGCTTTACAAGGTCATGGAAATAGCTCGTTCTCATAAGCAATGTTGAATAGTACTGGTTTTCTTTTGCCTGCCAGTCGCTGTACGGGCCATTTTGAAGGCGATACCGGTTGGGATAACCCAGGATATGGTAGTGAAAAAACTGACTGGAAATAAAGAAATAACGATCAGGATTCAAAAAGCTGATTTTTGCCGGCCAGTCAAAGCCGATCATGTAACGGATAACATCCTTTTTATCCAGTTCATCTCCTCCGGTAAGAACCTCAGGAAACTGTGCTGTATTATAGGGATAGTTATGCTGATACAGCATCTCCATTCTTAAAACCGGGTTTACCTGGCCCTTGACTATTTTCCTGAAACCGTACAGCTCCCGTGAGGCGGTCAGACCGTAAGACTGTACCTTCATGTATTTCTTTTCTACATAAAGCGTTCCAGCATTAAAACCGGTTGACCGGACTATCGGATCATGCAGATACCCACTGTAAAAATTAAAGGTAACAAAGGTATCATATATATTACCCTTCAGGCGAAATCCCCACTCCCTGTGTCTGAACTTTTTGTCTCTGTTATCATCTTTTATGCTTAGCTTAATATTTGTAGGAAGTAGAGCAGCATGGGGCTGCCATATGGAATCAGAAGGAGAACGGGTTTGGCGTACGTCACCGGGATTAAAGACAAACTCTATTGCAGGTTCATCAATTGGCCCAAGATGCATATCGCTGAAGGTATATTCAATTCGGGCAAGCCAGAGTGGTATCCTGGTCGTTTCATATCCTTCGTCAGAATCGCGGAACGGACCTTCTCTCGACAGATCAAGGGGATTTATGATGTCGCACAGTCTCAGACCGTCAGATTCACCCCAGGCTATCTGCTGCTTTCCAATACGTACATTCAGGTTATTATGCATATAGTTTACATAAAGCTCTCTTACTACCTCATGAAAATTTGTCTCATTATGAAGGTCCTTTCGTACATCCGAATCACCAAAACGCCTGTCACGCCAGCTTCCATCATCTTCCTTGATGCTGAAGGCCCAGTCACCCATATACCTGTTGATCATACGAATCTGGATATCCTGGTTAAGCGAAAGGGTGCTGTCAATGTAGACGGTACGATAGGCAGAATGCAATCCTGGTTCATCATAGTATCTTCCGGCAACCTTGGTATCGTGATGAGCAGCAAATGCCAGTTCCTGGGAAACATACCCGGTTACATTCAGATTCTTGCCAAAAACAGAAAAGTCCATTGCGCCTGACGTCACAACAGAAAGAAGCAACACAATCAAAGGCAACAAAAACAGGGTACAGATCCTATGTTTAAATTTGTACATGATTAACACCTCCTTTCTGATCTTACACCTGCAATTCGCAGGTGTATGGCCGTATAAAAGGCAAGATATAAAGAGACTATTTTCCCTCCCCCCACTCTTAATGGTTATATATTTACCTCTACGTATCAAAATCCCTTTTTCCTGTCAGACGTTCAAGCGCCTCCATATATTTTTCCCTCGTCTTTTGTATAATTTCTGCAGGCAATTTTGGCGGGGGCGGCTGTTTTGACCATTTAATGTCTATGAGATAATCCCTTAAAAACTGTTTATCAAAACTTGATTGGGACCTCCCCGGAACATAGGAATCCATTGGCCAAAATCTGGAGGAATCAGGAGTAAGCACCTCATCAATCAGAATCAGTTTTCCATCTGCCATACCAAATTCAAACTTGGTATCCGCCACTATAATACCTTTATCTGCTGTAAGTTCTGCCCCAATTTTGTAAATTTCAATGCTCAAGTCCCGCACCCTCGCCGCTGTATCGCGACCAATAATGGATGCAGCCGTATCAAAATCTATGTTCTCGTCATGCAGCCCTTCCACGGCCTTCGTAGACGGAGTAAAAATTGGTTCCGGCAATTTGTCCGATTCAACAAGACCTGATGGCAACTTTATGCCACAAACCGTACCGTATGATTTGTATTCACTCCAGCCTGACCCCGCAAGATAACCCCTGACTATACATTCAATCTGCAGGGGAACGGCCTTTTTAACCAGCATGCTGCGATCTTTCAGATATTCAGCATGTTTGCGACATGGCTCCGGATACTCATCCGGATTGGCAGATATAACATGATTTTCTATAACAGACTTTAACCTGTCAAACCAAAACAGGGAAATGGCCGTCAGTATCTTACCCTTGTCCGGTACAGGATCATCCATAATCACATCAAATGCTGAAATACGGTCACTTGCAACAATAAGAAGCTGGTCACCCATATCGTATACATCCCGCACCTTGCCCCTTTTCAACAGCGTCAAACCATCAAGATCCTTATTCGTAAGTACCTGTTGCATAAGTTTGTTTCGTCTCCTTATCCTATTACTATGCCCTCTAAACCTGGTGGCGTTGTAAAAAGTCTCCATATACTGTGAGCGTTTGGCCATACGCTGGACATCCTGTATGCCTTCACGCATGACCAAACACTATACCTTGTATATGAAGATTTTTACCTATCCATCGGTTCTACTTCCAACGAACTTCACAGGAAGTCATGTAACCACTTTATGTTATTTGATATTTACCATGAAAACACACAAAACCATGTTAAAAAACCAGTCTGTATTTTCATATCCGTGGGTGGCCAGGATATCCTGTCTGCGCCTGTCTGCGTGCGTTGACGCACAGGCAGATGCGTTGACGCACAGGCAGGTTTGGATCCGGCCATGCCGGTTTAACCTACAACATCCTGCAAGCGTCACGTTCCTCATAGGATGCAGCAAAACAGCATAAACCAGCTTTTTATGACGCCATCAACTATCCGGCAGAAAGATCGCCAAATTCATACTGAACAATGGCAGCAAACACAGTGGCCGCTGTCTCTGAACGTAATATTCTTGCTCCCAGTGACACTGCAATAAAACCAGCCTCTTTTGCAGTCTCCACCTCACTTTTTGTGAAACCGCCCTCAGGGCCAATCATGCCAACAATCTTCTCAGGCATAGATTTCAAGACAGCCTTAATATGCCTCGAATCCTCCCGCTCCCACAAGATTATTTTCAAGACATCTTTATCATCGTTAAACTGTTTAACAAGAGTATCAAAAGAAATAACAGGCTCTATTTTTGCGGGAACGGGTCGTCTGCATTGTTTTGCAGAATTTTGAGATATTCTTTGCCAACGCCCTACCCTTTTATGATATCCATTTTCATCCAATCTCACAATTGTCCGTTCCGAACAAAAGGGAATGACCGTATCTACTCCCAATTCAGACGTCTTTTGTATAACATAGTCCATTGAATGTGATTTTATTACGGACTGACATATAACAAGTTCAAAAGACTGCCTTTCCGGAAAAACAACAGGGGACTTGAGAGAAACAATAACCTTTTGAGGGGAAACATATTCTATAACGGACCTGAAGTTTAACCCATCCTGATCCATCAGGATAAGAGAGTCCCCCTTTTTCATCCTGAGAACCTTTGAGATATGTCTTGCCTCATCTTTTATTATAGAGCAAAAACCCTGTTCAGGATAAATCTTCTTAACAAAAAAACGCCTCAATCATACCTCTATCCGTGTTTATCCATAATTTACCATAAAAACACACAAAACCATGTTGAAAAACCAGTCTGTATTTTCATATCCGTAGGTGACCAGGATATTTTGGATCCGGCCATGCCGGTTTAGAAAGTTTGTCTGAGATCAGATAAAAACCAGCATGGTTGATTTAGTATAGCATAGACAAATAAGATAGACAAAATATATAAGGTGCTTTGAATAATGAGAATTTTTTAGTGCAAGGCAGACAAAAATTCTAACCGCAGAAATATAATCTGCAAATGTAATAACTCAACAAACAGGGGCACGTTCGCTGTTATTCCCCTAATTATTGAGCTGATACCTGCAAATTCCGTTTTGGGACAGATTACATAAAAAAACCCCCGACAAAAAAGACGGGGGTTTAACACTTTCAATCCTCAGCAAGACATTAAGGTTTTTGAAATACGTAACTCAACTGCCCGTTAGGTAAATTATTGGAAACTGTCTTAAGCTCCATTCCCACACTTACATCCTCTTCCGGAAGATCATCTGCAAGTCTGCCAAAGACCTTATAATCACCATAGTCCAAAAGGGCAATAACATAAGGAAGATCATCCTCAAATCCAACAGGACAGTATTCAAGTTTGCTGTATGTTACCAACTTGCCTGTCCCCGAAACCTCAAACCAGCCCATATCGCTTTCAAGACATTTATAACAATCTGCCCTTGGGGGGAAAAACAATGCACCACATTTCTTGCACTTGGTCCCCATCACCTTGCCCTGTTCAAGATAATCTATAAAATCATTTACCTTTGTTGTGGAGGTAAAGCTTACCGTCCCAAACTTACTGAATCTGACATCTATTTTTCTTTTTCCCATTGATTCTCTTACCTCCCTAAGATGCTGACATTTCCATACAGGCCTACACCGCCGATATTATGTACAAGGCCAATCTCAGGATCCTTTACCTGAATTTCTCCTGCCTCACCCCTCAACTGGAGAACTATGGTTCTTATCTGAGATCCACCGGTAGCTCCTATTGGATGTCCCTTGGAAAGGAGACCTCCATCTACATTTACAGGGATACTGCCATCTTTGTAGGTCTCTTTCGCCCTTATCAATTCCTTACCTTCACCGGGCTTTGCAAACCCAAGATTTTCATATGCCATCATTTCAGCGATAGTAAAACAGTCATGAACTTCAGCGACATCAATATCCTTGGGTGTAACACCGGCCATCTTGTAGGCCTGCTCCCCGGCCTGCTGGGCAACGGTCAGACCATTAAAAAGGTCTCTTCCGACCATGTTCACTGCGGTAGAGGCAGCTCCAACACCAAGTATCCATACAGGTTTTTTGCAAAGGGCCTTGGCCTTTTCTTCGTTAACTACAATTACACAGGAACTGCCATCTGCATTTGCACAACAGTCCCCTACGCGTAACGGACTGGCAACAGGCGATGACATTGTACTTTCCGGATCGGAAAACATATCAAGGGTAACGGACTTACGATAAACGGCTTTTTCGTTTAACTGTCCATAGGTCCCTGACTTTACTCTTATGAGAGCCAGATCCTCAGGAGTTGTACCATAGGTTGCCATGTGGTTTCTTGCATACATGGCATAATATGCGGGCATCATGGTACCAAAGGGGCTCTCCCACTGTATGTCTGCCCCCCTGCCCATTCTTTCCTGTGATTCGGCAGAAGATATTTCGGACATCTTTTGAAACCCTATTACAGCTACAGAATCATGAAGACCGGCCTTTACCATAGAGTATGCGACTTTCAGCCCCATACTGCTTGAAGAGCAGAGAGATTCCAGATAAAAAGTTGGCTGCGGAATCAGGCCAAGATACTCGGCTATAACCCCTGCAGGGGATCTTTGCTTATCATATTCAGGCGCAGAACATATAATGGATGCCTCAATATCCTTTGTAGTGATCTGTGCATCCTGCAATGCCTCTCTGAATCCTTCAAAGGCCAGTTCTTTTATAGTGCCAGGATACCCTCTGACAAATGAGCTCTGGCCCACACCAATAATAGCTACCTTTCCCATAAAACACCTCCCGATTTCAATAAATAAACCAAAATCTTTCAATAAATAACACTGATGAACTCATAAACAGGTCAAAAACACATTGTTCCGGATACATCACATTTCCCATCCATAAACAATTATGTTTTTATAATAAGATCTGCGCCTGCCTATCTATTGCCTGTATATCAAAATTCCCTGATTAGCCCTTTAACTTAGACCCCGAACTTAAAGAAAAAACTTCTCATTACATGGAAGATAGATGCATAATCAGGTAATATCTTTCTGGACAGTATATTGCAACTCTAATAAGATAGTATTTATCCACAGATCAGTTTTTGAGTACTGTCTTCAACTCTTAGCGCCCATCGTGTCCATAATATCAATTTCAGGAATTGCACAGAATCAAGCCTCCCGCGCAAATACACACATAACTGTTTACCCTCAAAACAGACAGACAGATACTGAAACATCGATGAAATACCTATAAAGCAAAACTATTTTTGAAACTATAGGTTAAGAATAAAATGGCGTCAAGAAAAAAGCCTTTTCCCTGTCACCACAGTCTATCCTTCCATTTATTGGGCTGATACAATCATAAAACATACTGAACAATATAAGAGGAACACAATGTTAAAAGACAGATTTTTAATCTGCATAGCTCTGCTGTTAACTATTACACAAACATCCTTATGCGCGGGAGAAATCCTGCAACATCCAAACATGACACCTGACTTTAAAAAATGGCTAACTGCATTTAAAAAAGAAGCAGTTTCAGACGGCATTCCATCCAGACTACTGAATATTGCATTCACAAATGTCGTACCAAATCCCAAAATCATCCAATTAGACCACAAACAGCCCGAATCAAGATTGTCACTGAACCAGTACCTAAGCCGGACAGTGTCAAAATCCCGCATACTTGGAGGGATTATATTATTTGAAAAACACAGAGACTTTTTTATGGAGATTAACAGAAGGTATGGAGTTGCCCCCCAATATCTCATAGCCCTTTGGGGCATAGAATCAAACTTTGGCCATTCAACAGGCAGATTTTATGTTATTCAATCCCTGACTACCCTCGCCTTTGATAGCAAAAGGAAGGGCTTTTTCCGCAAGGAACTGATTGCAGCACTTCATATAGTTGCATCAGGCCATGTAAAGCTAAACCACATGACAGGTTCCTGGGCAGGGGCAATGGGCCAGTTTCAATTCATGCCATCTACCTTTCTGAAATTTGCCGTTGACTATGACAGAGATAAACGCATTGATATATGGAACAACTACAGAGATGCCATTGCATCCGCTGCAAACTATATGTCAGCGTCAGGCTGGAAAAAGGGGATTCCCTGGGGAATCGAGGTAACACTACCTGATAATATTGACATGTCCCTTTTGGGCCTTAACCATAAAAAATTACTGTCTGAATGGCAAATGCTCGGTGTACACGGTTCTGAAAAAGGCCTGAACAAGTATCCCAATGACAAGGTGTCTATAATTAAAATAGAGGGCACTCAGAAACATTATTTTGCGGTATACGACAATTATCGGGTACTTCTTAAATGGAACAGATCCCATTTATTTGCTATAAGTGTAGGGACATTGGCTGACCGCATTAATAGTGGGCTTATAAGAAACAAGGGGATTGACAAGCTTTAACAAGGTCATGGAATCAGACATATAAAATCATAAAATACACGATTTATACGGTATCCGTTATCCTATGGGACAACGGAACAAACCAAACAGGTATAACTGAATTCAAAATATTCTGGCCACCCACAGATATAAAAATACAGACTGGTTTTTCAGCACGGTTTTGTGTATTTTCACGGTAAAACATATAAACTGAAGTTTCACCGAAATTATGTTTCATAGAATCACGCAACCATGCGCAGTAGAGTATCCACGAAAGAT
>JAGGTJ010000102.1 GCA_021163815.1 Deltaproteobacteria bacterium | reverse complement strand
TCGGACACAAGGACACACGGCTTGCAATAAGCAGAAGAATGGCCATGAAAATCATGGTCTCTATTGATACCACCCAGAGTACATAATTGCCGTATCAAAACGGACAGGATAAACAGGGAACAGGCTACTGCCACATATTCGATTTACCATAAAAACACATAAAACCGCACTGAAAAACCCAGGCTGCATTTTTCGTTAACTTTTTGTGTCAAAAATGGTGCTATCCAGTCTTTTTTGATGACCTTTTACGTCTACGTGGAGGATGGCCTGATTTTGTCCTTGATCTTTTTGGAGGCAGCTTCAGCCAGTCTTCATCTGGCATTGTACAAACCAATTTTTGCTTTATAAATTTCTCTATCTCAGGGATATAAAAGGAATCTGTTTCAGAGGCAAAGCTGATGGCTGTACCCAACGACCCTGCTCTTCCTGTTCTGCCGATACGATGTACATAGTTTTCCGGTTGGTGAGGAAGTGTATAATTGATTACATGACTGATTCCTTCCACATGTATACCCCTTCCAGCCACATCGGTTGCAACCAAAACCCGTATCTTGCCATTCTTGAAATCCTTGAGGGTTCGCACACGTCTTTTCTGTGAAATATCACCTGAAAGAATAGCGGCATTGATTCCGTACCGTGAAAGTACCTCTAATACCCTCCGTGTCTCATCCTTCCTGTTGCAAAAGATAATAACCTTGCTTAATTTCTGCCTTTCTATCACATTATACAAAAGGGCATATTTCTCATCGCTTGTAATAATATATACAATCTGGGTGACAGTATCGACGGTAACCTGTTCAGACTTGATATCTACGGTCACAGGATCTGTTGTCCACTGTTGTGCAAGTCTTTTTACTTCCGGTGTTATCGTTGCGCTAAAAAGCATGGTTTGTCGTTTGGCTTTGGGAGGAATAGCGTGTATTATACGCCGGACATCAGGTATAAACCCCATATCGAGCATACGGTCAGCCTCATCAATAACAAGTGTCTCAACCCTGTTCAGGGAAAGATCATGTTTAGTGTAAAAATCCAACAGCCTTCCGGGAGTTGCAACAACCATATCAACAACCTTATCTGTCAATATCTTTCTCTGACGCTCATAGTCCATTCCACCGAATACCGACATGACGTTAAAATGGCAATATTTTGTAAGGGCCTTTGCTTCAGCCTCTATCTGCATTGCTAACTCACGTGTAGGTGTTATAACAAGCACCCTTGGTGTTCCATGCCTACGTTTATTACTAACAGGGTTACGTAACATCTTTGTAATAGCAGCAATCAAAAACGCCGCTGTTTTGCCTGTTCCTGTCTGAGCCTTTCCGATTGCATCTTTTCCCTTAAGTATGTGCGGTAAGATTTCTGCCTGAACAGGCGTGCAATATTCAAAGCCCATATCTGCAATAGCATGCATAACATTATCTGGAATACCCTCTATATCATGAAACCGTGTCTTACCTTCCAAGGGAGGAACACAAAAGTCCGATATGCTCCAGCGATGGGTAGTGACCTTTGAGGCACCATGAGCCTTGTCTGGCCTTTTTGCACTGTGCCCTGTTTTTTTTCTGCTATACCTGCCCTTACTATGTTTCTTTCGGATTTTTGAATCAAGGGTAGGCTTTTTTACCTTTTCGTCCTTTAGTTCAGGTAAAGAGACAGGGTGCTCACCTGTTGCAGGACTATTTTTTAACCTGTTAAACAGTGCTTTAATCTTTTTTACTATCAAATCTATTTTCCTTGTACAGATATTTCAAGATCTGTTGAAAGGCCTTGCAGGATGTTCAGCTTTGCTCAAATTCCGGAAAGATGAGACTGATGTTTCGTGCTCGTTAAAAGGCCTGGCGTGGAAGGATATGGCACTTCCTGTGAATTAAGTTCTTGAAAGTAAAACAGCGACAGTCCAGCGCTTTTCCCCGTATACCACATCAGATACAGTGAAAGTGGAAAAACACGGCTTTAATGGCAGGATCATTACCATCCGAATGCTACGCAGACAAACTACAAAGGAAAATCAAGAAGAAGGGCAGGCATGAGAAAATATTTCGGAGAGGCGCTCTTCCAGGTCTGCAAGATCACTCAAAAAACGCTGTCTGGCATTTTCACTGTCATCCACAAGATTTGCGACAGTCCTTCTGTAATATTCAATGCCGTCTTTCAGGTTTGCATGAAAGGTCTCGAAGTGTTTCTTCTGCTTATCAAGCATAGGCTGCAATGTTTCCTGTAACATTTCTTTTACATATCTGACATACATTGCCAGCTCTTTTATAAACATGTGGGGCCGGGTCTCCGGATTTGTCAATATGCTCTTGCGACCATATATATGATCTACCATATCTTCCAAGGAAACAACACGTGAAAACCAGGCAAGATTGGGGCCGGGGCATATAGTAACCCCGGTACCCTCTTTTGTAGTATCCAATCCGTTGACAAGAAGCGCAGCAGTACCAAGGCCTACGCAGATACATGTTTTTTCGCAAACCTTTTCACATGCCTTTTTTTTGATTTCTTCCGGAATATCCTGCTTTTTTATCTCTTCTATCTTTTTTGTCTGATACTGCCGCGACGCTGTACATATGGGGCGTTTTGTAAATTCAGTATTGGAAACGAGATATTTTTTGGGACATGGACTTCCAGGTGTTCCTGCCTGAAGCCACATCTGCCTTTCAACATCCTTGGTGTTGCCTTTCAGGGAATTAAAAAGTACGTCAAGGGGCGATATATCACTTAGATACAGGTCATCTTCCTTTGCCTTTTGCAGCAATTCACGCGTTACATCATCCACATTGGTAACCTCGGGAACCAAAAGAAAAGGAGTGGCCCAACCCGTACCATCAACCTTATAGTAATTGATAAGCATATTATGTTCCTGATTTGTGCCTATTCCTCCCTGTGCGGTAATCCACATTGGTATTTCAACATCAGGAATATCCCTTCCCATGGATTTGAGCGCCTTAATCAAAATGCTGTATACTGTGTCATAAAGTTTATTCCTACCGTTTGTAAACACATCAAGGATAGGCCCCATCAAAAAGCCATCAGTTGCAAAGGCATGCCCTCCACAGTTCAGACCAGATTCAATACGATACTCAGAAACCCATATTCCTTTTTTTGCAAGAAATTTGCCCTGGATAATGGCCGATTTATAATCAGAAACCTTCAAGATAATACGCTTTTTGAATCTTCCTCTTTTGTCTACAAAAAAATCGTCAAACTCAGGGATATATGAATAAAGAAAGCGGTTAATGCCTGCAGACAAAACCAAAGATGAATTCAGACGACTTTTGGCAAATCCTCTTAAGGCAGCAAGGGCATCATTGTACTGCAAAGGTAACTTTTTGTTTCCGCGATAGTTTACCCTGTCTATCTTGGTCATAATATTCACATCAATAGCACCCATAACAATGCCCTCTCGAATCTCCTTTTCAAGGGCAGCTTTTGCAGAAGAGGATTCTGTTTTCAAAAATTCTTCATACTTAATGCGCAACGGGGCACTATCCGGTAACATATCAAGGTATCGTACGAGGTCACTGCCAGACTGCAAAGGGCTTGAACAAACTTCACGAAAACGTTTTTCCGCCAAATCTTTTACAAGATTGAGCCAGTTTGTAATGCGCCTGGCCCTGCAATCATCATCCTTTGATGTAATTGGCTCATAAGGCAGACCATACCTGTCACAGTAAAAGGCTCTCAGCTTTTCCATTAACTCATCGTCTACAAGCGAAATTACCGAAGAAATACCAAACGGCGCAATTCGTACAGGCGTATCAATAGTAAAACCAATTCCCATCACCGGAATATGAAACTCATGTTGCGATCTCATTTATAAATGTTTCTCCTTAGAAACAGCTTAATTCTTAACGTGACACAAGCATAGGTATTGTTGTTACACATCAAATACCAAAAAATGCCCACCTTCAGCCCCTTGCATTTGAAAACAAACTGTCTTCAGCCACAACCCAGTGTTTGATCTAGATAAAGGAGAATTACAGTATCCAAAATCAAGGCAAGAGACAACGCATAGGTGTACAGAAAGTGTCTATGTCTATGTGCAATGCACCACAGACAGGCGTAGACACGACATCATGGCCACCCACGGAAAAATATAGCCTGATTTTATATGTTTTCACGATAAACTTATCATATGCCAAGATATTATAAATTTTGTGATATTATCATTTACACCCTATACATGCAAGTCATTCCCTTTTTTTGCAGAATTCAATGGCATGTGTTATCTTTATACAGATAGTTACGTAGTTATGCGGGAGTATACAGCGGCTACATCTGTCTGTGTGCAATGCACCACAGACAGGCGTAAACAGGATATCCTGGCCACCCACGGAAAAATACAGACTGGTTATTCAGCATGGTTTTGTGTTTCTTTACGTTAACATATTTAAAAAAAGAGCATATTCAAAAATGAAATTCAATATATATCACAAGTCTTCCACCTGTCGTGCCAGAACTGGGTCTATCTCTACACCGCATGGGGTTTTTAAAACGCCGGCATTTATGCCTGTAGGAACACTGGCATCTGTCAAGGCAGTATCTCCGGAAGAGCTGGTAGATGCAGGCGCTGAAATCATATTGGCCAACACCTACCACCTTTATTTAAGGCCAGGTCATAAAATAATTGAAAAGCTGGGAGGCTTACATCGTTTTATGAACTGGCCAAACCCTGTTTTGACTGACAGTGGAGGCTTTCAGGTCTTCAGCCTGTCCCGTCTTTGTACCGTTACAGAACAGGGAGTCACTTTTCAGTCGCACATAGATGGTTCCAAACATTTTATAGGTCCTGAACAGGCCATGGAGATACAAAGAGCACTTGGTGCCGATATAATAATGGCATTTGATGAATGTGCACCGTATCCGGCAGATCGTAAATATATCTCTAATTCAGTAAAACTTACCTGTAAATGGGCACAAAGATGCATGGATTGTGACAGAAGAGCAGGTCAAGCACTGTTTGGGATTGTTCAGGGTGGAATGTATATGGACATAAGGGAAATGAGTGCCAAGGAAACAGTACGCATGGGTTTTGACGGATACGCCATAGGAGGACTCTCTGTAGGAGAAGACAGCAAGACAAGGAATATAATAGTCAAGGGAACAGTAAGATTTCTACCTGAGAAAAAACCCGTATATCTGATGGGGGTTGGAACCCCAGAGGACCTGGTGGAATCAGTCATATCCGGGGTAGACATGTTCGACTGTGTACTGCCTACAAGGAATGCAAGAAATGGTACACTGTTTACAACTACGGGAAAAATCATTATAAAAAATGCCCATTATGTAGATGATGAAAGACCGGTTGATGAAAACTGCGGCTGTTATACATGCAGAAATTATTCACGAGCCTATCTTAGACACCTGTTTATGTCAAGAGAGCTATTGGCTTACAGGCTCAACACCATACATAACCTGTATTACTATGAAAACCTGATGGCCAAAATCAGGGAATCCATACGCAACGACTGTATGGATTCATTCATACAAAGATTTTATGAGGCAAGAAATAATAACAAACAGTCTTGATAGCGTTGTAAAAAGCTGGTTTATCAAGATTTACATAAATTTGTTTTTTTCTCCTCTTCCTGTTTAAAAATCTCTCTTGCTACAACAATATCCTTACCAATCTGTTCTGCCAGTTCTTCTATACTGTTAAAGGTCTTTTCATCCCTGAGTCGTTTAATAAATTTGACAGTAATAGTCTTACCAAGAAGATCTCCTGAAAAATCCAGCACATATGTTTCAACCGAAAAGGCATTGTTTCCAAAAGTCGGATTATAACCTATGTTGGTCAACCCGTTATACTCTTTTTCATCAATAACTACCCGCACTGCATACACACCAAATTTGGGAACAAGCTCATCAACAAGTTTCAGATTGGCAGTAGGATATCCCAACAATCTGGCACCACGGTTTTTGCCCTTAACAACAACCCCACACACCTGATAATCTCTGTTCAGCAATTTTTTTGCTCCATCAAGATCTCCCTCCTGCACAAGCTTTCTTATTGCAGTGCTTGAAACTATGCGACCATCCACACTGATCTGCCTTATTATATGCACCTTAAAATCATACCTTTCTCCCATCGTCTTTAACAGATCAATGGTTCCCTGGCGTTTATATCCAAAGCTGTAATCATAGCCAACCACAATTTCCCGGATACCTATTTTACCCAAAAGGATATCCGTGACAAAATCCTCCGGTGGAATGGAAGCAAACTCTTTTGTAAAAGGAACACATAAGATAATATCAATGCCTGCAGCCTGTATCAGCTTGAGTTTTTGTTCCGTAGGAGTAATCAATGGAGGGTGAAAACCTGGTTTCATAACCTTGATCGGATGTGGATCAAAGGTCATCACTACAGATTGGCCATCAATATTGTGGGCAATTTCCTTTACCTTATCAAATAAAGCAAGATGCCCCCTATGTACCCCATCAAAATTTCCAATGGTAAGAACAGGGTTTTTGAGAGGCGTCTTCAGGTCATTCAAGTTATTGTATATAATAGACATTGTTTTATAAATGTGATGTTATTCCACGATCCTTGTTGTGTAACATCAATTGCAGATATATCAGAATGTTGATGAAATCGTATCAGCTCAATAATTAGGGGGATCACAGCGAATGTATTAGGGGACAAAAGAATTTTTCTTCTGCTCCGGGTCTCCCGGGCTGGTATCTTCAGTAACTTATCTGCGGGGGACACTGGCCCCCTCCGCATTCCCGACTTCGTCGGGCTGCGGCTTCCCCCACTGATAAGTCACGAAGATACGGCGCCCTCCCGACAGTCGCGTCAGAAAAACCCTCTTGTCCCTAATTATACGTCTCGCAAACTCTGTAACTATTTGAAAGTAAATATTTTTTAATGCCATCATTATGATATGTCACGCACATGGAATGATGGAGCATTGGAATGGTGGTCAAAAGCGCACGATTTCTGTTAGGACAAAAACGGCTTTTGCAGGAATGAGGAACCAGTTCAATGTATACACCTCCATTGCATGGGTAAATCAAGCCAGTACAGGCGTGCTACAGGCCTGATCCATCGCTTGTATTGCACTACGAATTGAAGCCAGTGCACAGCAAATAAGAAAAACAGGATCTTGCCATACCCGCAGTTTCTTAAATCCCTTTTTGACGTTCTTTCGTTCCGTGAGAGAATTATTTCATGAATCAAAATACTTTTCAATACAATGCCGTAACAGCCCAATATTCCATTATTCCAATTGTGAGCAAAGCGAACTAAGTTCTATTAAGCTATTACCGTAACTTCTCAATAAGTTGGGACAATACAGCGTTCCCCCTCATCTCAAGATATTGAGCTATTACATGAAATCATCCAAAAGCACATGAGAGTTTTATGACAAGATATCAACCTGTAAGGTCAAAGGACTGTCGGTTATCATACATTCAATTCCCCAAACTGCCTACTGTTGTTATGCTGCCGTACAACAATTATGGACAGGAGAAAACAGATAATCCCCAAAAATAAAAAGTTTATGTCAATTCGGCAAAAAGAAAGTTGACAAGTATGATATTGGATTAATATAATCTTTCATAATAATTATTCAACAGTTTTTTACCGTGATGAATCCGGTCATACTGGTTTAGTGCCGAAGTGGCGGAATTGGTAGACGCGCTAGGTTCAGGGTCTAGTGGGTGTATACCCGTGCGAGTTCAAGTCTCGCCTTCGGCACCATTTTTTTACCGTTGTCAGAGAATCCATAAAAACAGCATTAACTGCGAAACTGCCTGAAAACTTCCTGTCATTGAACCCTCACGTAATCCTCTTCTGCTACCACCTTTGGGAAATCTCTTTTTTTAACCCCTTGTCCCCCAAACCTTACACAAACTGTTTTCAAAAAATTATACTGTTAATGTCAACAGGTTATAGGTTATAATAATGTTGTGTTTGTATAACACACATCATTGAATGAGTCTGTAACGTCTGGAATCTTTGCAATTTACCCAAGGGGAGTACCGATCTTACTAAAACCGGAGACACACCTAAGAGGGCGGGAAATCAAAGTGAAGTGCAGACAAGCTTGCTGTACCGTATCTTGTGCCTATCCCTTATAGATCTTACCTTATATTGCACAGCGAGTTTTAAGATGCCCATTGTCGGACAGACTCTTATGTAAATTTTATAGATAGGATATTTTGAATCCGGTCATGCCGGTTTTAGGGAGAGCAAGGAGGCAAAAAATGTATTTTCTAATCAAATGGCTTGTGTTGACAATGGCAGTTATGATTGCATCCTATTTAGTGGAAGGAATACATGTGAGTGGTTTTTTCAGTGCCTTTTTTACAGCAGCGGTCCTTGGAATGCTGAATGTCTTTTTTCGTCCTGTTCTGCTGATCTTGACTTTGCCTCTCAACATTCTCTCTTTTGGACTATTTACGTTTGTAATAAATGCCATTATGCTGATGATGGCTTCCGGTATAATTCCAGGCTTTCAAATCCAGGGATTCTGGTCTGCCGTAGTAGGTTCCTTTATAATAAGCGCTGTAAACTGGATCATTACTTTTTTGATTATAATACAGCAAGAGAGGGAGACAAGGAATTTGATAGATCTTAACAAAGACGATGACAATATATGGAAATGATATTAATGTGGAGACGGCCCTAATTATGATTTTAATGTCAGCAGGTTATGATTTTGAGTTCGGCCATGCCGATTTTAGGTGAAAGTAAGACTTGTAATGGGCGGTGCGGGGTTTGAACCCGCGACTTCCACCGTGTGAGGATGGCACTCTCCCGCTGAGTTAACCGCCCGTGACGCAACATTCATCGAAATGAATATTACATAAAAATGGCGTTATTTGTAAACAAAAAACATGTTATTGCTTCTGATTTTGAGGATATGGCAAAAACAGCCTTTATGGGATCAACACAGACTACGTACCATTATGATGTCCTGAACCATGTCTCCAGGCTGTCACATTACTTCTGTGATTAAAGTAGATAAGGGTTAACGTGCTCAGGCTTCCCGCTACAGAAAACGGCGCCCATTCAAGATGTATCATAATTCCCATTGACAGTATCAGTATCATTGCAAAAGATGAAATAAAAGGCGTCTTGCATACCATGTATATTCCAATCCATACGAGGACGGATATACCGGCATAAACAGGAGCTATCCCCGCCGTAAAACCCAGCCATGTTGCCACACCTTTTCCCCCCTGAAAATGATGAAAACATGGAAAAGAATTACCAAGCACAAGCCCCAGCCCAACTACAGGTACCAGATCCTCTCTCAGAAAGCATCCGGACAGCAAGACAATCCCCATTCCTCTCCCCATATCGAGAATCAATACAATCAAGGCGTACCACAGGCCTGCCTGACGGTACACATTTGTTGCGCCAGCATTTTTACTGAAACGGCTTCTTGGATCGGATTTACCTGAAAACCTGAAGAGAATAATGGAAAAGTTGAGAGAAGCTGCAAGATAGGAAAAGATAAACAGTGAGATAAAGATAACAAACTGATTTTCGTGTGCAGTGGACCACATAGAAAAAATCGTATTCTTAACAACCCTGTCAATAACCGGAAAGCTTTACAGAATGTTCAATTTTGATGAACCCGTAAAAAGTAGAACCAATGGCTAAGTAAAAATCGTAATAGCTCAACAAACAGGGGCAGGAGACTTTTTACGACGCCATCAATTTTATCCGGACTCAGGGAATCAGAAAAGTGTAACACCAGGCAGTATTTCGTATAAGGGCATTTCCTATCCGAATCGTCCTGTAATATAATCCTGGGTCTGTTTTTCCTTGGGTTTTGTAAATATGATATCAGTATGATCAAATTCCACAATATGACCTTCATAGAAAAAGGCCGTGTAGTCTGAAACACGGGCAGCCTGTTGCATATTATGGGTAACAATCACAATGGTGTATTTTGCCTTGAGTGCAGTAATCAGGTCTTCAATCTTGGCTGTTGCTGCCGGATCCAGGGCAGAGGTTGGCTCATCCATAAGCAACACCTCAGGTTCTACGGCTATAGCCCGTGCTATACATATACGCTGCTGTTGCCCTCCTGAAAGCGCTGTGCCTGGATGGTCAAGCATGTCCTTAACTTCGTCCCACAGGGCAGCCGCTCTCAGGGCCTTTTCCACCCTTAGTTCCATCTCGGCCCTGCCAAGCCTGTAATGAAGCCTTAATCCATAGGCAATATTCTCAAAGACGGTCATGGGAAATGGCGTGGGTTTCTGAAAAATCATTCCAACCCTTCGGCGAAGATCTATAATATCCTGAGATTCAGAAAGTATGTTCTGCCCATCAAGAAAAACCTCACCGTTTGCATACTGATTCCTGTAAAGTTCATATATTCGGTTATAAACCCTCAGATGCGTTGATTTTCCACAGCCAGACGGCCCTATGATAGCAGTCACCTTATTTTCTGCTATATTAATATTATTGTCAATCAGGGCTATCTTATTACCATAATAAAAATCAAGATTTCTAACTGCAATCTTTACCCTGTTTATTTCCGGCAGGCCCTTTCCTGATCCTGTTTCTCTATGGATTGCCACCTGTTTTGCCCTTCTCAATATCTTCTCTCCCTTACAATGGCCCGTCCTAATATAAAAAGCAAAAGCACCCCGATTGTTATCAGCAAAGACGCTCCCCATGCCTGCTGCTGCCAGTCCGGATATGGACTCATGGCATAGTTGAATATTGTAACGGTGAGATTGGGAGTAGGGTCGTTCAGAGAAAATACCCAGTAAGGATTATTCAAAGCAGTAAACAGCAGGGGGGCAGTTTCTCCGCTTACCCGGGCAACAGCAAGCAGTGAACCTGTAACAAGCCCGGACCTGGCAGCCCTGAATACTATCTGAAGTGTTACCTTCCATCGTGGTGCTCCGAGTGCAAGCGCCGCCTCCTTTAATGAGTTGGGCACCATTGTCAACATATCTTCTGTTGTACGTGCCACAACAGGAAACATGATAATGGCAAGAGAAACTGCTCCTGCATAACCGGAGAAATGCCCTGTTGGCCGTACTAATATAGTATATACAAAGACCCCGACAATGATAGATGGAATCCCCATCAGCACATTGGAAAAGAATCTGATTGCGGGAACAAGTTTTGAAGAATCCGAACCAAATTCTGACAGATAAGTTCCAGCCATAAGCCCAACAGGCACACCTATTAAGGTAGCAACAACAGTAATCATAAGAGTTCCCACAATTGCGTTTGCAAGTCCTCCTCCAATCATACCAGGAGGAGTGGGAAGACTGGTAAAAAAAGACCAGTTAATTGCCTTGAAACCATGCCTGAAAACCGAGATCAATATCCAGAACAGGGCTACAATACCTATCCCTGCAGATACACCGGCAATAATCTTTATTGCAAGATCAAAAACCTTACGTATTTTTAGAGATCGTAACCTCAAGCTCCTTTCTCCCCTTTCCTGCTTACCCTCCAAAGCCACAGCTCGGCAAGCATCTGAATAACAAATGTCATAACCAACAATATAAGCCCTAATTCGATAAGAGCACTCAAATACATAGGTTCAGATGCCTCTGTGAACTCATTTGCAAGAGTTGAGGCAATGCTGTTTGCAGCAGCAAACAGTGATGGCGATATTGTATGATCATTTCCAATGACAAAGGTTATTGCCATTGTTTCACCTATGGCCCTTGCAAGCCCGAGAAAACATGCGCCGAGGATTCCCTTGAACCCATAAGGAATAATTACATGCCGGATCACCTCCCACGTGGTTGCTCCCATACCATATGCAGATTCCTTAATAACAACAGGAACCATATTAAAGATATCCCGTGTCACCGAAGATATGAAAGGAATTATCATAAGGGCAAGTATGAGACCAGAGGTAAGCATCCCAATACCCATTGGAGAGCCCTGAAATAGTGGAATAAAGCCAAGATATTTTTGAAGCATAGGCTGAATATAGTCCGCCATTACAGGAGCAAACACAAACAGACCCCACATTCCATATATAATGCTGGGAATTGCCGCCAACAACTCAATTGCAGATCCCATAATACGGCTGATGGCAGGAGAGGCAAGTTCAGCAAGAAAAAGGGCTATGGCAAGACTTAAGGGCACTGCAATAATCATTGCAATACCTGCTGATACGAGCGTGCCGTAAATACTGCTTGCCGCACCAAAATCCTGTGTTACCGGATTCCATGCAGATGATGAAACAAAGGCAAATCCGAACTTTTTAATGGAAAGACGGGAAGCAATAATAAGCTCTATAAAAATGCCGGCCATTATGACAAGAATCATAATACCGCATGACGCAGTGATGTATCTAAAAAATGTATCGGATTTTTTATAGAATTTACTGATGTTATTGCTTTTCATCTTTTCCCATGGTTTTTTATTTGCTATACATCCTTGATAAACTCGCAAAAAGCAAAATCGATGGCTAAGTAAAAATCTTCATACACAAGGCATAGTGTTTGGTCATGCGTGAAGGCATACAAGATGTCGAACGTATGGCCAAACACTCACAGTATATGGAGATTTTTTACAACGCCATCAAACTACTTGCCGTGCACAGTCTGTGAGATCACAGTGGCCCGTTTTTATGGCCATACAGGCCGCCCATTTACTTTTACCTCGTTTTTCCATACAGATTCAACAAGATTAATCACCTTGTCGGGCATGGGAACATATTTCAGCCTTTCCGCAATATCTGCTCCATGCCTGTAACACCAGTCAAAAAACCTCAACATGGTTTTTGTACGATTCATATCCTTCTGATCTTTATATATAAGTATAAATGATGCCCCGGTTATAGGCCAGGTGTCAATACCGGGTTGGGCAGTCAAGACCATATAAAATCCAGGGGCATGTTGCCAGTCTGCATTGGCTGCAGCAGACCGAAACGTCTTCATTGTCGGAGCAACAAACCTGCCGTAACTGTTTTCAAGCAATACATAGGTCAATTTGTTCTGAAGGGCATATGCAAATTCAACATATCCTATGGAACCTGACAGCCGCTCTACATATGCAGATACACCTTCATTTCCTTTGCCCCCCACACCTGCAGGCCATGCTACTGCCTTTCCAAAGCCTACACGTCTATGCCATTCATCAGAAATTTTACTGAGATAATTTGTAAACATCCATGTTGTACCGGATCCGTCTGCACGATGCACCACCGTTATTTTCCTGTTCGGGAGATCAAGGCCCGGGTTAATCTGTTTGAGAGCATCATCATTCCATCTCGTAATTTTTCCAAGAAAGATATTTACAAGAATATTTTCCGAAATCTTCAGTTGGCCTGGCTTTATCCCCTGAATATGTACAACAGGAACAACGCCACCCATAACCATCGGAAACTGAATAAGCCCGTATTTTTTTAATTCTTCATATCTCATAGGCGCATCTGATGCACCAAAATCTACTGTTCTTGCCTTGATTTGGGCAATTCCGCCTCCAGAACCGATGGACTGATAATTCAGCGCCATACCCGTCATTTTATGATACTTGTATGCCCACTGGGAATATACTGGATAGGGGAATGTTGCTCCTGCACCATTAATGTTGGTTGCCTCTCCCCCCACAACACTCACCATAAGCACAGCAACAGATATCAGAATGGTTAACAATCCTTTTTTCATCTTTTCCTCCTGTTTAATATCTAAATTCTGCAAACTCAGCGTCCCCCTGAGGGTAACCTATTTTCAAAAACCGTAACCTTGATGACCGCATTCAAATCGATGCGTGTTATGCAAGCATAACATTTATATAATTCACTGATATTAATGGGTTATGCCGGTTTAGGTAGAAAAAACACCTGTTAGTATTTGAGTTGCAGTACGGCCTGAATCCTGAAATCATCACCGAGATTGTTATTGGCAACAGGGACCTTTCCCTTTTTTCCGGCATCGTCTCCATAATCCGTGTTTTCTACTACAAGAAGAATCTTGTTCCCCTTGTATATGTCATAGGCTATACCGCCCATGACCATGTTGTAATCTGCATCATTTCCGATATCATTGTCCCTGTCCTGGTCAAAGTGGTCATACCGTGCAAACAGATGCAGTCTTCTTGCGGAAAATATGACCACAGGCAGTCTGTAATCACCAAAGAAAGAATACCCCTCGGTCTGAAGGGCATGGCCTGCTGCATCAACCCATGAGCCTTTTGCATTTCCTTTGGTCCGTATATACTGTGCAGTAAAAATATATGATGGGTTTTCATAGCTGATCATTCCGGCGTTTACCCAATAATCAGGATATCCGGCATTGTCATGTCTTCTATTGCCTTCACCATATATGCCAAGGTAACTCAACTGCAGGCATGGAATAACGGTTGGCAACGGGCGTATGCTAAGCCGTCCTTCCATGACCTTGTTCTTGTTATTTTCGTCAGCGTGATACCCTCCGCCATTGTAGACTCCAAAATGCCAGCTCCCATAACGACCTGCATAATGATGGTTTCCTGTCTTTTCCTTTGCATTCTTTAGTTTGCCTCCAAGATAGCCCCTGAGGCTAATACCGACATCAGCAGAATTAAAGATGCCTGCACGTTCCATGGCCATTGTTCCCTGACAGCGATATGGATTTACATGTTCCTCAAAATCAAGCCAGGGGATGTGGCCCTGCCCCACCTCCAACTTCATGTCTGTAAGGAATCCGAGCCTTGGAGGCCTTAATTCGCCATATAGATATTTGATCCTCTCCCTGTAGTCACCATCGCTGTCCCTATGAATATCAAGGGTGATACGCGAATGAAGCCAGGGGAGAATCTCTTTTTTGACTGTCAGATATCCGCGGGTAAGACTAAAACGATTGTATTTTTTTGAATCACCATGAGGCGAAGGAGACGTACCGTTCGAGTAATCAAGATAGGCCAAGGACTCGAATTTAAAGCCCTTAAGAACATCAGGAATTGCAAGACCATCTTTTTTGATCTCCTTGACCAGCCTTTTTTTCTGTGCCTCTTCCTTTACCTTTTCTTGTTTTTGTGCCTCTGTAAGAATTTCTTTGGCCTCCTTTTCTGTAAGTATTCCCTTTTTCACAAGAATCCTTATCAGGGTATTTTGATCTGCCCTGACTGTATTTGAAAGACCAATAAATGCCATACACATCAACAAGATGACGATACCCTGCCTTAGTCTTTTCAACATCTTTTCCTCCTTTATCTGTCTGTATATCCTCTGTACATCTACCGTTAAAAATATCCGCGCCTTCTGCAACACCTCACCATTTTTCACACCTCCTTTTTTTGTTTTGTTTAACCTGTATGCCTGGGCAAGTGATAAGAAAGGGCCTTGCACAATGGCATTACCAGGTCTGTAACATTTGAATCCGGCCACCTTGGTTTAACTTACGGGTAAGGTAGAAAAGATCTTTTAGGAAAGAATAAGGAAAAAGTTAGAGTTACGTTAGAATTGTTCCAACAGGAATGTGGAGGACAATAAAGATGGGAACGGTTCTAATTTCAGGTTGATTACATATTAAGGAAGGGCAAAAAAGAGCTGTCCATAACGGCAGAGCTAACCGCTTAAAAGAAACTGCAGAATAAGGCAGACAACGAGGATACCCCCGAAGGCCCCTGTTAGGCACACAGCATAGCACATGGGAACATGGCTTATCCCTGGCACCTCATGCCGTACCGGTCTGATCTTTCGGGCAAATATAAGACTTCCGGCATATCCGGCCATAAAACCAGAGAAAAAACCGATGGGGTTCCACCATAGCCAGGAAATCGCATTTCCAAAGATAGACCAAACAAGGATATTCACGCCCACCCCTATAACAAGCCCGAGGATAGCGCCCTGTTCGTTCGCCCTTTGTGTCATGATCCCCAGCCAGAAAACGGCAAGTATCGGGCCATAAAATGCCGACCCAATCTTGTTGACAAGGACAAGAACCGTTTCAGAGCCCCCGATCATGCCCAACGCAAAAATGGTACACAGCATCCCCCACATAACGGTAAGCAACTTGGAAAGCCAGACCTCTTTCCGATCGCCGATTCTCCTCAGGGAGGGGATGTATTTCTGGAGAAAGTCCCGCAGTGACACAGCGCTTAAGGAGTTGAGTGCGCTGTCCAGACTTGACATGGAGGCCGCAAATATTCCTCCGACCAAGAGGCCCAGCAAACCATGAGGCATGTACCTAAGAATAAAACAGGGAAGAAGAAAATCAGGGGGTTTCCCCTCAAGCCCTGCCAGAAAAACAGGATGATGGACAAGAAACGGAATCAGCAGTACACCAACTCCGCAATAGGTGATTACCAAAGGGAACCGGAGGAGACCGTTGATAAGGAGGGCTTTCTGGGCCTCTCTCTCGCCTTGTGTCGTGAGAAGACGCTGTGTCTCGCTCTGATCACATCCGTAATAGGACAGATACAGGAAAAACCCGCCTACCAGCATAGGCCAGAAACCAAAGGTTTGGCCATCTCCAAGACCAACCCCTGTCATCTGTAAAATAGCGAAGCGTTCCCTCGGCAGGCCCGGAGACATAAGATATCCGCCAGACATTCTGAAAAGGATGAACAGACAGATAAACGCACCACCCCATAGGATAACCAGCTGAATGATATCGGAATAGATATCGGCCCGAATCCCGCCCAGTGTCGTATATACGATGGCAACAATCCCGATCAGCAGAACGGTCCCGAAAAGAGGCAGATCAAGACATACACTGGTCACGATGGACGTGGCAAGAAGCGCCACCCCAGAGGCCAGCCCCCGTGAAACCATAAAGATAAAGGCCAAAAGACTTCTGATGACCGGGCCAAAGCGCTGTTCCAGGTATTCGTAAATACTTATCACACCCGTTCTGCGGTATATGGGCACCACAGTACCCATTATCACAATCATGGCCAGGGGAATGGCCAACTCGTACTGAAGCCACTTCAAGCCGCCGCCGGATTTCAAGGCAATAAACGCCGGTGCCCCGATAAGACTGATAGCACTGACCTGGGTAGCCACAATGGAAAGGGCCGCCTGCCAGGCGGGGATACTGCGGCCACCCACATAATAATCCTCCTGGGATTCCTGTTGTCTGCCCACGAAATAACTCATGGAGAGAATCACCAGGATGTAGACGGCCAGTATAGCCCAGTCCAATAGGTTCATAGATGCCTCCATATTATAGTCAAAAAGATCAAATCTTCGATTGACCCTTTATTAAAATCTAAATTCTGCAAGCATCAAGTTTGCCGAAGACCTGCCTGCAGCGGCAGGTGCAAGGTGGCCAAGGTGCATTTGCACCTGTCAATCGAATAGTTGATCCCGTTAGCTTGTAACGGATCCTTATCTGTTTTTCAGTATTGATTTTTATGTTAATATCCTTATCTTCTTTATAATATTCAAAATCTGCATACAATCAAGAAATATTAAGACCTAAAAACCTGCATAAACTATTTCCAAAAGGAAAATTACATCTTTTAATATCAGTGGGTTACAGGGAGATTGCCTTTACATGGTATGCATCGCCTTCGTGGGTAACAGGTTATCCTGTTTATACCTGTCTATGCCTGTCTGCGCCTGTCTGCGTGCGGTGACGCACAGGCAGATGCGTTGGCGCACAGGCAGGTGCAGTGATGCACAGGCACAATTAAAAATTTAATTTCTACAGCAGATAGTTATGGAGGCTTTTATTATGGGAAACCAAATCAAAACCGTATTTTTTCTAAGTATCATGACATGCCTCATGGTCTTTATCGGAGGACTTTTTGGAGGAAGGCAGGGAATGATAGTGGCATTTATCCTTGCCATGGCAATGAATTTTTTCAGTTACTGGTTCTCCGATAAAATTATACTCAGAATGTACAATGCAACAGAGATAGGCCCTGAAGACAATCATGAGCTGTACAGCATCGTGCATGAACTTGCGCATACAGCAGGACTACCTATGCCAAAGGTATATATTATCCCTTCCCAGGCCCCAAACGCCTTTGCAACAGGAAGGAATCCTGAACATGCTGCTGTAGCAGTTACCAGCGGACTTTTAGAAACCATGAACAGAGAGGAGATCAAAGGAGTGCTGGCCCATGAAATGTCACACGTCAAAAACAGAGACATCCTCATAGGTTCTATAGCCGCTACAATGGCTGGCGCTATAATGATCATTGCCAACATGGCAAGATGGAGCGCTATCTTTGGAATGGGCTCAGAGGATGATGAAGATGGAGGACTGGGCCCAATTGGGCTTATAATTATGTCTATTGTCGCTCCTGTCGCTGCCATGCTTATTCAAATGGCCATCTCCAGATCGAGAGAATATCTTGCAGATGCCACAGGTGCAAGATTGGCAGGAAGTCCTGACGGACTTGCAAATGCACTTGAAAAGTTGGGGGCATATTCAAAAAGGATACCCATGAATGCCAACCCCTCCACTGCTCATATGTTTATTGTCAACCCGCTTTCAGGCAACTCTTTGAGCAGCCTCTTTTCCACTCATCCTCCCCTTGAGGAACGTATAGCAAGACTTAGGGGCATACATTCAAATCATTACAGGACAGATAAGATAAATAAAGGCAGGGCATTCTGGGAAAACCTGTCTCAGTGATTGTAAAAGCTTGCCGTAAAATTGATCTGTCAATAGGCGCTACCTTGACAAAGCCTGTTACGATGCTTAAAGTTTTTCCACAATGTCGTTAAATTCATATAGAAAGATGAGGCCCTTGTAAAAATGGAAGAGAAAAAGGATACCATGCCATCTAAAAATTCTGACACCCAAACCACAAAAAAAGATTCTGATAATAACCACAAAAAAAATAGCAAAACAGATATGTCTGCCGCTCTGGAGAACATGTCAAAAGAAGAACTTATTGATAAACTTAAAGAAACAGAGAAATCAGCACAAGAAAATTTTGACATGTATATCCGTTGCAAGGCAGAAATGGAAAATTTCAAAAAAAGGGTTCAGAAGGAAAAACAGGACATGATAAAATATTCCAATGAATCATTGATCAAAGAACTGTTAAGTGTAGTCGATAATCTGGAAAAGGCACTGGAGGTTTCCAAGGAAAAACATTCCCTTGACATCCTTCAAGAAGGCATTGAGCTTACTTTGAAAGGTTTTAAAGACATACTGAAAAAAGCAGGCATTGAATGTGTTGAAGCGGTAGGAAAACCATTTGATCCAAATT
Organism: Deltaproteobacteria bacterium; assembly: GCA_021163815.1. GTDB lineage: Bacteria > Desulfobacterota > DSM-4660 > Desulfatiglandales > Desulfatiglandaceae > JAGGTJ01. The sequence goes on along the minus strand of JAGGTJ010000102.1, from coordinate 12,513 downwards.
TTCATGAGGCCGTCTCCATAGTAACCGACGATTCTGCGGAACATAATACAGTACAAGAGGAACTGCAAAAAGGTTATATGTTGAATGGACGGCTTATCCGGCCTGCCATGGTTGTGGTAAACAAAAAAAACGACAATTAGAACAGGGGTAGATTCCCTAAGAATTTACCTGATACGCATCAAAACGTTATCTTTTCCTGACCCAGAGTCAAGGATAAATCCTCTGCGTAGCATTAACACTTATTGCAGAGGGACAACAGTGGATAACTATACAAAAATCTATTCCAGGAATTATAGATGACACTTAATTCCTGCAAACATAAGGAGGCAAAAAGATGGGAAAAATTATAGGCATTGATCTTGGGACAACAAATTCATGTGTTGCTGTGATGGAAGGAGGAGATCCTGTTGTAATAGCTAACAAAGAGGGAAGCAGAACTACGCCTTCCATGGTTGCCTTTACTGAAAATGGGGAAAGGTTGGTGGGGCAGACAGCAAAAAGACAGGCAATCACTAATCCTGAAAATACAATTTTTGGCGTAAAAAGACTTATAGGAAGAAAATATGATTCGCCAGAGGTACAAAGAGACATAAAGATATTGCCATACAAGGTAGTCAAGGTCGCCAATGGTGATGCCCATGTTATGATAAGAGGCAAGGAATACAGCCCTGCAGAAATCTCGGCCATGATACTTCAAAAAATGAAGGAAACAGCAGAAGACTATCTTGGCGAAAAGATTACCGAAGCAGTTATCACGGTCCCTGCATACTTTAATGACAGCCAGAGGCAGGCCACTAAAGATGCCGGTCGTATTGCAGGACTGAAGGTAGAAAGGATTATCAATGAACCAACTGCTGCATCTCTGGCATACGGAATTGACAAAAAGGACGATAAAAGGATAGCCGTATTTGACCTGGGAGGCGGAACCTTTGATATATCTATTCTGGAACTTGGCGAAGGCGTCTTTGAGGTTAAATCCACCAATGGGGACACCCATCTCGGAGGTGAGGATTTTGACCTGAGACTTGTTGACTATCTTGCCGATGAGTTTATGAAAGATCAGGGAATCGATCTGAGAAATGACAAGATGGCACTTCAAAGATTGAAAGAGGCGGCGGAAAAGGCAAAAATAGAGCTGTCAGGTTCCATGGAAACAGAGGTCAACCTGCCGTTTATCACGGCAGATGCAAGTGGCCCCAAACATATGAATATCAAGTTGACCCGTGCCAAATTCGAGGCCCTCGTGGAAGATTTGATTGAAAAGGTAGTAAGCCCTTGCCAGATAGCAATAAAAGATGCAGGTGTAACTGCCAATGATATAGATGATGTGATTCTTGTCGGCGGTATGACAAGGATGCCAAAGGTACAGGAAAAGGTAAAAGAGATATTTGGAAAAGAACCAAGCAAGGGTGTGAACCCTGACGAAGTTGTCGCGATGGGGGCAGCAATACAGGGCGGCGTACTTACAGGAGACGTAAAAGATGTTCTGCTGTTAGATGTAACCCCACTTTCTCTTGGTATTGAAACCCTTGGCGGGGTCTTTACAAAACTGATCGAAAAAAACACTACTATTCCTACCAAAAAGAGTCAGATATTTTCTACTGCGGCAGACAATCAACCTGCCGTAGAAATACACGTGCTTCAGGGTGAAAGGGAAATGGCAAAGGACAACAAGACCCTTGGCCGCTTCCAGTTGGTAGGAATTCCACCTGCTCCAAGGGGTGTCCCACAGATCGAGGTCACCTTTGATATTGATGCAAATGGAATAGTACATGTCTCTGCAAAAGATCTTGGAACGGGTAAAGAACAGTCCATCGAAATTACCGCCTCAAGTGGTCTGACGGAAGAAGAGATTCAGAAACTTGTCAAGGAAGCAGAAATGCATGCCGAAGAGGACAAAAAGAAACGTGAACTGGTCGATGCACGTAACATGGCCGATTCACTTATCTATACAACTGAAAAGTCTCTGAAGGATGCAGGAGACAAGGTCGATGAATCTGTAAAGGCAGATATCAACAAGGCCATCGAAAATCTCAAAAAGGCCATGGAAGGCGAAGATGCTCAAGAGATCAAGCGTCTTACCGATGAATTGACACAGACATCGCATAAACTTGCAGAAGCTATGTATGCCAAGGCAACACAGGAACAACAGGCACAGGCAGCCGGCGGCGCTGCAGGAGAAGGTGCCAATGCATCACAGAACACCTCACAGGATGACAATGTAGTAGATGCAGACTTTGAAGAAGTAAACAAGTAATTTTTTTTGCGATAACGCTTTGAAAATACTGTGCGTATTCATGAAAAGTCAGGGTGTTTTGAATCCGGCTATACCGGTCTGGTCAACGTATAGACAACGGTATTGACCATTTTTAACAGGCTTAATATACTGGGGTTCAATGCATAATATACCTGTTTTATCCGTTCTTAAAGGGCATCAAGATAAACAGATATATTGTATGCATTGAGCCCTTTTTTTATTAAAACCAAACAATTTCTAAGGGTAGTTATGTCTATGTCGGACAATAAAACGTCACTTTTACAATATCTTCAATCCTGTTCAGGTGCCAATAATCGGACTGTTGTCATTATAATGCTGACAACAATCCTTTTTTGTGCCGGATGCCATAACAATATCCAACATGTCTCCTCCATAAAAGATACCAGTGCATATACATTTGTCCATGCCGAAAAATACAGGCAGGAAGGAAAATGGAACCAGGCTATTCTCACATACCGCCAATATATAACCAATCATCCTGACACAGAACAAGCCATAACAGCCCTTTCGTTAATAGCTGATATCTATTCACAAAAAGGAGAATTTAAAAAGGCCCTGGCACTTTATGAAACCATTGACAGAGACCACCCTGATTATGATGCTATTCCATCCATACGTTACAAGATCATCAGACATATGTATCTGACGGGCAACTATCATGACAGCCTAAAGATGGCTCAAAAATGGCTCAAAGACCATCCCTCACATCCGTTAACAGGACAGGTCATGCTTGTAATCATGGATGACTACTCCTCCCTTGGTATGTGGAAACAGGCCTTTGACTGGTGGAAAAAGGCCAGGGAGACTCTCCAGGATACGCCAGGCAACAGGGCAGAACTCAACAACAGGATAAAAAAACTGATAGAAGATTACGAGGCCTACAGATCAACAAAACCCTACAATGAAGGACCCGTAGATGACTGGGTATTACAGGCAAGATATCTCATAGATCAGGCAAACAAACCTGTAAAGGGCAATACAGGGGTAATCGGCTGTCTCCTGCCTTTAAGCGGTCCCTTCAGTATATATGGTCAGTCAATACTCAATGGTATTGAGCTTGGCTCTGGCCTTATTACAGATTTTGAGGAGAACAACAGTATTACGGAGATAGATATAAAAGACACTAAGGGAGATCCCAATCGCACAGTGACTGGTCTTGAGGAGCTTGTTCAAGCAGACAGGGTGATGGCCCTGATTGGCCCTCTTTCTATCCGTACTGCCATATCAGCGGCCAAAAAGGCACAGGAAGAGGGTGTTCCAATAATCACCCTGACACAGAAAGACGATGTGGACAATACAGGAGACATGGTATTCCGTAATTTCATTTCCCCTGTACAGGAGATCAGAAAACTTGTTTTTACGGCTGTAAATCAACTGGGAATGCGAAGATTTGCCATCCTTTACCCTAAAAACAAGTATGGCTCTTTTATGATGAATTGCTTTTGGGATACGCTAAATAGAGAGGAAGGCACAGTAACGGCAGTTGAATCATATGACCCGGACACCACAGATTTTGCCGAACAGATAAAAAAGATGACCGGTATGTACTATCCAAGGCCAAATGACGTTGATAATACAACCAACACAATACAGAAAAAGAACGGTGAAAATAAAGAAGATGAGGAAGAAGATAATAAGATAGAGCCTATAGTCGATTTTGATGCAGTTTTTATCCCGGACAATTTTGAAACAGTTGCCATGATTGCACCCCAATTAACTTACTACGATGTTAAAGGAGTGCATCTGATGGGAACAAGTGTGTGGCAATCTCACAAACTTATAGATCTTGCCAAGGACTACGTTCAGGGCGCCATCTTTACATCGGGTTTTTATATAGACAATAACAACCCTCTTATTCAGGACTTTGTAAAAAAGTACCGTGAAAATTTTGGTAAAAACCCCGATATTATGGCAGCATATGGGTATGACACAATACGGTTTCTCAGAGAGGTAATGAGTGATAAGGATATATACACACGAACAGACCTTAAAGACAGATTATCCCAATACTGTGATTTTACAGGTGTTACCGGTCAGATTTGCCTATCGCAACACAAGAGAAATGGAGGGAATGTCCGTCTTTTTACAATAAAGGGAGATAAAATTGTTCCATTTGAACCTCAATAGTCCTGTGTTGCCTGTTTATATCCCCGTGTGGCCAAAACCTCCAGATCCTCTTGATGTCACAGTAAGCTTATCAGTAACAAACCATGTCCCGCGTACAATCTTTCCTATAACCATCTGGGCAATCCTGTCCCCTCTGTTAATACAGAACGGTTTATCTCCCAAATTTACCAGTATTACCTTTATTTCACCTCTATAATCAGAATCAACAGTACCGGGAGAATTCAATACAGTAACCCCATACCTTATGGCAAGTCCGCTCCTCGGCCTGATCTGCGCTTCCACCCCATAGGGCAGTGCAATACAGATACCTGTGGGAATTAAGGCCCTCTTGCCCGGAAGAAGAATCATCTTTTTATCAACTGCCGCATGAAGATCCATTCCTACAGCATGTGCTGTAGCATACTGTGGTAAAGGAATATCTTCACAGTTAGGCAGTCTTTTTATACTAATATCAATTTCTTCCATAAGTCCCGTTTTATACATAAAGGGAGAGATCCATTCATTTGCAGATAAAGACTTCCTATCTGTAAAGGTGCCTTTTTTATTAAGTTTACCATAAAAACACAAAAAAACTGTGTCGAAAAAACAGGCTGTATTTTCAGGGTAGCCGGGATATTTTGGATCCGGACATTTAGGTTTATGTAAAGGTCTCATTAGTAGAGTCAAGATATTCGCCACTCAACTGTCCGCATGCAGCCATAATATCGGCACCTTTGCTCTTTCTGATCATGGCGGTGAAATTGTTGGATGCAAGGATATCCTGAAAATGCAAAATTTCGTTCATTGGAGTAGGAACAAGATCAAGATTAAGGTGAGGATTCAATGGGATCAGATTGATTTTGGCCCTCATTCCTGACAAAAGACGACATAACCTGTAAGCATCGCCAACGCTGTCGTTAACATCCTTTATAAGTATATACTCAAAAGTTATCATACGTCTGTTAGGCAGAGGAAATTCACGACAGGCTGCAATGAGTTCTTCTATGGGATATTTTTTGTTTACAGGCATGAGAAAGCTGCGTGTTTTGTTATCAGTGGCATTCAGGGAAACAGCAAGGTTGACCGTAACATCTGAAAGACCCAGTTTTATGAGGTTCGGAACAAGACCACAGGTAGAAACAGTTACCTTGCGCGTAGAAAAATTCAGGCCATCTGCTCCCACAATGTTTTTAATAGCCTTTACAACAGCATCATAATTGGCAAGGGGTTCACCCATACCCATAAAAACGATATTTTTAAGGTCTGCCGGATTTGCCAAAGAGCGTTTGACCTCTATAATCTGATCAATGATTTCTGAAGGAGTAAGATTTCTTGTAAAGCCCTGTTTCCCGGTGAGACAAAAACGGCAGGCCATGGCACAACCTACCTGGGAAGATATACAGAGGGTAAAATGCCTTCTTTCAGGTATAAGAACCGATTCAATAACACAGCCGTCCCAAAGTCGAAACAGGTATTTTTTTGTTCCATCATTCGAAGCAAGAGTACGAATCTTCCAAAGATTATTTATAACTGCATCCTGTTCAAGCGCCTCTCTAATGACCTTTGGAATATTTGTCATATTCCTGAAGGAGGAGACCATTTTTGAAAAAAGCCACTGTCTTATCTGACGGCCCCTGTAGGCATCCAGTCCGTAGTTTATAGCCCATTGTTCCATTTCACTACGGTCCATCCCTTTTAAATCAATCTTCACCATGAGACCCTTTTGACTCCTTGGAAGAAACAGCGGTTTGCATGGTTCTCAGTTCTGCAAGTTCCCAAACATAATCATACAGGTGCAGACCCTTGCTTGCAGCAATAATCTCACCATCTTCAACTCCGATACTTAAGGCCATATATTCCTTTAACATCTGTATAGCACCAAGATTGGCGGGAAAACCATTCCACAGATCCCATGACCTGAAGTACACAAAAAAATGCAGTTTACCATCCTTGATACGGGTGTCTATTCCCCGCAGACACGGAGGATTGTCAAGATATATTGACTGCTGGTCTCCCACAAGCATGTATGCCTGATTGGTACCATGCCCCTCCTCCCTGTACATGCGTATAACCTCGTTGATCTGTGACTCAAGATATTGACCGTACGTGTACTCTTCACCAGGCTGTCTCACAGATGTCATAAGGTATGGAAGGTATTGCTCAAGATATCCCTCTGAGACAGGATTAGGAATCCCCAGTGCAGGAGGAATGTCTGGCAGCAGTGGCCTGGCAGAAGGATATTTTATATGCACGGTTACATAGTCAAACTCGAGGCGTTTCTGACCCTTATAACTTCCCCTGTCTATAATGTACTCATGACCTGTCTCAAGTAGCCTGTATACACATTGAAACCATGCATCAGGTAAGTCCCGGGCAACAATAAATTCCGGCTTCATTTTATCTGCTCCTCTTGTTTTACTCTTTGAAATCTAAGCTGAAGATAAGCATTTTCTGCCTTTTCATTGTCAGGTGAGATGTCAAGAATCCTCTTATAAACAGCAAGGGCACCTGCAATATCTCCCTGTTTTTCTCTTAGGGCAGCAAGATCAAACAACAGTCCAGTATCTTTGGGCCTTATCTTAAGAATATTTTCGATCTGCCTTGCGGCCTGGATATCATTACCTGATTTAAGGTAAGCAACTGCAAGGTATTTTCTTAATTCTACATTCTTGGGGTTGTTTTTTACTGCCTTATTCATCAAAGAAATGATACGGCCATAATTTGCCTTGTTTTTGAGATATTTAAAAATAACACGGTAGGCGTCAATATAATGAGGCATGAGTGTCACTAGGATCTGCGCCTCATGAAATGCAGCCTTTTTATCCTTCTGCTTCCTGTATATATCAAATATCAGCCTATGTACGTCCTTATCCCTAGGATGTTTTTTTAAATACCTTAAAAAGTAATCCCTGCTACGATCAAAATCACCTTTCTCGTATTCCAGAACACCAAGATTATACAATACATTTTGATTGTCAGGTTGAATGGCAAGTATCTTTTTGTATGTGTCTACAAGCCCCTTTTTATCTCCTTTTTTATCCTTAATTACAGACATCAGAATAAGGGCATCCAACAGAGAAGGTTTTTTCTGTAAAACGTCCATCACGTACTTTTCTGCCCTTGCCAAATTACCCTTTTTTATCAGATCATCAGCAAGTGCAAGGCGGCTGTCAATATCATCCTTTTTAAGATCAACCGCCTTTGCAAGATATGAATCTGCCAGGCCTTTACGTCCCATATCCCTATAAAGATCAGATATGCTATAATATAAATCCGGGTTATTTTTATCCAGTTTAACGGCCTTCAGATAGTAAAAAAGGGCATTTTTCTTATTATCTGTTTTACTGTAAAGATGTCCAAGCCTCTCATATACAGGCAAGGCATCTTTTTTGTTAAAATAACCCAGCATAGCCTTGTACTGTTGAATGACGTCCACAATCTTTCCGCTTTCTTCCAAAAGACCTGCCAGCTTTACCCTTAAAGATATATCATCGGGATCAAGTTTTAGAAGCCTTTTTAACACAGATACCATGCCATCCTTGTCAGACATTGCAGTGTATATATCCAAAAGCTCTAATAGGTCTGCCCTCATGCTACCTGTTTTATGAATGTGATCTTCCACAATATGGGCAGCCTGTTGCCATTCCTTTTGCACCTTCATTGCATCTATCAAACGTCTGTAAATATCTTGATCATCTGGCAGGATATGATAGGCCAATTTTAAAAAAGATAAACGTTTTACCGGATCATGGATACTGTCGGCATGTTTTATCCAGTCCTCTGCACAGGGCTGAATATCCCATACCATATGACCCATAATCCTGTTTCTATATTTGACCTCTATTCGAAAGATATAGTGATTAAAGATATTCTGATCAGGCAGAAGAGAGGCAAGGGACATTTCCCTGAATTTGAGGGCATTAACATCAAAGGCTGCCATTGCAATAAGACGTACATTCCAATTTAATGGTACATCTGTCGATAATTTGACTATTCTGACCTTGTCTGACGGACGAAAATGAACATTTTCACCTGCAAGAATCTTCTGCGGTTCAGAATTAACCGTAATCATCAGGTAATCAAAGCGGGGAGCTTTTGCATGCAGCTCCTGCCATATCCACCACCCAACAATGGCTATGAACAGAACTATTAGACTCCAAAAAAAGATATGATATGAATGTTTCTTGTTCATTTTACCGTAAAAAGACACAAAACCGTGCTGAAAAACCAGCCTGTATTTTCATATTTGTGGGGGCCAGGATATCCTGTCTGCGCCTGTCTGCGTGCGTTGGCGCACAGGCAAGTTTGAATCCGGATATGCCGGTCTAAGAAACAGAATGTCTTTTACAAGATCAGGTCCCGCCCCATTTTCCAGTCCATAGAAATTCCGGGCTGGAGGGTTGGACCTACATTCCGGAGGGAGAAACAGGCAGAGATATAGAGATATTGTGAAAAATAACCATTTGTGTATAGCAACTACTTACGAGGATGACTGCGACCCTTTTTATGATTTCCGTAACGGTTATCATGCCAGAGTAAAAGCACAGGACTTGCGACAAATATAGAGGAGTACGTTCCAACAATGATCCCAATCAGCATGGCAAAGGCAAAATTGTGTATTACATTGCCTCCAAGAATAAAAAGGGCAAACACAACGAAAAGGGTAGTGGAAGATGTCAAAATGGTACGACTAAGGGTCTCATTGATGCTTTTGTTTATTATTTCATCAAAAGGTTTTCTGCGAAGCCTCTTAATATTCTCCCTGATCCGGTCAAAAACAATAATCGTATCATTAAGGGAATAACCCACAATAGTAAGAAGAGCAGCAACAATAGACAGGGATATCTCCTTGTCTGTAAAGGCAAACATACCAATTGTAATAGTTACATCATGAACAAGAGCAATGATAGCTCCAAGCGCATACTTCAATTTCATCATCCAGCATAGAACAAGAATTGCCATCATGGCAAAAATTATAAACCAGGTTACACTCATTCCAATAATTGCTGTCACATATACTACAAAGGCCAATGATCCGGCCATTATAATAGCCATCATCCATTTAAGTTCAAAACGACCTGATATATAAATTGCAATAAACAAAAGAGAATAAAAAATGGCAAACAGGGCCTTTTGTCTCAAATCTTTTCCCACACGTGGGCCAACCATCTCTACCCGTCTTATCTCCACTCCCTTACCAAACTCGGCAATAAGTGCCTGTTTCACCTTTTCATCAAGACCGGTTAACGCTATATTGGTCTTTTTTATGCGGATCAAAAACTCAAGATGATTCTTGTCTCCAAACTCCTGTATAATACTGTCTTCAAGCTGAATGGCTTGAAGGGCCTTTTTGATCTCTGCAGGGGTATGTTTTTTATCTAGTCTGACCTGTACTATCACCCCGCCGGTGAAATCAACCCCATAGTTTGGACCTCCGTGCCACCAAAGGAGCAAAATAGTACAAACTATAAGGATTCCTGACAACATAAACGCAATGTTGCGTCTGCCAATAAAATTTATATTAATGCCTGGTTTTATAAATTCCATCTATAAACGCTCCCGTTATTAACCTATGAAACCCATTGATATATTGACATATTGTATCAGCTCAATAAATGTAGATTATATCTGAAACTTGCATATACAAGGCAGTTTGGGTATGCAGGAAGGCATACAAGATATCACACAGATAATGCCGTCAGCGGGCACGGCTTTTTGCGCTCCGATGCAAAGGCCTTGTTATGTCCATTTCATATAATCCATATAATCATTGTGGCCGAGGCCAGTACATGATGATGCACACACCAATCAAAGCCACCAGTCCACCGATGAGGTCAAATCTATCTGGTGTAACTTTATCAATTTTCCAGCCCCATATTATTGAGAGGACAATAAACACACCTCCGTATGCTGCATAAACACGCCCAAAGTTAGAAGGCTGTAAAGTTGGAACAACGCCATATAAAAACAGTATTATTCCTCCTGCCACCCCATATGATATGGGTCTCCCTTCGCGTAGCCATAGCCATATTAAATATCCGCCACCAATCTCAAAAAGCCCAGCAAAAATAAAATATAAAAATGATTTGATTGTTGTTAAATAATCCATTTATCTTTTTTTATTGAATATAACGACCAAGGTCGCCCACCGCTATGGAGCACAGCAAAATGCCAGCCCAGTGAAACGATTAGTTAGATTATTTTTTGTAAATATCTCCCCTTGGTCCTATTTTTACTGCTAAACGTTGATGAATCCGTAAAAAATATAACCGATGGATAGGTAAAAATCTTCATATACAAGGCATAGTGTTTGGTCATACGTGAAGGCATACAGGATGTCGAACGTATGAAGAAATACTATAACACAGTAGATGGAGACTTTTTACAACGCCATCAATCTTTAAATACTGATCTTTTTTATTCCCCTCACCACATACAAATAATCAAAGACAATTCTTGTTATATATATGGCAGTAAACATACTGGCAAGAATTCCTATGCTCAGTGTTACCGCAAACCCTTTTACAGGCCCTGTCCCAAACTGGAAAAGCACAAGAGCCGCTATAAGGGTTGTAACATTTGCATCAAGAATAGTTATAAATGCCTTCCCATACCCTGTATCTATGGCAGCTCGTGTAGTTTTACCCTGTCTCAATTCTTCACGAATACGTTCAAAGATCAAAACATTGGCATCAACTGCCATACCTATTGTAAGAATCACACCGGCAATACCAGGCAAAGTAAGTGTTGCCCCAAAAAAGGCAAGACCGGCCATAATAAAAACAATGTTTAAAAATAAAGCCAAATCAGCTATAAGGCCTGATATCCCATAATAAACAGCCATAAAAAGCACCACTATCACTCCTCCAACAAGCATGGACTTAAAACCCTGCTGTATGGAATCCTTGCCGAGGGATGGACCAACAGTTCTTTCTTCCAGGATCTTTACTGGAGCAGGTAATGCCCCTGCCCTTAACACAAGGGCCAGATCCTTTGCTTCCTGCATGGAGTAACGTCCTGTAATCTGAGCACGACCACCTGCTATCCTGTCCTGAATAACCGGTGCAGAAATTACTTTATTGTCAAGAACAATAGCCAATCTCTTCTTTATGTTCTGAGCCGTAATTCGTTCAAAAATCTTCGCACCCCTTCGGTTAAAAGACATGGAAACATATGGAGTGTTAAAACGGCTGTCAATCTGAACCCTTGCATCGGTAATATACTCACCTGTAAGCGATGCCCTCTTTTTTAATAAATAGGGTATCCGTCTTGTTATACCAGTCTGAGGATCAATCATAACCTGATATAATATTTCATCCCCAACAGGAATATTTCCTTTCAGGGCATCTTCCACACTATGATCCTCATCTACCAGTTTAAACTCCAACATAGCTGTCTTTCCTATGAGGGCCTTAGCCCGTTCAGGATCCTTAAGCCCTGGCAACTGTATCAGAATCCTGTTCTTTCCCTGGGGCCTAATATCAGGTTCATTTACACCAAACATGTCTATTCTGTTTCTAATGGTTTCAAGTGCCTGCTCAACAGCCATCTTTTCTATTCTGTGCCTTGCCTTGCTACGCAAAATGCACCTGACCATAACCCCTGTGTCACTGTCTGACCGTGTTAGAATCTTGAAGTCGGGATAATCACTCTGGATCATGTCTTCTGTACGCTGAAGATCTTCCCTCCTCATAAGGATACAGTCAATCTCATCAATACCATGTCTTTTTAATTCTACATACCTGATCCTGTTCTTTCGCAGATCCTGTTTCAAATCTTCCACTATACGTTCCAAGTGACTCTCCACAGCCTTGCTTACCTCTACACCAAGGGTAAGGTGCATGCCTCCCTGCAAATCAAGCCCAAGATGAATCTTGTTTTTTGGCAGGAAATCGGACCACCATTCGGGCAGATTACCGGAAAGGGATGGAACAAGATAAACAAATGCCATAAAAATAACAAAACATGTAATTGCCAAACGCCAACCCAGATTTCTTGACACTTTAGACTCCATTCATTTGTACCTAAAACCTGCATAAACTATTTTCAAAATAAATTTGATGAATCTGTAAAAAGTCGAGTCAATGGCTAAGTAAAAATCTTTATATACAAGGCATAGTGTTTGGTCA
>JAGGTJ010000134.1 GCA_021163815.1 Deltaproteobacteria bacterium | reverse complement strand
GAGATAGGGTGTGTGCAAGATTCTTTTTTTTGTATGCACTAACTGCAACCCCTGAGTGATAGAGGAGAGTACAATCTTTATGGCCGCCTGTCAGAGTAGAAATGTCTTTGCTCTGCATGTTTTTTTGGGGTGGTCTTTTTTTATTGATTTTTTGTTTACCAGGAGAACTGATATCTTATTTCATTGAACTGTTGTGAATGACGCTATTTATGGCTGATATCTATCTGTGATGGTTAAATTTACAGTGTTTTTTGAGTGAAAGTTTTTTCCGGGTGGGCAGTTATCATTGTATTATCTGTGCTATAGGCGATCTTGAAAATTATGGCGCAGGTTATTTCTCCTGTTTTTTATTTGGGGTATTTGCAGCATACTGTCAAATTGAGAGGAGGTGAACATGAAAAAAGAAGATAAGGTTCAACTGGTAAATGATCTTCACTCTAAGCTTGAAAAGGCAAATGGTAATTTTCTCGTGGATTATCAAGGCCTTAATGTTGAAGCCATTAACGAACTCAGAAAAGGACTCAGGAAAACCAATACTGACTTTCAGGTAGTAAAGAACAGATTACTCAAGTTGGCAAGTAGAGATACAGATACGAATCTGATTGTGGATTTTATGCGAGGGCCGTCTGCAATAGCTATTACCTACGATGATGTGGTTTCTCCTGCCAAGGTTCTGGTGGATTTTGCAAAGGAAAATGAGAAACTTGATATTAAGTGTGGTCAAATTTCTGGTAACGTGCTTAATTCAGAGGATGTTAAACATTTGGCTTCTCTCCCAGGAAGGGAACAATTACTGGCACAGGTTCTTTCTGCAATGCAGGCTGTACCAGGATCTTTTGTCAGAGTTTTGAATGCAGTGATTGTTAACTTTCTGAATGTATTGAAGGCTATTGAAGAACAAAAGGATAATTCGTAACCAGGCAATTAAAAACAAGGGAGGTTGAAATAACGGATATGTCTGATATTACCAAAGAAGATGTTATTGAATTTATTTCAAACATGACAGTTCTTGATCTTTCCGAATTCGTAAAAGAGCTGGAAGAAAAATTTGGTGTAACGGCGGCTGCTCCAATGGCAGTACCGGTAGGAGTAGCTGGTGGTGGTGCACAGGAGGCAGAACCTGAAAAAACCGAATTTGATGTGGTGCTTACAGGTGTTGGGGACAAAAAGATACAGGTAATAAAGGTTGTACGTGCTATTACAGGGTTGGGACTTAAAGAGGCGAAGGCCGTTGTAGATGAGGCACCTGGTCCTGTTAAAGAAGGTGTGACAAAAGAGGAAGCAGAGGAGATTAAATCTCAGCTTGAGGAGGTAGGAGCCTCTGTAGAGATTAAATAGTATTCGCTCACAGGTCATTTTTTTGTACTGTAGAGTTTCCAATCCAGAAAGATGATGCGTTTTACAAGATTATGACAGTCAAGGGTATTCAAGGGATTATGTTCATAAACGCACATAATTTATTGTATTGTACCTAAGGTCTGCATGAACTGTCTTTAAGAAGGAAGTTGTATTTTGATATCAGGTGGTTATGGGAATGTTGTCTTTGCATAACACGCGTCAATGTGGATGAGCTTATAAGGCCTTATCCAAAGTTCTCATGTTCTTATAGTCTTATAGTGTAAGGTATGCTGTACCTGATTGTGTGGTTGTGTCGTCTGTCCTCTGTGGCAGGCAAGCAAGTGATTCCATAAACTGGCCTGTTTTTCATGTTTAATGTAGTCAGACGTTGATATCAAAAAAAACAATCATTTATGGATGGGAACTATTCTATAAGTCTGTGAGGCTGTCCGCAAATAAAAGGTCTTTTTCCAAAATAAAAGTTTATCTGAAACGTTGCAAGTATTATGTGTTTTAATGTTCTTGGAATGTTTTTATGTAATCTGCTGTTTATATATGGGTAAGTATGCACTTTGGAAAAAGGGCCTTGCGTACGGCCTTATAGTCATTAAATATCTTCCGACAATACCTATCTGCAAGTGGCTGTGGAATTTCGTAAATTTTTTACTTACCACTCCTGATCTTATTTTGTTTGCCCGTGTATGAATTGTAGACATATGAGCCAAACTTAAGACATCCCTTTTTGTGCAACATCGCTTCTGTCTAAAGATTAACCTGACCATACGGTAATTATTTGTTTTTATTTTACCGTAAAAATACGCAAAACCGTGTTGAAAAACCAGGGTGTATTTTCCCGTCGGTGGCCGGGATATTTTGAATCCGGCCATGCCAGTTTAATCCTGAAAATACATTTTTGTGGTTAAAAATTTTGTATGCCCTGATCTTGAAAAATTATTGCATTTATGAGTGGGCATTCAGGTAGATATTAATGTCGGATAATGTTCGGTGTAATTTGGCTATAATATCTTGTTACAAAAATTTTAAACAGATGTCCATTCACGAATATCGAATGGGTATAAACGAGTTGCCAATCAATAAATAGGGCTTTAATGCAAGAAGGAAATGCTATGCCAGAAAAAAAGGGTAACATAAAACGTGTCAGGAAAAGTTTCGGGAAGATAAAGAAACTTTTCGATATTCCAAATCTTATAGATATGCAAAAAAGGTCTTATGAACGTTTTTTGCAAAAGGATATTCCTCCTGAAGAGAGAGAAGATATTGGCTTGCAAGCTGTTTTTAACGGGATTTTTCCGATACATGATTTTGCAGGGACATCTTCTTTGGAATTTGTCAAATATACATTTGAAGATGTTAAATATACTGCGGAAGAATGTCTGAATAGAGGTATGACATGGGATGTTCCTTTAAGATTGACTGTGCGTTTGGTTGTTTTTGATACAGATATCGATACCGGTGTAAAAAGTATAAGAGATATAAAGGAACAGGATATCTATTTTGGTTCTATACCAATAATGACAGATGCCGGGACATTCATTATAAATGGAACGGAGAGAGTTATCGTTGCTCAACTTCACCGTTCGCCAGGAGTCTTTTTTGGGCATGATAAAGGGAAAAAACATTCAAGTGGCAAGGTTCTCTATTCAGCAAGGATAATTCCTTTAAGGGGTTCATGGCTTGATTTTGAATTTGATCCAAAGGATTACCTTTATGTTCGTATTGACAGAAGACGTAAATTTCCGGTTACGATACTGTTAAAGGCCTTGGGGTATTCTACGAAAGAGCTTTTGACTTACTTCTACGATACTGAGGTAATTCGTATAGACAAGGATGAATGCTGGCAGGAGGCCAATGTCAAAAATTTATATTCCAAGAAACTTACCAGGGATATTATCAATCCTGAAACAGGAGAGATCCTGGCCAAAGAAGGAGATAAGTATACCAAACGTCTCGACAGGAAACTAAAGGCCAACGGTATAAGTTACATTCCCGTTGATATTAAAGAGATTGTAGGCCGTGTTGTTGTTGATGATCTTGTTGATTCTGAAACAGGAGAGGTGTTGCTTGAGGCAAATCAGCCTATTACGGAGGAAGTACTTGAGCTGATACAGAAAAGGGGAATAAAGGAAATAGATGTGCTTGTTCTTTCCGGGCAGAATGTAAGCACCACAATCAGGGATACCCTGCTTTTGGACAAGGTTAATTTTCCAGATGAGGCAGTTTTGGATATATACAGGAAGATGCGTCCCAGCAGGCCCCCAACCCAGGAGATTGCCTATAATTTTTTTAACAACCTTTTTTTCAACATCAATACCTATGACCTATCACGGGTAGGTCGCCTTAAAATGAATTACCGTTTGAACCTGGATGTTCCTCTTGAACACAGGGTCTTGAAAAGAGAGGACATCCTGTTAACGGTTGCAGAACTGATTCGTCTTAAAACTACGGATTCGGCCGTAGATGATATTGACAATTTGGGAAACAGGCGTGTGAGGGCAGTTGGTGAACTTTTAGAAAACCAATACAGGGTAGGGGTGATCAGAATGGAAAGGGCGATCAAGGAGAGAATGAGCCTCCATGAGGTCGAGACCCTGATGCCCTATGATTTGATTAATTCAAAGCCTGTTACAGCGGTTGTTAATGAGTTTTTTGGTACGAGCCAGCTTTCTCAGTTTATGGACCAAACCAATCCCTTGTCCGAGATTACTCATAAGAGGAGATTAAGCGCCTTAGGCCCTGGTGGCTTGACAAGGGAAAGGGCAGGATTTGAAGTGCGGGATGTCCATCCTACTCATTATGGCAGGATTTGCCCCATTGAAACCCCGGAGGGCCCCAATATCGGTCTTATAGTTTCTTTAAGTACTTATGCAAGGGTGAATGATCTGGGTTTTATTGAGACTCCATACAGATATGTGGAAGATGGTGTGGTGTTGGATAAGATTGAATATCTGTCAGCTCTTGATGAAAAAGATTATCCAATAGCACAGGCAAATGCCCCCTTGGATGAAAACAACAGATTTATTAATGAAGAGGTAGCCGTCAGGATAGAAGGTGAGGCGGCAAGGGTACCTGCCAAGGATGTTCGTTATATGGATATTTCTCCTGACCAACTGGTAAGTGTTTCTGCCTCCTTAATACCTTTTTTGGAGCATGATGATGCTAACAGGGCATTGATGGGTTCTAATATGATGCGTCAGGCTGTACCTTTGCTGAGAAATCAGGCGCCTCTTGTAGGAACAGGTGTAGAACGGATTGTTATGCGGGATTCAGGAACATCTATTCTTGCCAAAAAAGATGGTATAGTGGTGGATGTTGATGCATCGCGAATAGTTATCAGGAGTACTGAGGACTCTGACAAAGGAGATACGGATGTAGAAATCTATCGGCTTGCCAAATTTCAGAGGTCAAATCAGAACAGCTGTTATACTCAAAAACCAACGGTAAAAAAAGGGGATATTGTTACCAAGGGTATGACTATAGCAGATGGTCCTTCTTCTGACTTAGGGGAACTGGCACTTGGCCAGAATGTGATGGTGGCCTTTATGCCATGGGGTGGTTACAATTTTGAAGATGCAATTCTTGTCAGTGAACGGATTGTGCAGGAAGATCGCTATACATCTATTCATATAGAAGAATTTGAGCTGGTGGCAAGGGATACAAAGCTGGGCAAGGAAGAGATTACGCGAGATATACCTAATGTCGTGGAGGATGCCCTGAGACACTTGGATGAAAGCGGTATTGTAAAGGTGGGTGCTGAAGTTAAGCCGGGTGATGTGCTTATTGGCAAGATAACCCCCAAGGGTGAGACACAACTTTCTCCGGAAGAGAAACTTTTAAGAGCCATTTTTGGAGATAAGGCGGGTGATATCAAAGATAGCTCTTTACGTGTTCCACCGGGTGTGCATGGCGTTGTCATAGGTGCCAGGGTTTTTGCCAGAAAGGGTGTTGAAAAGGATGAGAGGACACTTGCTATAGAGGCTGAGGAGATAGATAAATTAAAGAGGGATTTTGCTGATGAAATTAATATTCTTGCCAGTATTGTCAGGGATAAACTGAAGACATTGTTGATTGGTGAAACATTAAAGAGTGATCTGCGCGAAAAGGAGAAAGGTGAAACTATCCTGCCTGCAGATAAACCTATCATTGCGGCAGATATTGACAGGATTGATATCGAGGCATGGTTGGGGGCAGATCTCAATGTCCATATGGAAGTTATTGAACAGGTGGAAGATGTTATCAATAACTATATGGATAAAATTGAAGATATTAATGCCTTGCTTAAAGATAAAATAGAGAAATCCAACCTTGGAGATGAATTGCCTCCGGGTGTTATAAAGATGGTCAAGGTCTACATAGCCGTGAAGAGGAGGTTGTCTGTCGGGGACAAGATGGCCGGTCGTCATGGTAACAAAGGTGTTTTGTCGAGGATCCTTCCTGTTGAAGATATGCCGTACTTTGCTGATGGAACTCCGGTTGATATTGTTTTAAATCCTTTGGGGGTACCTTCAAGGATGAATGTCGGACAGGTCCTGGAGACTCATTTGGGGTGGGCTTCCTATGAATTGGGACGAAAGATTGGTGCCATGGTTGACAGTATTAGGGAGAAAAAAGATCTTGATGCCCTGAAAGATAGACTCAAGGATCTTTTAAGTCCCAAGGAATATGAGGATGTATTTGAAGGCTTTTCTGATGAGGAGGTTATAAAAAAGGCTGCTTTGCTTAAAAACGGTGTTCCAATGGCAACCCCTGTTTTTGATGGGGCAAACGAAGAGGAAATCAGGAAATATTTGGTTGAGGCAGGCCTGCCGGTAACAGGTCAAGCAAGGCTTTATGATGGCAGAACAGGAGAGCCATTTGATCAGGATGTTACTGTTGGTATGATGTATGTGTTGAAACTTCACCATCTTGTTGATGATAAATTGCATGCCCGCTCGATTGGTCCATATTCATTGGTTACGCAGCAGCCTCTGGGAGGAAAGGCCCAGTTTGGTGGTCAGAGACTGGGAGAAATGGAGGTATGGGCCATGGAATCATATGGTGCTGCATACTCTCTTCAGGAATATTTGACAGTTAAATCGGATGATGTTGTTGGCAGGACGAGGATGTATGAAAGGATTGTAAAGGGCAACAATGTTCTTGAGCCTGGACTGCCAGAGTCTTTTAATGTCCTGATAAAGGAATTGCAGAGTCTGGGATTGAAGATTGATCTTTTTGAAGATGCCGATACGGATTGATCCGTGTTTTGTACAATGTTTAAGGGCTTACAAAAGGACAAATACGGAGATTAAGAAACAAAGCCATTTGTAACACATTCTTTTTAAGATAATTAAGTTGTTATGGTTTCGTAAGAAGTCGGAAAATCCGATCTTAGTCACGACATACCGTATGGTAAGTTTGTGAATAACACAGTACGTGTAGTGTGTACTATAGACAGTTATGTTGTAAAAATTTTCAAGACTGTTTGCGAGGCCATCAAGTTGTTAGGAGGGGACATTGGAAGAACGGTATAGCTTTTTTGCAAAACCTAAGGACCCATCCAGTTATAATGCGGTAAAGATATCCTTGGCTTCACCTGAGACAATAAGGGAGTGGTCTTATGGTGAAGTGAAAAAACCTGAGACTATCAATTACAGAACATTTAAACCTGAACGGGATGGTCTTTTTTGTTCAAAGATATTTGGTCCCATAAAGGATTATGAGTGTAATTGTGGAAAATATAAAAGGATGAAGCATAGGGGGATAGTATGTGAAAAATGTGGCGTGGAAGTAATCCAGAGTAAGGTAAGACGTGAACGCATGGGACATATTGAGCTTGCATGTCCTGTTGCCCATATATGGTTTATGAGCTGCCTGCCATCAAAGATAGGAAACCTGTTGGATTTGACCCTTAAAAATCTGGAACAGGTTATCTATTTTGAGAGTTATATTGTTATAGATCCCAAGGATACCCCCCTGGAAAAAGGTTCATTGTTGACAGATGAACAACTTTATCAGGCCCGGCTTGATTATGGAGACAGGTTTGTAGTTGGAATTGGTGCAGAGGCTATTCATACCCTGCTTGAAGATCTTAATCTGGATGATCTGTCATTGACTTTAAGATCTGAGATGATGAACTCCAAATCGGATGCAAAAAGAAAGAAACTTATAAAACGTCTTAAGATTATAGAGGCATTCAGGAATTCCGGTAACAAACCTGAATGGCTTATAATGGATACAATTCCAGTATTGCCTCCGGATCTGCGCCCGCTTGTGCCTCTTGATGGAGGCAGGTTTGCTACGTCAGATTTGAATGATCTCTACAGAAGGGTCATTAACCGAAATAATCGTTTGAAGAGACTTTTGGAATTAGAGGCCCCTGACATTATTGTAAGAAACGAAAAAAGAATGCTCCAGGAAGCGGTTGATGTCCTGTTTGACAATGGCAGAAGGGGGAAGGTGGTTACAGGAACTAATAAACGACCTTTTAAATCTCTTAGTGATATGCTTAAGGGTAAGCAGGGCAGATTCAGGCAAAATCTCCTTGGCAAGAGGGTTGACTACTCGGGACGTTCTGTTATTGTGGTAGGCCCTTATCTCCGTTTGCATCAGTGTGGTTTGCCTAAGAAAATGGCCTTGGAACTGTTTAAGCCCTTTATTTACAATAAATTGGATGAAAAAGGCCTGGTAACTACGATCAAGAGTGCCAAAAAGATGGTTGAGCGTGAAGATCCGGAGGTCTTTGATGCCCTTGATGAGGTCGTGAAGGAGTATTGTATACTGCTGAACCGTGCGCCTACTCTGCATGGGCTTGGTATACAGGCCTTTGAGCCAATTTTGATAGAGGGTAAGGCTATTCAGCTCCATCCCTTGGTATGTACGGCCTTTAATGCTGACTTTGATGGCGACCAGATGGCCGTTCATGTTCCTCTTTCCATAGAGGCCCAGATAGAGGCCAGAGTTCTGATGATGTCAACAAACAATATCCTTTCACCTGCAAATGGAGATCCAATTATTGTTCCAAGCCAGGATATTGTTTTGGGTTTGTATTATATGACCAGGGAAAAACCTTTTGCAAAAGGTGCCGGACTGATCTTTTCTTCTCCGAGTGAGGTGCAAGTAGCATATGATGCCAATGAAGTAGATCTTCATGCACCTATAAAGGTCAGGATAAAAGGCGAGATATATGATACGACGGTTGGTCGGGCTCTTCTGTATGATATTTTACCTGATGGCCTGCCTTTTTCGCTTATTAACAAGGTCCTGTCCAAACAGGCATTGAGATCGCTTATTAATGAATCATACAGAAAGGTAGGTACAAAGGCCACTGTAATTTTGGCAGACAGACTGAAAGATACCGGCTATCAGTATGCTACTATTTCAGGAATCTCTATCTCCATGAAAGATATGGTTGTTCCATCGCAAAAAAGGAAGATTATTGAAAAAGCCGAAGAAGAGGTTAAAAAGATAGAGGATCAGTATCAGACAGGTCTTATTACGGGTGGTGAAAAATATAATAAGGTGGTAGATATTTGGTCCCAGGCCACAGAAGATGTTGCCTCTGAAATGATGAATGAGATATCTACAGAGGTGGTGGATACTGGTGATGGTAAAAAGGCTGAAGTTGCCACGTTTAATCCCATATACATGATGTCTGACTCAGGGGCAAGAGGTAGCAAGGACCAGATGCGGCAATTGGCAGGCATGCGTGGACTAATGGCAAAACCATCCGGTGAAATCATTGAAACTCCTATTGTTTCCAATTTTAGAGAAGGTTTAAATGTGTTGCAGTATTTTATTTCCACTCACGGTGCCAGAAAAGGGTTGGCAGACACTGCACTCAAGACAGCAAACTCAGGGTATTTGACGAGACGTCTGGTAGATGTTGCGCAGGATGCTATTATTACTGAAGAAGACTGTGGTACTATGGATGGTATATGGGTAAATGCCCTTGTGGAAAGCGGAGAGATCCTTCAAATGATTGGGGAGAGGATCCTTGGAAGGGTTGCCCTTGAGGATGTTTATGATCCTGTTACAGGGGAACTCTTAGTTGCAGCCAATGAAGAGTTTGATGAAGAGAAGGTACAGAAGATAGAGGCTGCTGGCGTGGAGCGTGTAAAGATCAGATCTGTTCTTACCTGTGAGGCAAAGGGTGGTGGTATATGCAGGAAATGTTATGGCAGAGATTTGGGGCATGGTCATGAGGTTAATGTGGGATCTGCTGTAGGTATTATTGCTGCCCAGTCTATAGGTGAGCCTGGCACCCAGCTTACAATGAGGACCTTCCATATAGGAGGTACAGCCAGTAAAAGAGTTGAACAGTCTACAGTGCAGGCAAGAAACAGTGGGACAGTGAAATTTTTGGGACTTAATGTTGTGGAAAATGAATATGGTTCTCTTTCTGTAATGAACCGTAACGGGGAGATAGCTATTCTTGGACAAAATGGCAGAGAAATTGAGCGGTATCCTATTATTTATGGTGCCACACTGAAGGTTCGGGATGGACAGCAGGTAAATGCCGGGGAGGTTTTGGCTGAATGGGATCCCTTTACCATTCCGATTATGACTGAGGTTCCGGGGAGGGTAAAATTCGGCGATATAATCGAAGGAAGTACCATGCAGGAAAGACGCGATCCTGTTACCGGAAAGATCAGTAGAATTATTGTTGAATCCAAGGATATGGATGTAAGACCAAGAATTTCTATTAAAAATACGTCAGGCAAGACAATTAAGTTGGATAAAAAATCCAAATCTGTTGCAAGGTATTATCTTCCTGTAGGCGCTATTCTGATTGTTAATGAGGGTGATGAAGTTCAATCAGGTGCTGTACTTGCAAAAATTCCGAGAGAAACTACAAAAACTAAGGATATTACAGGTGGTTTGCCTCGTGTGGCTGAACTTTTTGAGGTCAGGAAACCAAAGGAAACGGCTATTATAAGTGATGTGGATGGTGAGGTGTCGTTTGGTAAGTATTTGAAAGGAAAAAGGAAACTTATTATTACACCTGATGTTGGCAAGCCTGTTACCTATTTTATCCCAAAAGGTAAGCATGTAAGTGTGCTCGAAGGGGATTACGTGAGAGCAGGAGAACCTCTCATGGATGGGTCAGCGGATCCTCATGACATTCTTAGGGTAAGAGGTCTCAAGGAACTGGCAAGATATTTGGTGAATGAAGTACAGGAAGTTTACAGGCTTCAGGGGGTTAAAATTAATGATAAACATATAGAAGTCATTGTCCGCCAGATGTTACGTCAGGTCAAGGTGACAGATGTAGGTGATTCAAATTTTTTGATTGGAGAACAGGTGGATAAGTGGAGATTTGAAGAGGAGAACAGGGCGCTTATTGAAGCGGGTAAGAAACCTGCTACAGCCAGTCCGTTGCTTCTTGGTATTACCAAGGCATCACTCAGTACAGAGAGTTTTATTTCTGCTGCATCATTTCAGGAGACAACCAAGGTGCTTTCTAATGCAAGTATTGCTGGTAAGGTGGATTATCTTAAAGGGCTTAAGGAGAATGTTATTATGGGACGCTTGATTCCTGCAGGAACTGGCGTTAAGATGTACAGAGATATTTCGGTAGGAATTGCAAATTAATTTTTATTATATTCATAAAACAGCTTGACAATTTCAACCAATAAGAATAGAAAAATGGATTCTTATTGATTGAAATACTGATAGACCGGCATGGCCAGATTCAAAATATTCTGGCCACTTGCGGATATAAAAATACGCCATAGTTTTTTAATATGGTGAAGAATTGGGTTGTTAACGAGTGCCCATACGTGAATTAATTTTTGGGCACAGTAAGGTTTTAACCCATAAACGATAGCTTTTGTGTAATGTCAAGGAATTGAAAGGTCTTATGGTATGCCTGCATAAATGCGCAGGTTGATGTATATATTGCAAAAGAATTCGTTTGTGGACGAAAAACTAACGAGGGAATTGATGCCAACCATTAATCAACTTGTAAGAAATGGTCGTCGTAAGCCAAAGAAAAAGGTGAAAACCCCTGCTCTCCAGGGTGCTCCTCAGAGAAGGGGGGTATGTGTCAGGGTTTATACTTCTACACCAAAAAAACCGAATTCTGCTCTTAGAAAGGTTGCAAGGGTTAGATTAACAAATGGAATTGAAGTTACCTCCTATATCCCTGGCATGGGTCATAATCTTCAGGAGCACTCGGTAGTGTTGATCAGAGGAGGAAGAGTGAAGGACTTACCTGGTGTAAGGTATCATGTTATCAGGGGAACCATGGATGCGGCAGGAGTGGAAGGCCGTAGACAAGGCAGGTCCAAGTATGGTACAAAGAAACCAAAAAGCCTTTGATGTCTAATGTGGGGAGTGTTTAATGCCAAGGAAGAAATTTATTCTTAAAAGAAAGACATTGCCTGATCCAAAGTACGATAGTGTGCTGGTTGCCAGGTTTATTAATGGCTTGATGAAAGAAGGCAAAAAGAGTATTGCTCAAAAGATTTTCTATGGTGCTATTGATGTCATAAAAGAAAAGATGAAAGATGATGATCCGATAGCAGTATTTCAAAGGGCTATTGATAATGTTAAACCTGTGGTAGAGGTTAAATCCCGAAGGGTAGGGGGGTCTACTTATCAGGTACCTACGGAGGTTAGATCGTCCAGAAGGCTTGCTCTGGCTATAAGATGGATAGTAGGCTTTGCGAGGCAAAGGGGAGAGAAGACAATGGTTGCCAAGCTTGCCGGTGAACTTATGGATGCAGCCAAAGGTAGAGGTTCTGCGGTTAAAAAACGAGAAGATACGCATAGGATGGCTGAGGCTAATAAGGCATTTGCCCACTATCGTTGGTAACTATCTTTAAGGAGGAATGAGAGATGTCAAAAACTAAATTTGAGAGAACAAAGCCGCATTTGAATGTAGGCACAATAGGGCACATCGATCATGGTAAGACGACCTTGACAGCGGCTATAACTAAACATCTGGCTAAAAAGGGAAAAGCTAATTTTGTGCCATTTGATGAGATAGACAAGGCACCGGAAGAAAAGGCAAGAGGGATAACAATTGCCACTGCGCATGTGGAATATGAAACAGATAAGAGGCATTATGCCCATGTGGATTGTCCGGGGCATGCTGACTATATAAAGAACATGATTACAGGGGCAGCACAGATGGATGGTGCTATCCTCGTGGTAGGGGCAGATGATGGCCCAATGCCTCAGACTCGTGAGCATATATTGCTGGCACGTCAGGTAGGAGTGCCTAATATAGTGGTATTTCTTAATAAATGCGATATGGTTGATGATGAAGAGCTCATAGAATTGGTAGAGCTGGAATTGAGGGAACTTTTGAGTAAATATGAGTTCCCCGGAGATGATATCCCGATTATAAGGGGGAGCGCATTAAAGGCTCTTGAAAGTGATGATCCTAATTCAGAGGAAGCCAAGCCTATATTTGAGTTGATGGATGCAATAGATAGTTATATTCCGGATCCTGTCCGTGATATAGAAAAACCTTTTCTTATGCCTATAGAAGATGTGTTCAGCATATCTGGCCGGGGTACAGTGGTAACTGGCAGGGTTGAGCGAGGTATAATTAAGGTAGGTGATGAAGTAGAAATAGTAGGAATAAGGGATACCCTGAAGACAGTCTGTACAGGGGTTGAGATGTTCCGTAAGATACTTGATCAGGGTCAGGCAGGCGATAATATAGGTGTCTTGCTAAGAGGAACCAAGAGAGATGAGGTGGAGCGTGGACAGGTAGTTGCCAAACCGGGAACCATCACTCCGCATACAAAATTCAAGGCAGAGGCATATATCCTTACCAAAGAAGAGGGTGGACGTCATACGCCATTCTTTAATGGATATAGACCTCAGTTTTACTTTCGTACAACAGATGTAACAGGAGTGGTTACTTTACCGGAAGGAATTGAAATGGTAATGCCTGGAGACAACGTATCTATGGAAGTAAGTCTGATTATGCCGATTGCAATGGAAAAAGAGCTAAGGTTCGCAATTCGTGAGGGTGGTAGAACTGTAGGTGCCGGTGTTATTAGTGAAATTATTGAGTAGGTAGCTGATATGATAACTAATCAGAAGATCAGGATACGTTTGAAGGCTTATGATCATAGTTTGGTGGATCAGTCAGCCAAGGAGATTGTTGAGACTGCTAAAGATACGGGAGCAAGAGTTGCCGGTCCGATACCTCTTCCTACAGTTATTAATAAGTATTGTGTTTTAAGATCTCCACATGTTGACAAGAAGTCAAGAGAACAGTTTGAGATAAGAACTCATAAGCGCTTGTTGGATATCTTGGAACCAACTCAGCAGACCATTGATGCTCTTATGAAATTGGATCTTGCTGCAGGTGTTGATGTGGAAATAAAATTGTGATTTACGGCTCTTATGGAAAACCTGTTGTGCTTTTTATCTTAACTGTGCAATGGGTTTATAATATAAAAAGCTGCCCTTTGTCATTTTATGAGTTGCAACTTTTATGCAGGCTTGCTGTCAATGCCTTTTTTTTAACTCACTGATATGGCCGGTTAAATCAAAAAAACGGGCAGTTTTGAAGAAATTGTCAGAGGTTAAGTGAAAACTTTGGAGTAATTGCATATGGTCAGTAAATTGTATGGAAAAAAGATAGGTATGACAAGGTGTTTCCTTGAAGGATTTAGTGTCCCTGTGACGGTTGTTAAGGCTGAACCATGTGTTGTGATGCAAAAGAAGACGAAAGATAGGGATGGCTATAATGCTATTCAGGTTGCCTTTTCTCCCAAAAAGGAACAGCGGGTAAACAAACCTTTAAAAGGACATTTTAAACGGGTTGGTAAAGGCTGTTTTGAATATCTTAGGGAAATCAAGGTGGATTCTGTGGATGAATTTACTGAAGGCCAGGAGATAAAACCTGATATCTTTGATGTTGGTGATGTAGTACACGTAAGTGGCTACAGTAAAGGAAGAGGTTTCGCCGGTGTGATGAAAAGGTGGGGATTCGCGGGTGGAAGAAAGACTCACGGTTCTCGTTCTCACAGGATTCCTGGCTCTATAGGTTGTAGCGCTACTCCGGGGAGGGTATTAAAGGGAAGAAAGCTTCCCGGAAGAATGGGAAACCAGCGTGTAACGGTAAAAAACCTTAAGGTTATTGATGTCAGACCGGATGAAAATGTTCTTTTAATCACTGGTTCTGTTCCAGGCGGATCCAATGCCCTGTTGGAAATCAGGAAGGCCTGATCATAGGGGTTCTGAAAGCGGTACTCGATTTTGCGGAGATAATTTGTATTGTATACGGTGATATTGTAAGAAAAAACGTAATGTTTGTTTTATTGCCGCTTAAATTCTGTTTCTTGCTTTTGTGAGCGTTCATGTTTAATTTTCACTCTGTTGTGGCAGGTATATTCAATGATTAGTTGCAATGTGTACAATCTTAATAGAGAAAAGGTTTCTGAGGCAGATTTGAGAGAAGATATATTTGGTGTGCCGGTAAAGAAACATGTTCTTCATCAAGTCGTTCTTGCTCAACTCGCTGCCAGAAGATCAGGATGTGCTTCAACAAAAGGCAGGTCAAGTGTTAAGGCTTCCGGTGCAAAGTTGTGGCGTCAAAAAGGTACTGGCAGGGCAAGGGTGGGAGATGCTGCTGCTCCGATCAGAAAGGGGGGAGGTGTGGCATTTGGTCCTAAGCAACGAAAGTATAATCATCGTGTTTCTAAGAAAACAAGAAAAGTTGCCTTGCGAATGGCTTTAACTGATAAGGTTGCATCGGGTAAACTTGTTATTGTGAAAGATTTTAATGAGTTTTTAGAGTTGAAGACCAAAAAATTTGTAGAATTATTAAAACGGTTTGAATTAAGTAAGGCTCTAATTGTTACGCATGATAAAGAAGATATTCTTGAAAAATCATCGAGAAATGTGCAAGATGCAAAAGTGGTACGCCATCAGGGTCTTAATGTCTATGATATCTTGAAGTATAATGTCCTTATGCTTGAAGAATCTGTTTTAAAGGATATAGGGGAGGCATTGAGTTAGTTCAGTGGATATATATCAAATCATAAAAGAGCCCCTTAGTACTGAAAAGACCACTGTACAAAAAAGTTCCTTTAACAAGGTTTCTTTTAAGGTACAGAAAAGAGCCAACAAGGTAGAGATTAGACGTGCTGTAGAGGCTATATTTAATGTTAAGGTCTTAAATATAAGGACTATTAATGTTAAAGGTAAGAAGCGCAGGGTAGGAAGAAGTATTGGTAAAACTTCTGACTGGAAAAAGGCAATCGTAACCTTGAGACCTGGTCAGAATATGGATATTTTTGAGGGGGTATAGCCTGATCTGGCTTAAATGAATATGGGAATTAAAATTAATAAACCAACATCCCCTGGGAGAAGGTTTCAGTCTGTATCTACCTTTGAAGAATTAACTGATACCAGAGTTGAGAAAAGTCTTCTCAAAAGTTTGAAACGAAGTGGGGGGAGAAATTCGAATGGACGTATTACGGTTCGACACCGTGGAGGTGGCTGTAAACGTTTATACAGGATAATTGATTTTAAGAGGGATAAAGACGGAATTCCGGCTAAAGTGATATCAATTGAGTATGACCCTAATCGGTCTGCCAATATTGCTCTTTTGTGTTATGCAGATGGTGAAAAACGATATATAATTGCCCCCAATAATCTTCAGGTAGGAGATAAACTTCTTTCAGGTGAAGGGGCTGAGATAAGGATTGGGAATGCTTTACCATTAAAAAACATTCCTCTTGGAACCTATGTGCATAATATTGAAATGAATATCGGCCATGGGGGACAAATCGCGAGGGGTGCGGGGACCTATGCCCAGTTAATGGCTAAAGAGGGTAAGTATGCTCAATTAAAACTTCCTTCAGGTGAGGTAAGGATGGTTTTACTTGACTGTAAGGCAACTATAGGTCAAGTGGGAAACCTGGATCAGGAAAATATCTCTATTGGTAAGGCCGGAAGAAACAGATGGCTGGGTAGACGCCCTCATGTTAGGGGCGTGGCAATGAATCCTGTCGATCATCCTCATGGGGGTGGAGAGGGTAAATCCTCAGGAGGCAGGCATCCTGTGACACCGTGGGGTGTTCCTACAAAAGGCTTTAGGACAAGAAAAAGAAAGAATAGCGACCGTTTAATTGTTAGAAGAAGAAAAAAGTAAGATTTTATTTAAAAACAGGGATCATGAAATATTATTCTTCAAGGTTTGAATGCTGTTTTTTTGTGCCACTTTGCTGTTGAGAAATGCGGGGCCGATATCTGTTTTTAAAAAATTAATCTTTTTTTATATAATAGTTGAGATAATACTTGGGATCTTTATCTATATATTGAGGTCTTTTCTTGATCATTGTATAATCTGATTTTCTTGATTTTTTGATATACTTCGTGAGATGGGGATCAATTGATTTACAGACTTGAATATCCGAAAGGAGGGTAGTTTTGCCAAGGTCATTAAAAAAGGGACCCTTTGTAGATCCTTATTTGATAGAAAAGGTGGAGAAATTGTCAGGGGCTGTGAGTAGGAAGGCTATAAAGACATGGTCCAGAAGGTCCACTATAATCCCTGAATTTGTTGGCTTTACATTTGCAGTACATAATGGAAGAAATTTTCTTCCGCTTTCTATTTCTGAGGATATGGTAGGGCATAAGCTAGGAGAATTCGCTCCAACAAGGACCTTTCATGGGCATGCTGGTAGTAAGAAATCCAAGTTAAAGGGTAAAAAATAATATATCCTGAAAAAAGATATATGAATGGCATATGAACGTAGAACAGTATTACTTTTGAAAGAATAGAGTTGAATATAATGGAAACAAGAGCGGTAGCAAAATTTGTAAGGATTTCGCCTCAGAAGATGCGGATTATAATAAAAGAGGTTCGTGGAAAGACCTTGGAAGAGGCAATTGCAATTCTTTCTTTTATGCCCAAAAAAGGGGCAAAGATATTGGCTGATCTGATAAAATCTGCGGCTGCAAATGCCTCTCAGAATTTGGGTCTTGATATAGATACGTTAAGGTTAAAGAAGGTATATGCTGATGAAGGCCCCATGTTAAAAAGATGGCGACCAAGGGCTCAAGGGCGGGCAACACGCATAAGAAAACGAACCAGTCATATTACAGTGATTGTGGATGAAATATAATCTGTTTTTTTTGAGGTCTTTTTGTAAAATTTAATGAAAATTCACACCTTTTGTAAAGATATTAAATTGAAATAGGCTGTGATGCTTAATTAGTTCTATCTGGAGGGGATGTTGGGACAAAAAGTTCATCCAATTGGCTTTAGGCTAGGTGTCCATAAAAAATGGGCTTCACGATGGTTTGCAACTAAGGAATACAGTACCTTTTTATTAGAGGATTATAAGATTCGTAAGTTTTTAAAAAAGCGTGTTGCCCAGGCCGGTATATCAAAGATAGAAATTGAAAGGGCTGCCAACAAGGTCAGAATTCGTATGCATACGGCACGGCCCGGTATAGTGATAGGTAAAAAAGGTGCTGATATAGAACAACTGAAAAAAGATTTAGAAAAAGAGATCAAGCAAGAAATAATAATAGACATACAGGAAGTCAGAAAACCTGAAGTCGATGCGCAGTTGGTGGCGGAAAATATTGCGACTCAGCTTGTTCGTCGGGTAGCTTTTAGACGAGCCATGAAAAAGGCCGTTAGTTCGGCTATGAGATTTGGGGCGTTGGGGATCAAAATCACCTGTAGCGGAAGACTGGGGGGCGCTGAAATGGCTCGCAGAGAATGGTATCGGGAAGGAAGGGTGCCACTTCATACCATTAGGGCTGATATCGATTATGGCTTTGCTGAAGCCTTTACGACTTATGGTACAATAGGTGTTAAGGTTATAATATTTAAGGGTGAAATTTTGCCTGATAAGAACAAAAAAATATAAGGATTTTACTTTACTATGTTAAGTCCAAAGAAAGTTAAATATCGTAAGAGACAAAAAGGCAGACTCAAAGGTGTTTCAATGCGAGGCAATACCTTGGCTTTTGGTGTTTATGGTTTACAGGCTGTAGGAAGGGGTTACATGACTGCCCAACAGATAGAAGCGGCAAGAATAGCTGTGACAAGGCATGTAAAACGTGGTGGAAAGATGTGGATTCGTGTTTTTCCTGATAAACCAATAACAAAAAAACCTGCTGAAACAAGAATGGGTAAAGGAAAAGGTGCTCCTGAAGGTTGGGTGGCTCCTGTCAAACCAGGAAGAATTCTTTATGAACTTGAGGGTGTTTCCGAGGATGTGGCGAGAGAGGCTTTTAGATTGGGGGGCAATAAGTTGCCATTTGCTACAAAGTTTGTTTCAAGGAGAGTATAGGCCGATGAAAACAAATGAATTAAGAGAGTTAGGAATACAGGAACTGAAAGACAGATGCCTTGAACTGTCTCAAGAATTCTTTAATTTACGTTTTCAAAAGGCGATTGGTCAATTATCAAATACTGCGTCTATCCCAAAGGTCAAGAAGGAAATAGCACGGATTAAAACAATTCTTTCTGAAAAAAGTCGAGGTTGATCTTAGTTTTGTTGTTATGATGAAAGTACATGTAATTGGTCTCTATAAAATAGAGTCTGTTGCTAGGGCCTTTACTGATTATGAACTTTTGAATTCCGTTCTGTTGGGTTAATCTTGAAGAACTTTTTTATATGGCCTCGTGGGTCTGTTTTTCTGATAGTTGCTGTTTCTGATGAGACCTAAAACCTGCATAAACTATTTTCAAGAAGAAAATTATGTTTTTAATATCAACGAATTATAGAAAAGTTGTGTGTGTAACAATATGGGGCCATAAAGGTTAATAGCGCTGTAAAATGGTTTATGCTGCTTCGCTGCATTCTATAAGGAACGAATTTGATGTTTGCAGGATGTAGGTTAAATGTCACATACCATAAAGTGCTTACGCGACTTTCTGTGAAGTTCGTTGGAAGGGCTTAATGCTTGATCAGATCATGCTCATCTGTGGGCAGTAATCATTTTTTTCTGTAAATACTTGGTTCAACATACTGTAAGTCATGTTCAATTCCGACCAGTCCTTCTGATGCCCCTATAATAAGGTATCCACCGGGTTTTATGGCAGATGCGAGTTTGTTTACTACCATGGCTTTTGTAGGATTGTCGAAATATATCATGACATTTCTGCAGAATATCACATCAAATACACCCGGAACAGGATCAGTCAGAAGGTTAAGTCTTTTAAAAGATATCATGGATACGACTTCTTTTTTTATCTTGATATATCCTTCCCACCTGTCATGGCCTTTCATACAGTACTTTTTGAGAATGTCCCTTGGTACCAGTCTGAACTTTTTTTTGTGATATATACCTCTTGCAGCCAGCTTAAGCATTGCTGTCGATATATCTGATGCCAGTATCTTGAAGGTAAAATTGTTGTTCAACAGTTGAAATGCAATAGAAAAGGGCTCCTCACCACTGGAGGATGCTGCGCTCCATATCTTGATAGGTCTGGATCTGTCCAGATTGTCCAGAAGAAATTCACAGTGTCTGTTTTCCCGAAAAAAGTATGTGTGATTTGTGGAAATGGTGTCGATAAAACTGACAAACTCATCATTGTCATTCTTGAGGAGTTTGATGTAAGTGTTGACATCTTCTATGCCAGTTGCCCTCAAACGCTTTGACAACCTGTTTTTTAAAAGAGGCAGTTTACCCTTGTGCAGATTAATCCCGCAGTTGTTGTAAATCAGGTTTCTTAGTGTCGTGTACTGTTTATTTGTTAGTTCCATATGACTTTTGAATTAACCGTGATGGCGTCGTAAAAAGTCGAAAATCAGAAATTTGGCTTCAGTATATTAGGATAACTTTGCTGGGCGTTACGATATATTGTGTCTAAAATTTTTGCGACGGATTTTTTACGAGTTTATGCAGGATTTAAGTGGAACCTAAAACCTGCATAAACTATTTTCAAGAAGAAAATTATGCTTTTAATATCAAGGAATTATAAAAATGTTGTGCTTGTATAACACGCATCAATTTGAAGATAAAGATTGTGATTTTTGAAAATAGTTTACCGCTTCCGGAGCGTCGATTTTACCGAATCTGCGGTGTTGGCAAGGACTTGAAGTATCGGAGTACGTCTGCGCCCTTGCCGCCTTGCATCTTCGGCAAACTCGACGCTTGCAGGATTTAGGTCCTATAATAAAAAAATGTTTATGATGTATGGTGGAACTGTATGGGGCGTCTTTTTCATGGTTGATTTTCTTGTTACCTAAGACCTGCATAAACTATTTTCAGAATGGAAACTGTATGGTGTTTTTCGTTTCTAAGCCTGTTACATAAGCGGGGGAAAGGCCCATAAAAGGCATAGTGTCTTATATTATTAACAGGATAGTCTCTTTGCCTGACCTTTAACCTATGCCTTTTTCGGAAAAATTTGAAGGAGTATTAAGGAATGCAACCCAAAAAATCATTTGCCATGGTAAACTATGATGTATGTAAACCCCAAAACTGTGCCCCTGACAGCGGCCGCTGTCTATCGACATTGGCCTGCTCACACAAGGTTATCAAACAGATAGATGGGCCATTCAAACCGCCTGTAGTCTTTCAGGATATGTGTATGGGGTATTGGGACTGTATAGAAGCATGTCCACTGGATGCTGTTACTGTTCGGAATGTTACATAGTGCCCATCCATGAATCAATTTTGATGGCGTCGTAAAAAGTCTCCATCTACTGTGTTATGCCTTGTATATGAAGATTTTTACCTATCCATTGACTCGACTTTTTACAGGTTCATCAATTTTGGGTGCTGGCGAGTTTCCGATCCGGAAATGGCTCTTTTTCACAATCTCGATGTCATCATCTTTGGGGAATTATCGTGATAAGGATTGAAAAACTCAACAAGGTATATGGGCATTCTCATGTTCTGAAAGATGTCAGTCTGCATGTACGTGAAGGGGAGATGTTTGCCTATCTTGGCCCTAATGGTGCGGGAAAGACAACCACAATCCGAATATTGACAGGTCTTACCAGACTATCTTCCGGGGATGCATGGCTGAACGGCTTTCATGTTGAAAGGGAGACTCTTGCA
The DNA here is from genome assembly GCA_021163815.1 of Deltaproteobacteria bacterium. Taxonomy (GTDB): domain Bacteria; phylum Desulfobacterota; class DSM-4660; order Desulfatiglandales; family Desulfatiglandaceae; genus JAGGTJ01. The sequence goes on along the minus strand of JAGGTJ010000134.1, from coordinate 10,707 downwards.
GCAAAACGTCAGTGTGGAGTGGTTTTCCAGGCTATTAATCTGGACAGTGAACTGACAGTGTTTGAAAACCTGACTATTCACGGTCTGCTTTTTCATATGCCTTTAAAAGAGAGAAAACAGAGGATCAATGAACTTGTAGATTATGTAGGTTTGTCTGACAAGCTGAATGTTGCTGTCTCCAGGCTATCCGGTGGGTTAAAAAGGAGACTGACGATCATAAGGGCGCTTATGCATTCGCCAAGGATACTTTTTCTCGATGAGCCTACAGTTGGCTTGGATGCCAGTATCAGGAGGCGTATATGGGCACTTATGAAGAAGATACAGAAAAATGGGACCACTATTTTTCTTACCACCCATTATATTGAAGAGGCAGAATTTCTGGCTGAAAGGGTTGCCTTTATTGACGAGGGCAGGGTTGTGGCCGTGGATAGCCCGCAAGCGCTCATATCAAGGCAGGGAGAGTGGGCTATTGACCTGATGATGAATGACAATATAAGGTCAAGATATTTCAGAACAAAAGAAGAGGCGAAACAGTATGCGGAACAACAGGAGGACAGTTTTTCCTTCAGGCGGGTAAATCTTGAGGATGCCTTTTTGTCTCTTACAGGAAAGAAGGTCAAGTGATGAACGGTTTTTTTGCGGTGTATTACAGAGAAATGATGATCTTGCGGTGCCGGTTTTTGAAGATGATTGCATCCATGGCGGTTTCACCTTTTCTCTACCTTATTGCCTTTGGGTATGCAATGGGCAAATCTGTTACAATCCATGGTCATACCTACATGGAGTTTCTGATTCCTGGTCTTGTAGCAATGAGCAGCATGAACAGGGCATTTGTGATTGGCAGTGAAATCAATATATCCCGTTTTTACTGGCATATCTTTGAGGAATTTCAGGCTGCTCCCATAAGCAATATTTCATATGTCCTTGGTGAAACACTTGGAGGCATAACACGTGCCTTTTTGTCGGTAGGAATAATTATCGGGCTTGGGTTGCTGTTTGGAGTTATGATTGATTACTGGAATATCATGTTCTGGGTTGCCGTTTTTCTTAACAGTTTTGTCTTTTCCTCCCTTGCTGTGGGTATGGCCATGATGGTTAGGTCTCATGCGGATCAGGCCATGTTTACCAACTTTGTTATTACGCCCATGGCCTTTCTTGGCGGCACCTTTTTCCCTGTGTCACGTCTTCCGGTGTGGGCACAGAAGATCATTCTACTTCTTCCCCTGACCCATGCATCAAATGCTATCAGGGCAGCCTCCTTTGGAAACCCTGTTGATATGTTTTCTTATGTAATACTGCTGGGAACAGGTCTTGTTTTTTTTCTGATTGCAGTTAAGGTGGTTTCCATGGCAAGGGATTAGGGGGTGCAGGTCTTTTATGAAGATGAACCAGAGCAATAGTATGGCAAAGGCCATCATGTTTCTTGGCACGGGCAGTGATGTTGGCAAATCCATTGTTGCCGCTGCCATGTGCAGGATACTTAGGCGCAGGGGATACAGGGTTGCCCCCTTCAAGGCCCAGAATATGTCAAACAATTCCTATGTGACCCTTGAAGGTGGAGAGATAGGCCGTGCCCAGGTGGTGCAGGCAGAGGCGGCAGGCCTTGTTCCAACCGTCCACATGAATCCTGTGCTTCTTAAACCTTCAGGCGGACAGGGTGCCCAGGTGGTGGTTCAGGGAAAGGTTTTGTGCCATATGGATGCCATGGAATACCATAATCGCAAGTCCATGCTTGTGAAGGCCGTTAAGGAGTCTTATGACATACTTTCAAGAGAGCATGATGTTATAGTTATGGAGGGGGCCGGGAGCTGCTGTGAGATGAACCTGAAGAAAAATGACATAGTGAACTATCGGATGGCAATCCTTGCAAATGCCTCCTGTGTTATTATAGGCGATATTGACAGGGGAGGGATATTTGCCCAACTGATTGGTACACATTGTCTCCTTTCAGGAAAAGAGAGGGAAATCACATCAGGTTTTATCATAAACAAATTCCGGGGGGATAAAAGGCTGTTTGATTCCGGGGTAACATATATAGAAGAGAAGACATCTCTTCCTGTCTTTGGAGTGGTGCCATTTTATAATGACATCCGGATAGATCCGGAGGACTCTGTTTCGGTGCAGAAGGACAGACGTGCATTAAAACCCACAGGGAAAGACACGGTTAATATTGCGGTTATAAAACTTCCTGCCATTTCCAATTTTACCGACCTTGAGATATTTGAGAGTGAACCTGATGTTGTAGTTAATTTTCTTTTTCATCCTGATGAAATGTCTATGTCTTATGACTGTCTTATCATACCGGGAACCAAAAATGCAATGGAAGATGCCCTATGGATGCAACAAACCAAATGGTCAGACAAGGTGAGGGAGTTTTACCTGAAGGGGGGTAGGGTTATAGGTATTTGCGGCGGATATCAGCTTTTGGGAAGAGTTATACATGACCGCCTTGGAGTGGAATCAGCAAGAAAAGAGGTGGAAGGTATTGGTCTTTTGCCTGTTGCAACGGAACTTGCAGGCGATAAGGTGGTGCGGAAAGTGACGGGTGTGTGCCTTGTGAACGAAAAGGACGTGGAGGGTTACGAGATTCACATGGGGAGGACACAACCTGTGTGTGATAAAGGCATGCCCTTTTTACGGCTTTATACCTCCCGCAGGGACAACGGTTGGAATGATGGCTGGATAATGGAGGATTTGCGGGTTGCAGGGACATATCTGCACGGCCTTTTTGATTCTCCGGGATTCAGGGAGGCCTTTCTGAATCGTATCAGAGAGGAGAAGGGCTTGCAGATGAGACATTCTGAAGGGGAGAGGGCCGCACGTTTCAGGGAATATGATCGTCTTGCTGACCATTTCGAGGCCCATTGTGATATTGACAGGATGATCTATGGACTTCATCTGTAACCTTTTGTCTGTTAGCACGTCATTATTATTGAACCTGAATCCTGCATAAACTATTTTCAAAAAGGAATTATTGAAGATTTTGGGAAATGAAACATGACATTGCCTGCTTTTGTAATAGCGGGGACCCACAGCGGCTGCGGAAAGACCTCTGTATCCCTCGGTATTATGGCTGCCCTTGTCAGAAGAGGGCTTGCTGTTCAGCCTTTCAAGGTAGGGCCTGATTTTATTGATCCGGGACATCACAGGCTCGTTACGGGAAGGGAATCCCATAACCTGGATGGCTGGATGATGGACAGCCAATATAATCTTGATATGTTCATACGTTGCACAACCGGCGCAGACGTTGCCCTGATTGAAGGAGTCATGGGTTTGTTTGACGGTTTTTCCGGTAAAGATGATTCCGGTTCAACCGCACAGATGGCCAAGTGGCTTGGTCTGCCGGTCTTTCTCGTGGTAGATGCGAGGTCTATGGCAAGATCTGTGGCCGCTGTTGTGCTTGGATTTAAATCTTTTGATCCTGACCTGAATATATGTGGTGTTATCCTGAACAGAATCGGAAGTCCTGCACACCGGGAGATTATTGAAGATGCAATGAGTTCCAGTTTTGATATGCCTGTAGTTGGTGCACTTTCGAGGGCAGAGGGTATAGAGATACCTTCGAGACACCTCGGTCTTGTTACGGCAGATGATATGGGCATGGATCCAGTCCGGAGGGAACGGCTTGCTGACTGGATAGAGGAAGGGCTGGATCTCGATAATATTCTTGAGATTGCAAAAGGATGCAGGTCATGTGATTCAGGCAGGAAAAATGTCTGTTTAAGGCCAGAAGAACGGTTTCAGCGTAAGGTGTCAGAAGAACCGGCACCCATAAACTCCAAAATGCAGGGTGGCTGTCTGAATCCGACCGATATAAAATTGAACGACAGGGGCGTTAAAGCCCGTGTACATGACAGATTCGTGAGGATAGCTGTTGCAAGGGATGAGGCGTTTTGTTTTTATTATGGGGAAAATCTGAGACTGCTCGTTGATGCAGGGGCAGATCTTATTTTCTTTTCCCCTTTGAGAGACAGATACCTGCCAGGGGATATTCAGGGACTGATCTTGGGGGGTGGTTATCCTGAGCTGTACTGCAAGAGGCTGTCGCAGAATTCATCTCTTTTAAGTGACATAAGAGGATTTGCATCTGATGGCGGCGTTATCTATGCAGAATGTGGCGGATTTATGTGCCTGATGGAAAAGATGACAGACATTGAGGGGAAATCCTTTAAAATGGCAGGGATATTTCCCTTGTCCTGTTACATGGAACATAGATTCAGGGCACTTGGTTACAGAGAGATTGTTACAAAAAGGAGGTCTGTGCTTGGCCCTTCCGGGACTGTGGTCAGGGGGCATGAGTTTCACTATTCCAGGGCGGATACTGAAGGCCGTGATGTTATGTCAATATACGAAGTCAGGAATCGCAGGGGAAAAGGCCATGCAACTGAGGGCCTTGTGAAAGACAGGGTGCTTGCCTCTTATATACATCTCCATTGGGGATCCAACCCCGGTGTTGCTGAAAATTTTGTAGATTTCTGCAGGGAGAAACCATGAAAGATGATATGCTTACCATAAAACCGTATGAAATAGAAGAACGTTCTTTTGAAATTATAGATTCTGAAGTGCCTGAACCAAGGCCTTTTGAGGGTGCCCAGTGGGAGATTGTCCGCAGGATGATCCATACCTCTGCCGATTTTGAGATGCTTTCCCTTGTAAAATTTCATCCTTCAGCGGTTGATGCCGGGATAAAGGCGCTTCTTGACGGCTGTATCGTTGTCACTGATACAAATATGGCCAGGGCAGGGATAACCTCGGGCCGCATGGATAGGCTTGGGTGCCGTGTTGAATGTTTTATGAAAGATGAAAGGGTAAGACAGATTGCGTCGGATCAGGGAATTACAAGGGCCCATGCAGCAGTTGATCTGGCCTGTCCGCATCTTGACGGGGGGATATATGTGGTGGGCAATGCGCCGACTGCCCTTATGAGACTTCTTGATTATGTAAAGGAAAAAAGATGTTATCCTTCGTTAATTGTTGGTATGCCTGTGGGTTTTGTAAATGCGGCTGAATCAAAGGATGCCCTGATGATGCAGGAAGATGTTCCATATATTACCATTAAGGGTCGGAAAGGCGGTTCTGCCCTGGCCGCTGCCGTGGTAAATCAACTTGCGGTCATCGCCCTCAGGGAGGGGTGAGATTCTATCCGTTTCGTTCATGAAACTCTATTTGCATCATGGCTCAATGCGCCATGGGTTAAAAACTGTTTCGGGGCAAACTCTCAGCTCCGACTGATATAGACTATACACTTAATGGAAACATCCGGGAAAATTGATTCCGAGTTCCATCGGTAAAGATTACTGCTGCTGTTTGCCGGGGAGGCCAAGGCCCTTGGCGTACGAAATAAATGGATTGGATAGAGAGACAACCAGTGGTTGAGGAATTTTGGATAGGTCATAAATACCAAGCTTTTTTATTTTGAGATGGGTTCATGTGAAGAATCTCGCGAGTCATGTACTGGGACAGGTTCAGCAACGTATATGTGAAGATTGGCATCTGCGATGGGGTTACCGGCCGGTTTTGATGGAAACGTTTGTTGATCCGAAGAGATATCGCGGGCGTTGTTATAAGGCTTTAAACTGGAAATGCTTAGGTATGACGACGGGGAAAAATCTGTTTCATAAGGGGAAGAGATATTCCACCGCCCTCAAGATGGTTTTTGTAAGGCCATTGGTAAAGGATTTTCGCTCTTTTCTATGTTCGAATGAACTGAAAGAGAGGGTGGAAGCATGAGTAAATCAAGGCTGAGAAGCGAAGAGATAAAGGGTAAGTGGTTAATAATCCCCACCTTCCAAAAGCGATTGAGCTGATGTATATATGTCCTTAAGGCTTGATTTGCAGTAAGGACGGATCAATGTGCTGGGGCATCAGCTTTGACTGTGGCATAATTACACCATCTCCTTTTAGGTCCTCTATCGAGTCCCTCTCCGTCCTTCTATTTGCTGTTCACGACAACAATTCATCAAGAGGCTACTTTCACTCGAATGTAGGTAATTGTTGTTGCCTTACATTTCCGTTTCGTCTGATCCAGGAATCCCAAGGTAAACTTATCCTCAGGTTTTTGGAATATGTCGAGTCCACGGCCCAAGATAATTCTCCACCCCGTGTCCGTTTCTATCCATCGGTCATGAAGATTGTTATCGAAAACATAGTTGAACTCGATGTGATCAGGGCTCAACCCCTTTTTCAGTTCCTCAAGCTTCCCTCTCAGTTCGGTTTCCTGGTAAGTGTCACATGCCGTGACGAGATCGACCTTCAGCGTTCCTTCCGACGGATCCAGAATCTCGCAGAAACTCATCAGGTTGTATATTTGATATTGCAGCCGAATGTACGGGTCACAAATCTTGATCGATTTGGCTCCCTTGACATAGGGAAGGAAGAGCTTTTCAAACGAGATTCCCTTCTGCCCCTCGACAAGGTCCAGGGTTTTTTCTTCAGGAATACGATCTGGTGCCAGAGGATCGACTTTTTTCGCTTCTTCCTCCGGGTTTGGCCGTTCATCGGGATGGGACAACTGAAACTCATCCGGAATCTGACTTTTTATTGTGACCCACTTGAATTCCTGGTCGATCTTCGAGAGTTCATCTCGAATCTGCTGACGCATGCGAACTGCGGGATTTACACAGTAGGTAATGAACTCTTCCTCGCTTAATTCGAGATCAGGAAACAGCAGTTTCAGAAAGCCTTCCGCCAGCCGAGAAATGGCCTTATTGTCCCGCATATCCTCACATTGCGGGAGGTGTAAGCTCTGAGAGACATAATCTGCATATCTCAGGTCAACACGCAGTTCATGAAGTATTTCGCTAAAGAAATCCCCCTTGAATCCAAGTGATTTTGATGGGGTGTTCCGGGATACACGCGGCATAAACCATCCTTCGATCAACCCGTGGATTCGATCTATAAACGCAGATTCCTGTAGGGCAGCCGGCAGCTCCCTGAATATCCCGTCACTTTCGTACAGTGGCAATCTGTTAATGCCCAGCGTGATATTGCCGAGCATGACAAATCCTGACTCTGACGTTCCCATATCCCCTGTTGCTCTGCGGTATCTGCCGCTTTCAAGATACATCTTGAGAGCCGCCATGGCCTCTCCGGATGCATCGGTATGAATCTTTTGGATTTCATCGACCACGACAACGTCGTATCGTGGAATCAGGCCGATTTGCTTTGTGTTGCTATTGAAAAACAGGGCAGGAGCCGACAGCTTTCCACCCGGTATCACCGCGGCATACCGACTTATGTTGTCGAACACAAAAGACTTTCCGGTTCCTTTCGGCGCCAACTCCGTGAGATTGACCCTCGGTTCAACCAAGGGAATGATCCTGCTGAGCAACAGGAGCTTTTGTGATAAACGATGGACATCGGGATTGAACTGACAGCTCGAAACCAAGAGGTCGATCCACTCGTCGATATTGAAATGTTTACGTGACTCCCTGAAGTAGTCTAAATCGACCCCAGGTGTCTGAAACGCCTTGAAATCGACCATCCATATTTGGCCTTTCTTCACGTCCTCGCCATCGGGGGGGACATACCGCAATGTACCCAGCCCCCACATACCCGTTTTCAGGAGCATAGGATTATTGTCGATAATATCCTTTTGCACCATCCCGTTACTGACATCCAACAGCGGAATGCTGAGATCGTGAGTGTGCCGTTCCAGGTTTACGTTGACGCGAAAATCATCCAGAATACGAACCTCTTCTTGCTCCATCAGGCGATTCAGGATCGTGTTCTTGTCCGCTTTTTGCGGAAGATACTTTGAGACCGTGTTGACAATCTCGTTTCTACCGTCCGGGGTCAGCTCGTCTCCGTCCATGAACTGGCTGATGATCCATTCACCGACATAGACCGGAATCGCACGGGCACCAAATCCGGCCTTTCTCATGAGACCTTTGTTGATGACGACCTCGCCATAGTAATCTTTCGCTTTGCGTTCAAATGACATCATGTTTTGAATTATGAATTCAGAATGATGAATGATGAATAATATCCATCTGTTTCATCCTGAATTCCTCCTTTATTTGTTAGAAGTTACCCTGGTTCAATCACTGACTAATTGTCCAAGAATTCAATGTTTCGACATCCTTCATTCTGTAGTTTATACTTTTTCAACATAGACGGATGCCAGCAATTAGCTATTAGCCGTTAGCTATTAGGTAAAAACTTCTATAAAAACGGGATATTAAGCTAAAACCTAACGGCTAATAGCTAATTGCACAAGTCATATTTTTTGAGGTGTATTATCCCTAAAAGTGTAAACTACTTTTGGCTTGCTATGAAGGATGCCAATGCTTCTATTCATAATTTCGCATTCATAATTCATAATTGTTTTAAAGGTCCCTCAGGCTGAATCCGCTCGCCATGGCTGATCTGAACTCACTTTCAAGCGTTATGGGGAGCGTGTGCTGATCGCCGGCAATCTCATATGCGATCTCTATCTCCAGACTTCTTTCCCCCAAGGCAGCCTTTTTGAAATAGCAGTTCATTCGAAGGGTGTTCACGCTCCCTGCCGGTATTACCACGGTTTCACAGCTCTTGAGGTCTGTTTCAGGCGACATGATACTTGCTCGGAGAATACGTATGTCAGAGGAGTTCGGGTTCTGTATCTCGACCTCCAGCGTTACGACTCGTTGAATATAGAACTTGGCTCTGCCGGTTTCTCTTGTCAGGTCCAGGTTCAGGAAGCGCGCTGCTGGCTTTTTCCAAGTCGCCTTCACCAATTTGTACTGTGCTGCCGGGACAATAACCTCTTCAGGGGTAACACCGCCGTGCATATAGCCTTTCACCCTGCCTGCCTGGCGAACGGTATTATGCCCCTTGGGCAAGAAGTAGGTCGTGTTCTCTGAAACAAACGGCCGCTTAAATCGATGCCCCAGCACCCACAAGTTTTCAGGTATCTCGTCTATCTGATCTTCGGCTACGGCCGAAAACCGGTGTTTTTCGTTGGCAAACAGCTTGTTGACGACTGTAGAATCAAAGGATCGTTTTTCTTTTTCGAGAATGCGACAGGCACCATGATCGGTTACCACATAAACGCTTAACTGTTCCCTTGGCCCGGCCCACTCTTGTGACAACCTGCTTACCGATTCAGCAATGCGGGCAAAAAGGCGGTGCAACTCATCCTCATACGTGGTGTTCTTGGATTCCACGTCCGAGTGCAGCAACTCATCTCCGTCCACGAAGTTGAGAACGGCAATAGTCGCCTCTTGAGGGGCCGCCATTTCCGACATCGATTTCAGGTTGCTTAGATATACGACCTGTTTGCTGCCCCACTCGGTGATAGCGCGAGTCTTGAGAATGGCCTCGTAGTTCCCGGCGCTCTCTTGCCACTCTCCGCTCAGGAGTGCGGCTTTGTTGTATTCAGTAATGGTCGGTAGCGCAGCGAAACGGTAGTGCAAATCATGGCGACTGAAGCCCACGTTACGAAGGGCATCGTCCAGGAGGTCCATAAAAGCCAAGGGAAGGCAATCAACAAGGAGTACTATCGAAAACTCATTTTCTGAACGGTTCGACGAAAGGGGCCTCAAGCAGTGAGTCAGGCTGAGGTCTGGATCTTTGTGGATCGTTGCATATTCACTGATATACCACTCCGTGAAGCGTGCTACCGTCTGCTCCAGGTCTTCATCATAATAATCGTTGTGCACCTGCCACATGCGGTAAGGCACGTATTCCTCAGCTGTCCATCGAATCCATTCAACGCTGCTCCATTCTTCTTCCGGCCCGAGCAGGGTTGGGCGGTCGGGTTTAACGCAGTAGCGAAGGGCGTTCAGTTGGTTTTCGCTCACCCCCGGACAATATCTGAATTTTGTCCGCACCTCTTGAACATCCTCTTCAGTTGGTTGAAATCGATTACTCCTGAGAATGCTCGAAATGAGATGATACTCTTTCAGGAGCCTTCCTGAAGTCGCTTGCACAACTTTCTGAAAATCTTCACTCGATTTTACTTTTTTCCCAATGTCTGCAAAAAAGAGTTCAATCTGGGTCAGCATCTGTTCCTTGGCCGTAGACTCCAGAGGCAAATCGTGTAGCGCGTCCGGGGGAACCTTCCGTACAAGCAGAACCTGTTCCGGGGCCAGCACGTATTCCAGCAGCTTCTCGGGGTAGCCGTGCAGGCCGGCCCACAAGCTGAGCCACTGCCAGACCTCATTCGAATATTCAGGAAGCCGTCTGCAGATATTCTTTATCCATGTCTCGTTGCTCCTCTCTGCCCATTGCTCGCATTTAGTCTCGAGACAGCGGTGTAGCACCGGATATTTCTTGAATGCTGCCTTTGCTTCATCACTGACGAGCGCCTTGATCACATCGACAAGATGGGCGCTACCCAGCATGTCCGGCTGAAAGGCGACTCCCAGGAGATGTGTGAGCAAACGGCTTTCAAAATCGGTCTGTTTCTGAGAATCAACATGTATTTCCAAAAGGTCATGATCGAGAACATCGGTATCGGTCAGCCAGTTCGGCACCTGTACATTCCACTGCTCGGTCAGCACCAGACGGGCTGTTTTTTCCTCGAACCTGGACGAACAGCCAATCTGTTCGGTGAAATCCCGCAGCCAGGCAAAGTGGTTCTTTGAACGCACCCACACTTTCGCAGCCGTATCGAGTTTCAAACGGTGTGACAGCGCACGGCAGACCCGCACATAATCTTCGTCGCTCTCCACCAGAAGGACATCATCGGGGGGAGTATGTGCCAGATTGCCGACGTAAGAAATT